>NZ_PIZL01000037.1:0-2473 GCF_002835515.1 Vibrio sp. vnigr-6D03
AAGTGAAATTGGGATGGTGGAGATTAGGAGCTTTGCTCTAGGGTCGTGTTGGTGAAGGACGGATGGTATCTGCGTTGTAGGATATGTGGTAGTGATGAGTGAAGATATGTTGGGTAAAAAGACGTTAGTAGAAGGCATAGCTAAGTGCTTCATTGCCAAGCGAGTTTTTTGTCTGTATCGCTCTAACAAAAGCTTCAAACCGACAAACAACGCGTGGCATTTTTAGTTTGCGGTGAATTAAGTGTTTAAGGCGTATTGCAGCGGCTTGTTTTGTGCGTTGTCTGCGGTTTAAGCTGGCGTTATAAGCTATGAAGATAAATTTGAGATAATCGAATGGAAGTAAATCATGTGTTAGCTGACGAAAAGCTAATAATTGCACTAATTTCTGCTGTTGTTGCTTTGTTGGTTGGACAGTTAGTTGCATATATCAAGTATCGTGTTAATAAGTGTCAAACTAAAAGGGCTTTGTTCAGAGAGCTACAAGATATAGAAACTTCACTTGAGTCTGCCATAGCAATAACTTGCCATAAACTGGAGATGAATGTACACATGATTCACTCTGGAACAATGCCTTTACCATTTGGGTCTTATATTTTTGATAATTATTATAAGGAAGTGGTGAGTGAGCTAAGTTCATCTCAGCGTCGCTCTTATCAGCTAATTCATCATTATGTAAAAGATATAAACACGAGTATTGAAAGCTTAACTAAAAAGAACATTGAGGCGTCAGAAGCATATTTCCTTAACCCTAGTTCCATTGATGGTAAACATAGGAAATTATGGTTTGATCGTTTGGCGTCTTTTTATGAAGTATTACGCACTACTCAATGGCACATTTCATACCATAAGAAAAATAAGAGAAATCCTGAATTACCCAATCAGGGACCTGTTTACGATGATTATGTTGCTTTTCAACAACACATACAATTAGCTTTAAGAGAATTAATTGAAGAGGCTAAGAGCAAGTCTGCTGAAGAAGTCATGGAGCAAAAAACACGCTTATAACAAAGCGTTTAAGACGGATTCCCAACGCTCGGCATTTTCAGCCTACTTTGGGTTAAGTGTTTATGTCACAATGGTTTATGTAGGGTGGATAGCGTTGCTCACCACTTAACGCGGCGTTATAGCGCTTTGATAATTCAAGGGTTGTAAGGTTTTCGAAAGTTGCTGGCTTCAGTGTTTTTGAGTTCGATTCCTTAGCCTGAATCAAGGTGGTAAATCCTCGCAAGCCAAGCCGTTGTAGGTTTCAAAACCATTCAGCTTCATCAGATTTTGAAGTTTGGCTTCCGGCTAGTTTTCCTAAATTCTCGACTGAATCGGTGTTTTGGGCTTTGTGGTCTGGTTGCAGTAAGTTTTGTTGGCTAAGATGCTGTTCATTGAATGCAAGCTAAGTGCTTCATTGCCAAGTTAAGTCTGTTTGCTTGTATCGCTACAACAAACAGTTCAAGCAGACCAAAAACGCGTGGCATTTTTAGTTTGCGTTGAGTTTTGTGTTTAGGGTAGTTTGCAGAAACAGCATTTGTGCGTTTTTGGCTACTTAACTGGGCGTTATAGCGCTTTGATAATTTAAAGGTTGTAAGGTTCTCGAAAATTGCTGGCTTCAGTGTTTTTGAGATTGATTCCTCAACCAAATCCAATGTGGAAAGCTCTCAGAAAACCAAGTTGCTGCGAGCTTCCAAAATCAATTCGGTTCACTGAATTTTGAAGCTTTGCTCTCGGCTCGTTTCCCTAAATTTTCGACATGATCGGTGTTTTAGATTTTGTGGTCTGGTTGCAGTGGATTTTGTTGGCTAAGATGCAGGTCATTGAATGCAAGTTAAGTGCTTCATTGCCAAGTAAGTCTGTTTGCTTGTATCGCTACAACAAACAGTTCAAGCAGACCAAAAACGCGTGGCATTTTTAGTTTGCGGTGAGTTTTGTGTTTAGGGTAGTTTGCAGAAACAACATTTGTGCGTTTTTGGCTACTTAACTGGGCGTTATAGCGCTTTGATAATTCAAGGGTTGTCAGGCTCTCGAAAGTTGCTGGCTTCAGTGTTTTCGAGTTCGATTCCTTGGCCTGAATCAAGGTGGTAAATCCTCGCAATCCAAGTTGCTGTAAGCTTTCAAAATCAATTCGGTTCGTTGAATTTTGAAGCTTTGCTCAGGCTCGTTTTCTTAAATTCTCGACTGAATCGGTATTTTGGGCTTTGTGGTCTGGTTGCAGAAGGTTCTGTTAGTTAAGATGCTGCTCATTGAATGTAAACTAAGTACTTCATTGCCAAGTCAGTTCGTTACTTGTTGCTCTACAACAAACGCTTCAAGCGGACTGCCAACGCGTGGCACTTTAGGTTTGCAGAAATAATTGTGTTTAAGGCGCAATGCGGTAGCCGTTGTATTGCATTGGCAGCCACTTAAGCGGGTGTTATAGCGCTTTGAAAATTCAAGGGTTGTAAGGGTTTCGAAAGTTGCTGGCTTCAGTGGTTTTGGTCCAATT
>NZ_PIZL01000038.1:0-57137 GCF_002835515.1 Vibrio sp. vnigr-6D03
TAACTGATCGGCATTAGCCTTTGGCTCCTTTTTTATTCTTAATCCGTTTGTTAGGGTCCAGCCAACTAGCTTCAGCCTATTTGCTGTGATAAATATTCTTCAGTACTTCATCTTTATCTCGCCAAATATCCCCCAGCCATTGCTGAAACTGCCTCTTATAAGGCTTGTCGTTAAAGTAGTCGCCTTTCACCTCTTCTGTCATCGGTATCAAACGAATACGCACCTCAATTCGCTTCATTTTTCCCATTAGCATGTCTTTAAACGGGGTATCTACATTGTCTGGGTACGCCAATGTGACATCAATAATATGATCAAATTGTTCGCCCATCGCCGCTAGGGTATAAGCAATCCCCCCCGATTTTGGGGACAATAAATGCTGATAAGGCGCGCTGGATTTTTTCTGCTTTTCAGAAGTATAACGCGTGCCTTCGACATAATTGACAACTGTGGTGGGCAGGTGTCTGAATTTTTCGCATGAGCGGCGCGTAGTCGCCAAGTCCTGTCCACGCTTTTCAGGGTGCCTAATTAAGTACTCCCTTGAATAACGACGCATAAATGGCATATCCAGCGCCCAACAAGCCATACCAACGAAAGGGACGTATAAAAGTTGCTGTTTTAGAAAAAATTTAGGCATGGGTATGCGGTCTTTAAAAACAGAACAAAGAACGACGATATCTGTCCAGCTGAGATGATTGCTAATCATCAAGTACCAACCCTCTTTTTTTAACCCTTCTCCGCCATCAATACGCCACTCTATTCGGTTAGAGATAACCAAAATGAGCCCATTAAGGGTGGCCCAAAGCCACATAAAAAAGTTAGCACCACGAGTAACCTGCGTTTTTAGTTTTTGTCCCGGAACGAGAAACTTGACCAATGCGAGTAAGACGATTGGAATGGAGCACAAAGCAGAAGTCAGGATGACGAGTGTGACGTTGAGAATAAGAAGAAAATAACCAAACATAGCGTTATAAGTATTGAAGATAAGCCCACGTTAAAAATGGTGCATTATTGTACTGCGCTGTCATCTTAATGTAATCCATTTATTTAATGGTCTGATTTGTCGAGTTTTTCGTACAACGCCATGGATTAGTGGATTAAGTACCACTTAATATGACATTCTGTACTCTCGCTCAAAATCAGTATTCGGATAAAGGGATTATCATGGAACGAAAATCGTTAAGTGTTTTACTGTCTGCTTTGGTTGCTTCCTATGGTGCTCAGGCAGAGCTCAGCGATAAGAATGGATTCAGTGGCGAAGTCGCTATCAATGTTGGCTATACCAGCCAAACATCAAATATGAATACAGAAGCCAGCGCTCAGCGTACAAAGGGCGAAACCCCAACTGAAAGTGACGTCTTAATTGCACCGTTAGGTAACCTGCAATACACGTTCGGCTCAAATAAACAGCATCAAATATTTTTTGGTACGTCTCGCGCCGATATTGCCATCGGTACCTTAGCGCTTGAGTTAGGCTACAAAAACGAGCTGTCTTCTGGTATGACATGGAGCCTCGCGGCACTGCCGAGTGTCCTTCAATCCGAGGTATGGCAAGACCCTTATCAGCTCAATGGTAACCGTGCAGAAACCAAAGAGTTTGGTACGGCTTACCGCCTTCAATTGGAAAAGACGCCTTTGTTCGGTCTCAACTTTGATCTCGCCTATGGGCAAATTAATATTGATAAAGAAACATCGGGATCAGAATTGGCGTCGGGTGCCGATAAACTGAATCGAAATGGCAAGGTACTCTATTCCAAAGTTGAGAAGTTTGTACCATTAAGCCGAACCACCTTTTTGCTGCCTTCTCTCAAATACATCCAACGCGACGCCGATGGTTCTGCTATGCAAAACACGGGAATCGGCGCAGACTTAACCGCGATCATGGTTCGCGGTCAGCATCAATTCGTCACCACTGTTTCTTATCTCAACCGCAGCTTTGACGACACGAACCCTGTCTTCGATAAAACCCGAGATGATAATCAGCTCAAGCTGTTCTTAGCTTATGAATACGTCAACTTCATGGGTTGGGAAAACACGTCTTTAGTTGCTTTTGGTGGTTACGACTCCGTTACTTCAAACATTGATTTCTACGACAGCAGTAACTGGATTGTTGCTACTGGCTTGAACTACAGTTTTTAAACAGCGTAAGCAACCCAATAACGTATCGCTCATCAATGCCAGCTCTTCGCTGGCATTTTTTATACCGCCTGCGCGATAAGCTGCTTCATGAGCCTATCCATGGCACGATATCCCAAGGCTTCGGCAATATGAGGGCGCTCTATATTCCGGCTCCCCGACAAATCGGCAATGGTACGAGCCACTTTGATAATCCGATGGTACGCTCGAATAGATAAACCAAGCTGGTGAAGCGCATTTTCAAGAAACTCTGCATCTTGTTTTTGCAATGGGCAATATTTATCGATTTCACGCGTCCCTAGCAATGCGTTTACTTTCCCATTGCGCGATTGCATCCTCTCACGCGCAAAATTCACTCTTTGTTTTACTACCTGAGTAGGTTCGCCACGATCACCACCTTCAGAAAGCGTACCTTTTGGCAGCGCAGGAATTTCTAAAGACATATCGAACCTATCGAGCAATGGACCAGATAGACGGCCTAAATACCGGAGTATGGCTTGAGGGTTCGCTCTCGCTTGATTCCCTTCGTAATACCCTGTTGGGCTCGGATTAAGCGCTCCAACTAGCTGGAAGCGAGCTGGAAAGCGCGTTTTACCCGCTGCACGCGAGATAATGATTTCTCCTGACTCTAGAGGTTCGCGTAATGAATCCAGCACCTTTCGTTCAAATTCTGGCATTTCATCAAGAAATAGGAGCCCATTATGCGCTAATGAGATCTCACCTGGTCTAGGAATCGAGCCTCCGCCAACCAGAGCCGCCATAGAACTGGAATGGTGAGGAGAACGAAAAGGTCGTTTCCTCCAGTTATATTGATTGATTTCCTGCTGAGTAAGTGAGGCAACTGACGCCGTTTCCATCGCTTCTTGCTCATCCATATCGGGTAACAAATCACGCAATCGAGACGCCAGCATGGTTTTTCCCGTTCCCGGAGGACCAAGGAACAAAAGGTTATGATTACCTGCAGCGGCGATCTCTAGCGCACGTTTACCTTGCTGTTGCCCAATAATGTCTTGCAAACAACGAGATGACTCTTGAGTAACCGTGAGTTCGGGGGTCTGGAATAAAGAAAGGGATTTTTGACCACATAAATCGGCGCATACGTCCAGCAAGTTGGCTGCCGATTTATGTGTATTTGCCCCAACCAATGCGGCTTGATCACCATTGGTATCGGGTACGACTAAACAACGGTTACTCTTATTAGCCGCTAGCGCAGCTGGTAACACGCCTTTGACTGCTCTCAATTCACCAGACAGAGCAAGTTCGCCAATAAACTCTATTTGCCCCAGCTTAGTGATGGCGATTTGTTCTGATGCTGCCAATATCCCGAGCGCAATAGGCAAGTCAAAGCGACCACCTTCTTTTGGCAAATCAGCTGGGGCCAAGTTTACCGTTATACGCTTTGCTGGAAATTCGAAGCCAGAGTTAATAATGGCGCTGCGCACTCTATCACGCGACTCTTTCACCGTTGTTTCAGGCAAGCCCACCAAAGTAAAACCAGGCATACCATTGCTGATGTGCACCTCAACCGTCACCTCTGGAGCTTCCACTCCTACACACGCGCGGCTGTGAATAATTGCTAAAGCCATGTTGCATCCTTGCCTATTATTTATACACAGTGATAAATTTATAACTATCTAATTTTTAAATAATTATTCACTTTATAGCTTTTTTCTGTACGCGATAAATGTGAAAAAAGTCTTACTTTTCCCTTGTCATGTAACCAAAGAGTGTGTTACCATTAGAAACGCAAACAATTTCACAACTTTTGAATAATTAGAATTAATGAATTTAACTACTCGCATTAACGCACTCGTTGCCCTGATTATCGTGGTCATTATTAGGACCGCGCGGGGGATTGTGGGTAGGAAATAACCACAGAATAGCAAAAACCCCCGCGCTGAGAAGCTCGGGGGTTTTTTTATAACTTAAGACATGATTAACCGAATACAATTAGGTTAATACAGGAAGAAATGGGAGCACACGATGTGCAATGGCAATAAAGGGATGAAGCCGTTTCATCCCTCGCAAATCGCAGGAGAACAACTATGACAGGTGCTGAATTAGTTGTTGCGGCTTTGCAGCAAGAAGGTATTAAGACAATATTTGGCTACCCTGGTGGGGCAATCATGCCAATATATGATGCGTTGTATGATGGTGGTGTGGAGCACATCCTATGCCGCCATGAACAAGGCGCAGCTATGGCAGCCATTGGTATGGCTCGTTCAACTCAAGATGTCGCTGTCTGTATGGCCACATCAGGACCAGGTGCAACCAACCTAGTCACAGGACTCGCAGATGCATTTCTAGATTCAGTTCCATTGGTTGCCATCACAGGTCAGGTTGCCAGCTCTCACATCGGCACTGATGCCTTCCAAGAAATGGACGTCATTGGTATGTCTTTAGCGTGTACTAAGCACAGCTACCTCGTTACTGACATCAACGATCTCGCTCCCACTCTTGCTGAGGCTTTTGAAGTTGCGAAAAGTGGCCGTCCAGGTCCAGTCATTGTCGACATAGCTAAAGATGTGCAGTTAGCTCAAGCACCAACTGAAATACTGCCTCATTTTGAACCACCAGCCATTCCAGTTGCCAGCACAGATGCCATATCACAATCTCAAGCATTGCTTTCACAGGCAACGCGCCCAGTTTTGTATGTGGGTGGTGGTGTTCAACTTGCCAATGCGACCGAGTCGGTACGTGAGTTTTTAAGAATTAACCCAATGCCTTCTGTAAGCACACTGAAAGGTTTGGGTACCATCGAGCGACATGACCCTCATTACCTAGGTATGCTAGGGATGCACGGTACGAAAGCGGCGAATTTAGTGGTTCAAGAATCTGACCTACTGATCGTTGTAGGTGCTCGCTTTGATGACCGTGTGACGGGAAAACTCGATACATTTGCCCCGCACGCCAAAGTTATTCACATTGACATCGATGCCGCTGAGTTCAATAAACTAAGAACGGCAAACGCCTCAATACGCGGCGACATCAACGTGATACTTCCTCAGTTAGAGCTTTCACAGGATATTTCCCCTTGGGTTCATCACAGCGAAAGCCTAAGAAGTGGCTTCAAGTGGCGTTACGATCATCCGGGTGACCCTATTTTTGCGCCGCTATTGCTAAAGCAACTGTCTGACATGATGCCGGATTCATCAATTGTTTCTACGGATGTCGGTCAGCACCAAATGTGGGCAGCGCAGCACATTCAACCTCGTGAACCTCAGAACTTCATCAGTTCTGCTGGTCTGGGCACCATGGGCTTTGGTTTACCTGCGGCAATGGGCGCAGCGGTTGCACGTCCTAACGACCAATCTATCCTTATATCAGGAGATGGTTCGTTCATGATGAATGTACAGGAACTGGGGACACTAAAGCGCCGCCAGATTCCAGTTAAAATGGTTCTGCTCGACAACCAGCGTTTGGGCATGGTTCGCCAATGGCAGTCTTTGTTCTTTGACGGCAGACACAGTGAAACCATTTTAGATGACAACCCAGATTTCATTATGCTGGCACAAGCGTTTGGTATTCCGGGTAAACAAATCACGCGCAAGGAAGAGGTTGAGCCTGCGCTGAAAGAAATGCTAGAGAGCAAAACGTCGTACCTGCTTCATGTATTGATTGATGAAGAGCAAAACGTGTGGCCATTAGTACCACCAGGTGCTTCGAACAATGACATGCTGGAGAACACCTAATGCAACGCTATTTATTAGATATCAAAGCCGACGATAAACCAGTGTTGCTGGAACGTGTTCTTCGCGTTGTACGCCATCGTGGTTTCATTATTCGCCAAGTCGCCGCCACTCAAAACCATGAGAGTAAAGTGGCCAGCGTTGAGATCATCGTTGACAGTGATCGCCCCATTTCTATGTTGGTCAGCCAGATAGAAAAACTGTGGGACATTCGCTCTGTTGATGTTAACGAGATCGAAACGAACGAACTCCCCAATAATAACTTACAACAAAAAGTGTGTGCATAAGGAAGGAACGCGAACATGACAGCAAGAACAGCCGATTACATCTGGTTTAATGGTGAAATGGTTCCATGGGGTGAAGCGAACGTTCACGTTTTGACCCACGCTATGCACTACGGTACGTCAGTATTTGAAGGGGTACGTTGCTACAACACCCCGAAAGGTCCTATCGTCTTCCGTCACTTAGAGCACGCTAAACGCTTAAAAGATTCTGCCAAAATCTATCGTTTCCCGATTCCATATACTGTCGAAGAAATCATGGAAGCCACCCGTGAGACATTACGTCAAAACAAATTGGACAACGCGTATATCCGCCCATTAGGTTTTGTTGGAAATGTCGGTTTAGGGGTATGTCCGCCTGAAGGGACAGAAATGGAAGTGATCATCGCGGCATTCCCTTGGGGTTCGTACTTAGGTGAAGAAGCGTTAGAAAGTGGCGTTGATGCAATGATTTCAAGCTGGAATCGTGCTGCACCAAACACAATTCCGACAGCGGCTAAAGCTGGGGGCAACTATTTATCTTCTCTCCTCGTTGGCGGAGAAGCTCGTCGCCACGGTTACGACGAAGGTATTGCTCTAAGCGTTGACGGGTATCTATCGGAAGGTGCTGGTGAAAATATCTTTGTCATTAAAGACGGTGTTCTAATGACTCCACCAGCCACTAGCGCCATTCTACCGGGTATCACTCGCGACTCTATCATGACTCTAGCCAGAGACAGAGGCTACGAAGTACGCGAAACCAATATTGCCCGTGAAGCCTTGTATCTAGCCGATGAAGTTTTCATGACAGGCACAGCAGCAGAAATCGTTCCTGTTGCAACCATTGATAAAATTGAAGTGGGCAACGGCAAACGCGGCCCTATCACAAAAGTACTGCAAGACGCCTATTTTGGCTTGTTTAATGGCACCACAGAGGACAAGTGGGGCTGGTTAGATTACGTGTATCCTCAAGATGCCGAATCAACACAAAGTGCACCAGCGAAGTAAGGAATAAAACAATGCCAATATATAGATCAGCAACAACAACACACGGTAGAAACATGGCTGGTGCTCGCGCTTTATGGCGTGCAACAGGTGTAAAAGAAGAAGATTTCGGTAAGCCAATCATTGCTGTAGTGAACTCATTCACACAGTTTGTACCTGGACACGTTCACCTAAAAGACATGGGTCAATTGGTGGCTGGAGAAATCGAAAAAGCAGGCGGAATCGCCAAGGAATTTAATACCATCGCTGTTGATGATGGTATCGCAATGGGTCACGGCGGCATGCTCTATTCACTGCCTTCCCGTGAACTGATTGCCGACTCTGTTGAGTACATGGTAAACGCGCACTGTGCAGATGCGATGGTATGTATCTCGAACTGTGACAAAATCACACCGGGAATGTTAATGGCGTCCATGCGTTTAAACATTCCAGTGATCTTTGTTTCTGGTGGACCAATGGAAGCAGGTAAAACCAAGCTTTCAGATCAGTTGATCAAACTCGACCTAGTTGATGCGATGATCCAAGGTGCCGATCCAACGGTATCCGATGAACAAAGCCAGCAAGTAGAGCGTTCTGCGTGCCCAACTTGCGGTTCATGTTCCGGTATGTTCACCGCGAACTCGATGAACTGTCTAACAGAAGCACTAGGTCTTTCTCAACCAGGTAATGGTTCCATGCTAGCTACTCACGCCGATCGTGAGGAACTGTTCATCAATGCCGGTAAGCGAGTGGTTGAGCTTACTCGTCGCTACTACGAAAAAGACGACGAGACGGCGCTTCCGAGAAACATCGCAAACCGCGCCGCGTTTGAAAATGCCATGGCACTGGATATTGCGATGGGTGGTTCAAGTAACACTGTATTGCACCTATTGGCCGCGGCTCAAGAAGGCGAAATTGATTTTGACATGAAAGACATTGATGAAATGTCTCGACGTGTCCCACATCTATGTAAAGTGGCACCATCCACGCCAAAATATCACATGGAAGATGTTCACCGCGCTGGTGGTGTAATGGCCATTCTTGGTGAACTCGATCGCGCAGGATTGCTAAACAGCGATACTCGTACCGTTCTGGGTTTATCTATGCAAGAACAGCTTGCAGAATACGACATCATCCAAACAGAAAATGAAGATGTTCTAAAATTCTTCCGTGCCGGACCTGCTGGTATTCGTACGACAAAAGCGTTTTCTCAAGATTGTCGTTGGGATCGCTTGGATGATGACCGTGAAAACGGCTGTATCCGCACCAAAGAAAATGCCTTTAGCCAAGAAGGTGGTTTAGCGGTACTTTCGGGCAATATCGCTGAAGATGGCTGTATAGTCAAAACAGCGGGCGTTGACGAAGATAACCTGAAATTCCAAGGACCAGCTATCGTATTTGAAAGCCAAGACACCGCTGTAGAAGGTATTTTGGGTGGAAAAGTAAAAGCAGGTGAAGTCGTGGTTATTCGTTATGAAGGACCAAAAGGCGGACCAGGTATGCAGGAAATGCTTTACCCAACGACCTACTTGAAGTCGATGGGCTTAGGCAAATCTTGTGCACTTTTAACGGATGGTCGCTTCTCTGGTGGTACGTCTGGTTTATCCATCGGCCACACATCACCAGAAGCAGCCAGTGGCGGCACCATTGGTTTGGTACAAAATGGCGACATCATTACCATTGATATCCCAAGCCGCTCTATCACCTTAGACGTATCTGAAGACGAGTTGGCTACTCGCCGTGCGAAACAAGATGAACTGGGTTGGAAGCCGGCGAATCGTCAACGTGAAGTATCTTTCGCTCTTAAAGCATACGGCAGCATGGCGACCAGTGCAGACAAAGGTGCAGTCCGTGACAAATCGTTGTTAGAGGACTAGCCGATGACACTGACCACTCAAACCGGCGCAGAGTATCTGCGCCAAATCTTGCGCGCTCCTGTTTATGAAGTGGCAATGGTGTCTCCCTTTCAAGAGATGCCTCGGCTCTCTGCGCGCATTGGTAATCAAATTCAAATAAAGCGAGAGGATCGCCAGCCTGTTCATTCATTTAAGCTACGTGGCGCTTACAACATGGTCGCGAGCCTGACTGATCAGCAAAAAGCATCAGGCGTCATTGCGGCTTCTGCCGGTAATCACGCTCAAGGCATGGCGCTGTCGGGTTCCAAATTAGGCATTCAAACTACCATTGTTATGCCCAAAACCACACCAGACATCAAAGTCGATGCGGTTCGAGGGTTTGGTGGAAATGTGGTACTTCACGGCAATAACTTTGATGAAGCCAAAGCCGAAGCGGAAAGATTGTCTGCTGAACATGGTTACACTTTTGTGCCCCCCTTTGATCACCCGATGGTGATTGCAGGTCAAGGCACAATTGGTATGGAGATGCTGCAGCAAAATGGCCACTTAGATTACATCTTTGTGCCTGTTGGCGGAGGCGGTTTAGCTGCGGGCGTAGCGGTATTGGTCAAACAATTGATGCCAGAAATCAAAGTCATCGCTGTCGAGCCTGAAGAATCTGCGTGCCTAAAAGCAGCATTGGATGCGGGTGAGCCTGTGGTTCTGGATCAAGTGAGTATGTTTGCAGATGGTGTTGCAGTGAAGCGTATCGGCGAGGAAACGTTCCGACTTTGCCAACAATACATCGACGGTCACATCAGTGTTTCCAGTGACGAAATCTGTTCTGCTGTGAAAGACATTTTTGAAGATACTCGTGCTATCGCCGAACCCTCAGGCGCTTTAGCTCTGGCGGGTTTGAAAAAGTTTGCCGAACAACATGAGTTGAAAGATAAACAGCTGGGTACAGTGTTATCTGGCGCAAACACCAACTTTCATGGTTTGCGTTATGTCTCTGAGCGTTGCGAACTTGGTGAAAAGCGCGAGGGTTTACTCGCGGTGACAATACCTGAGCGCCAAGGTGCTTTCTTCGAGTTTTGTAACTTGATTGGCGGCAGAGCCGTGACCGAATTTAATTACCGTTACAACGATGATCAGCTAGCCAATATCTTTGTCGGTTTGCGCTTACAAGATGGTCAGCAAGAGTTGGATAGCGTCATACAAGATTTACGCGACGGCGGATACCCTGTTGTCGATTTATCTGATGATGAAATGGCGAAATTGCACGTCCGCTATATGATTGGTGGCAAGCCGTCAAAGCCATTGAAAGAGCGATTGTACAGTTTTGAATTCCCAGAATATCCGGGTGCACTTGTGAAATTCTTAAGTACGCTTGGCACCCACTGGAACATCAGCCTATTCAATTACCGAAACCAAGGCGCGGATTACGGTCGCGTGCTTTGTGGGTTTGAATTGGAGGAATCTGATCTGACTCGTTTCTCTGCTCACCTTCGAGAATTGGGTTATCAGTGTAAGGATGAGTCGGATAATCCATCGTATCAGTTCTTTTTATCGTAATTCAAACGGGGCGAAAGCCCCGTTTCTTTAGCCGCTTGCAATCCAGTCTTGGTGCAGTTTTTCTGAAGCACCTAGATAATTAATCATCCAGTCACGTAATCGGTGATCTTCACCCTGACGCCAAACCATACAACAAGCACTCATTGGTCTGTGTTCTACTGTCAGTAGTTCTCTTGAGTAAAGCTCCCCGCGCTCCAAGTACCCTTGTGCGATGTGTTTAGGCATATACCCTACCCCAACACCATTTTTTAAACACTCTATGGCGCTGAACCAATTAGGCAGCAATATGCGCCGTTGCTCTTTGTAATGCCAGTTGTGCCGCTTAGGTAGCGTTATGGACGTATCATCGAGACAAATCGCAGGGTATGGACTTACGGTATCTTCATTTAGGACGGGTTCTAAAACGCAAGGGTGCGCTGGCGACATAACGAAGACCCACTCTAAATCCCCCATAGAACGAATACCAAAATCGCCTCCAACAGGCACCGCAGCCGTAGCACCAAGTACGATATCTGTCCGCTCTTGCGAAATCGCTTCCCAAGATCCGTTAAACACTTCCATGTTGATTTGTAATTCAGCAAAATCGAATGTCTGATAAAAGTCTTCAATCATCGGCTTTAATTTGTCGAGTTTGACCACGTTATCGAAGGTAACTTTCAATGTTTGATGCCACCCCAATGCCGCACGACGCGTTTGGGCTCGGACCTCTTCCATTTCTCGTAGCATCTGCCTTGCGTGCTGAATAAACGTTTCCCCTGCTGGGGTCAGTTCTACTTTTCTGGGCAATCGACGAAACAACAACACGCCCAAATCTTGCTCGATTTGCCTGACACCATAACTCACCGCAGACGGCACTTTATGTAGACGCGCTGCGGCGGCGGTAAAGCTGCCCATTCTTGCAACCGTATCCAACATTTCTAAAGATTGTTTCGAGAACATTTGCTTTCAAAATTTTTGATTGATAACTACAAAATATAGCGCTTATCGTTTCCTATATCCAAAAATAGAATGATTTCATCAAAGAAAGCGACCAGTGGATCGCTTTTAAACCATCAAAAATTTTAAACGGAAAATTGATGAATATATCTAAATACAAACTCTTTTATCTTGCGTGCTTATCGATGCTCGGTTTTATTGCTACCGATATGTACCTGCCCGCATTCAAGGCAATGGAGCAAGATCTAACAACAGGTCCCGAATCCATCGCTCTTTCTTTATCTATATTCCTAGGTGGTCTGGCTGTCGGTCAGCTAGTTTGGGGATTAGCCAGCGATAAATTTGGCCACAAGAAAACACTGGTTGTCGGGCTACTGATTTTTTCTGCCGCGTCGATGGGGCTCGTTTTTACTAAAGAAATTTGGCAATTGCTAAGCCTTAGATTTATTCAAGCGATTGGAGTTTGTGCGCCAGCGGTCATTTGGCAAGCCATGGTCATTAGTCAAAATTCAAAGAAAGTAAGCCAGCAAATTTTTTCAACCATTATGCCCTTAGTCGCGCTATCACCAGCTTTAGCACCACAGCTTGGTGTCTTGCTACTGAATAACATAGGATGGCGCAGTATCTTTATTGCACTAACGCTAATGGGTGCCGCATTAGCATTCATGACACTCGCACAAAAAGAGTCTAACGCCCCACATAAGTCCACCAGCGTAAAAGCCGACATTTCTGCTCTCATGCACTCTCGGGTTTACCTAGGTAATGTGATGATGTTTGCCACTGCTTCAGCGGCTTTTTTTGCCTACCTAACGGGCATGCCCGAAATAATGGCAAAACTTGGCTACGATGCGAAAGATATTGGCATGAGTTTCATCCCTCAAACCATCGCATTTATGTTGGGTGGGTATTTAGGGAAACGCTTTGTGAGTCTATATGGTGATGAGCGAGTGTTAAAACAGCTACTGGCTTTGTTCAGCGTATCCTCCATGCTGGTGTTTGCCGCAACACAATGGGCTCTGACGACCATCTACCCGCTACTGATTCCCTTTTGTTTTATCGCCGTAGCGAATGGCGCTCTTTACCCAATCGTTGTAAACCGAGCGTTATCAAGTGCGAAACAAAGCCCAGCAACCGCTGCGGGGTTACAAAATAGCTTACAAATTTGCATCAGTGGATTAGCCAGTGCCTTGGTTGCATGGCTTGCAAGCGATGCGTTAAAGGTTACGGGAATAGCCATCATCATTTGTTTGGCAGGACTTTGGTTGGGCTATTTTGTCTCGCATGAAAAAGCCGCTAGGCATTTCACACTGCCTGACAATTCGCGAGTTGCGAGAGAAGACTAAGGTAAAAAGAAAGGAGCATAGCGCTCCTTTCATTCCATTTTAATTATCGAGTTCGTCGATCAAAGGCTTTTCAGCCCCCATTTTTCAGCTGTTTGCTTAAAGAAGCCCTGAGTTTTCTTTAATTCTACCCAGTGATTCACATAGTTGATCCATACTTGGTCATCTTGCGGTAGCAACATAGAAATAGGGGTTGGACGGCGAGGTTTTTCAACGGGCACTATCGCAAGCTGCTTAAACTTCTCTACCAGGGTCGCCGCTTCTACATTTGACGTAACAGATACATCAGCACGGCGAGCCAGTAATTCTTGGAAATCACGAGCAGGCGCTTCGATGACAACATGCTTTGCATCAGGGAAGAAATCTTTCACCATCTTTTCCTGAACGGTACCTAGCGTCGCAGCAACTCGGATATCCGATTGATTGAAATCGCTCCAATCAGAAAATTTAGCTAAATCTTTTTTCTGAACCACAGGGACAAAAGCTAGATAAAAGTACGGTTGACTGTACCCAGCCACTTTAGCACGCGACATATTAAGTGACGCACTGCCTGTAATATCGTATTTATTCGCAGTTACACCATTAACCAATGTTTTCCAATCGGTTGCGACGTATTCCACTTTCACGCCCAGATCTTTCGCCAGTTCTGTAGTGACATCAATATCAAAGCCTCTGTAACTGTTATCTGCTGGATTTTTCATCGTCATGGGATTCCAATCTCCAGTCGTGCCCACACGAAGTACACCCGCATCCAATATTTCATGCAAGCGACTAGTCGCCTGAGCTTGCGCCAATCCCAACAGCAATACACTAAAACCAATTAACCACTTTTTCATTTTAATTCCTTTTTAATGTTCGAAAAAACAACGTTTTCTCACGACAACACTGATAACATAGCAATATCTTTAAACAAATTTTAGCGTTTGGTTATAAATATTGTGCGTTTGTCTTCGCTTTTTGTTGCTTTGTCTGTATTCCTCCTATCAGGGTGCAGTGATTATCAATGGGGTTGGTACGTATTAGATCCCACGACCGAACAGGGTCTTATCAATCTAAAATTCTTAATAGCTGGCTTTGAAGATACGATATACATATCTTTAATCAGCATGCTGCTCGCGATGTTATTGGGTTTAATCGTAGCGTTACCAGCTTTGAGTGAACGTAAATCGCTTCGAGCAGTGAATCGAATATACGTTGAAAGTATCCGTTCCATCCCAGTGTTAGTACTGTTGCTGTGGGTTTATTACGGCTTGCCGACACTTATGGATGTCTCGCTCGACTATTTTGCAGCAGGGGTGATAGCACTTACTATCGCTGAGAGTGCCTTTATGGCAGAGGTATTTCGAGGTGGTATTCAAGCCATTGCGCGAGGTCAGCATGAAGCAGCAGAATCACTGGGGCTAAATTACTGGCAGAAAATGAGATTGGTCATATTGCCACAAGCCTTGAGACAAATACTCCCTCCATTGGGTAACCAATTTGTCTATATTTTGAAAATGTCATCCTTGGTCAGTGTTATTGGTTTGAGTGATTTAACTCGTCGAGCCAACGAATTGGTCGTCAACGAATACTTACCACTCGAGATTTATACCTTTTTGGTACTCGAGTACTTAATACTGATCCTATTTGTTTCCCAATGCGTTAGGTGGCTAGAAAAACGTATTGCTATTCCAAGTAACTAGCTCTTTTAGGGCTGAATGCAGGTACAAAAAAGGCTGACATCACCGTCAGCCTTCTTAATGCTATCGAATTAAAACGCTATCACGCTTATTTGATTTTAACTGGTCGTTGCCAGTCAGCGATCTTGCGCTCTTTCGCGCGAGTGATCACTAACTCACCTTCATCGACATCTTTCGTTAATGTTGTTCCCGCACCAATCGTAGCACCATTCGCTACTGTTACAGGTGCGATAAGCTGGCTGTCTGACCCAACAAAAACGTCATCGCCAATGATGGTTTTGAATTTATTTGCACCGTCATAGTTACACGTAATCGCACCAGCACCAATATTGGTGCGTTGACCAATTTCAGCATCACCCAAATACGTAAGGTGATTTGCTTTAGAGCCTTCACCCAAGCGTGCATTTTTCACTTCAACAAAGTTGCCAACATGAGCGTCGTTACGAAGCTCAGCACCAGGTCGTAAGCGAGTAAATGGTCCGACAGTACACTCTTCACCCACAGTCGCACCCTCAATCACGCTGTAAGGGCGAACGGTGGTGTTGTCATCGATCTCGCAGTCTTTCAGCACACAACCTGTACCGATGACCACATTATCACCTAAGCTAACATTACCTTCGATGATGACGTTGGTATCAATCTCAACGTCCATTCCACACTGTAGCGTTCCACGAAGATCAAATCGCTCAGGGTCACGTAACATCACGCCTTGCTCAAGCAAAGTCTGCGCATTCATACGCTGGTATGCTCGTTCAAGCTTGGCTAATTGAGCGCGATCATTCACACCTTCAACTTCGATTGGATTCGCTGGATGAACCGCTTCTACTGCACGACCTTCGCTATGTGCTGCTGCAATAACGTCCGTCAGGTAATACTCGCCTTGCGCATTTTCGTTCTTAAGATTCGCTAACCAGCGCTTCAGATCACCGCCCGTCGCCACCATAACACCGGTATTGATTTCTTTGATCAGCTTTTGTTCTTCTGTCGCGTCCTTTTGCTCCACAATCGCCACAACAGGACCGTTTTTACGAACAATACGCCCGTAGCCCATCGGGTTGTCTAACACCACGGTTAACAAGGCAATACCACCGTGAGGCTGTGCTTCTAATAGGTTTTCAACCGTTTGAGAAGAAATAAGTGGAACGTCTCCGTACAGCACCAGTATTTTCTCATCATCAGCAAACTCAGATGATGCTTGATTGACCGCATGTCCTGTACCTAGTTGCTTGGCTTGTAGTACCCAATTGACAGGCTCTTGCGACAACGACGCTTTCATTTGATCACCACCATGCCCATAAACAAGGTGAATATTTTGAGCACCTAGTCCATTGCAGGTATCAATAACGTGTTTTGCCATTGGCTTGCCTGCAAGTGTATGTAGCACTTTAGGCTTATTAGAATACATGCGGGTGCCTTTACCCGCAGCGAGGATAACCGCGCTGAATTTCATAAATAGTGGTTCCTAAAAGACGTTGTCGTTTAAGTGATAGATTTTAGCTTGAATTAGCCGAAGAGTTAAAGATTGAGAGTGGTTTTCGTGCCAAATGATGACTTGGTTTAACAAAAGTAGGACAACAGGCTTAAGGTTGTATTGAAATAGGTTGGACTAATTAGGAATTAAAGCCTGAAAAAACAAAGGCGACCCTAAGGTCGCCTTAATCGCTGCGCTAATGATTAGCGTACTTTTTTGGTCAGTTCGATTACTCGAAGCTGAGCAATGGCTTTAGCCAGCTCACTGGCCGCTTGTGCAAAGTCCATGTCGCCATGCTGATTATGGATATTCTCCTCAGCCTTGCGTTTGGCTTCTTCTGCCTTAGCTGCGTCTAGATCTTCACCACGGATAGCTGTATCAGCCAATACAGTCGCTGTACCAGGCTGAACTTCCATCATGCCACCAGAGATGTAAATCACCTCTTCGTGACCGTGTTGCTTCACAATACGCACCATTCCAGGCGTAATAGCGGTCAGCAGCGGTGTATGCCCAGGATAAATTCCTAGCTCACCTTCGCTACCGGTCACCTGAAATGTTTCAACAAGTCCTGAGAAAAGTCTTTTCTCTGCACTTACAACATCCAAGTGAAAGGTCATTGCTGCCATATCGCCTCCTAAATAATAGCCTTATAGCTTCTTCGCATTCTCGATAGCATCATCGATAGTACCGCAGTACATGAACGATTGCTCTGGAATGTCATCGTATTCACCAGATAGCAGACCTTTGAAACCACGTAGGGTTTCTTTCAGAGGCACGTATACACCTGGGTCGCCTGTAAATACTTCAGCTACGTGGTAAGGCTGAGTTAGGAAACGCTCAATCTTACGCGCACGAGATACGATTTGCTTATCTTGTTCAGAAAGCTCATCCATACCTAGGATAGCGATGATGTCTTTCAGCTCTTTATAGCGCTGAAGTGTCGACTGAACGCCACGAGCAATGTCGTAGTGCTCTTGACCAACAACCAATGGATCAAGCTGACGTGATGTCGAATCCAATGGGTCGATCGCAGGGTATAGACCCATAGCTGCGATGTTACGGTTAAGTACAACCGTTGCATCCAAGTGAGCAAACGTTGTTGCTGGAGATGGGTCAGTCAAGTCATCCGCTGGTACGTATACCGCCTGAACAGAGGTGATAGAACCTGCTTTCGTTGACGTGATACGCTCCTGTAGAACACCCATTTCTTCTGCAAGTGTTGGCTGGTAACCTACCGCAGATGGCATACGACCTAGAAGTGCTGATACTTCAGTACCTGCTAGTGTATAACGGTAGATGTTATCAACGAACAACAGTACGTCACGACCTTCGTCACGGAAACGCTCTGCCATTGTCAGACCAGTCAGTGCAACACGTAGACGGTTACCTGGTGGCTCGTTCATCTGACCGTAAACCATTGCTACCTTAGATTCTTCAGGATTCTCAACGTTTACAACGCCCGCTTCCTGCATCTCGTGGTAGAAGTCGTTACCTTCACGAGTACGCTCACCTACACCAGCAAATACTGATAGACCAGAGTGTTGAAGTGCGATGTTGTTGATAAGTTCCATCATGTTAACGGTCTTACCTACACCTGCACCACCAAACAGACCGATTTTACCACCCTTAGCGAATGGACAAACCAAGTCGATTACTTTAACACCTGTCTCTAGTAGAGCAGTTTCGTTAGATTGCTCTTCGTAACTTGGTGCTTGGCGGTGAATTGCATAGTGCTCTTCTGCACCGATTTCACCACACTCATCAATCGCGTCACCTAGAACGTTCATGATACGACCAAGAGTCTTAGTACCTACTGGTACTGAGATTGGAGCGCCAGTGTTTTCCACTGTCAGTCCACGACGTAAACCATCAGAGCTACCCATAACGATTGCGCGAATTACGCCACCGCCTAGCTGCTGTTGAACTTCAAGAACGAGACGCTCTTTTGCTTCAACAACGTTCAGAGCGTCATATACACTTGGTACTTCGCTCTGTGGGAACTCTACGTCGACTACCGCACCGATGATCTGTACGATCTTACCTGTAGCCATCGTTAATCCTCTAACTTATTAGTTTTACCTATGCTTAAACCGCGGCAGCACCACCAACGATTTCCGACAGTTCTTGTGTGATAGCCGCTTGACGCGCCTTGTTGTACACAAGCTCTAGGTCTTCAATCAGGTTGGTTGCGTTGTCAGTTGCAGCTTTCATTGCGATCATTCGAGCCGCTTGCTCACAAGCAAGGTTCTCGACCACACCTTGGTACACTTGTGATTCAACGTAGCGAATCAATAGAGTATCTAGAAGTGGTTTTGGCTCAGGCTCATAAATGTAGTCCCAAGCATGTTCGCGCTGCATCTCTTCGCTGTCCGATTTTGGCAGAGGCAGTAATTGATCGATCGTTGGTTCTTGTACCATAGTGTTTACAAAGTGGTTGTACACTACATACAGACGATCCAACTCGCCTTCATCATACTTCTTCAACATCACGCTTACTGAACCGATCAAGTCTTCAAGACTTGGGCTATCGCCCAGACCAGAAACTTGAGCCGCTACTTTTGCGCCGCTGTTGTTAAAGAACGCAGTCGCTTTAGAACCAACAATCGCCAGTTCAACGTCTGCGCCTTTATCCGACCATTCTTTCATGTCTAATGTCGCTTTCTTGAACAAGTTAATGTTCAAACCACCACACAGACCACGGTCGGTAGAAACGATGATGTAACCAACACGTTTGGCTTCACGTTCCTCAAGATAAGGATGCTTATACTCAAGGCTACCGTTCGCCACATGACCGATCACTTTACGCATTGTTTCAGCATATGGACGAGAAGCTTGACGCGCGTCTTGTGAACGTCGCATCTTAGAAGCCGCTACCATTTCCATCGCTTTCGTAATTTTCTGCGTGCTTTTAACACTACCGATTTTATTACGTATCTCTTTTGCGCCGGCCATCGTATTACTCTCCGTTTATGGTAATAGGTGACCTTACGGTCACCGACCAATTACCAAGTCTGGGTTGCCTTGAAATCATCCGCTAACTTCTTAAGCTGCGCTTCGATGTCATTGTTGTAAGCACCCGTTGCATCGATCTCTTTTACAAGATCAGCGTATTGACTGCGAGCATACGACAGTAGAGCTGATTCGAAATCAGCCAGCTTATCAAGAGCGATATCTTCAAGATAACCGCGCTCTGCCGCGAAGATAACTAGTGCTTGGTCAAATACAGACATAGGAGCGTATTGCTTCTGCTTCATCAGTTCTGTTACTTTTTGACCGTGGTCTAGCTGCTTCTTAGTCGCATCATCAAGGTCAGACGAGAACTGAGCAAACGCTGCAAGTTCACGGTACTGTGCAAGAGCGGTACGAATACCACCAGACAGCTTCTTGATGATTTTAGTCTGCGCTGAACCACCTACACGAGATACTGAAATACCTGGGTCAACAGCTGGACGTACGCCCGCGTTGAACAGTTCAGTTTGTAGGAAGATCTGACCATCAGTAATCGAGATTACGTTCGTCGGTACGAAGGCAGATACGTCACCTGCTTGCGTTTCGATGATAGGTAGAGCAGTCAAAGAACCAGTCTTGCCTTTCACTTCACCGTTAGTGAACTTCTCTACGTACTCTTCGCTTACACGAGCTGCACGCTCTAGTAGACGTGAGTGAAGGTAGAAAACATCACCAGGGAACGCTTCACGACCAGGTGGACGCTTAAGCAATAGAGAGATTTGACGGTAAGCGACAGCTTGCTTAGATAGATCATCATAAACAATCAGTGCGTCTTCACCGCGATCGCGGAAGTATTCGCCCATCGCACAACCAGCGTATGGTGCTAGGTATTGTAGCGCCGCTGATTCAGAAGCTGATGCAACAACAACGATAGTGTTAGCTAGCGCGCCGTGCTCTTCCAGTTTGCGAACTACGTTAGCGATAGTCGATGCTTTCTGACCGATAGCTACGTAGATAGAGAAAATACCTGAATCTTTCTGGTTAATGATCGAGTCAATCGCCATCGCTGTTTTACCAGTCTGACGGTCGCCGATAACAAGCTCACGCTGACCACGACCGATTGGGATCATTGAGTCAACAGATTTGTAACCAGTTTGTACAGGTTGATCAACCGATTTACGATCGATTACGCCTGGTGCGATAACTTCTACAGGAGAAGATAGTTTCGCTTCAATTGGACCTTTGCCATCAATTGGCTCACCAAGTGTGTTTACAACACGACCTAGTAGTTCAGGACCAACTGGTACTTCAAGAATACGACCAGTACCTGTTACTTTCATGCCTTCCTTAAGGTCGGCATATGGGCCCATTACAACTGCACCAACCGAGTCACGCTCAAGGTTAAGTGCGAGTGCATAACGACCACCCGGTAATTCAATCATTTCACCTTGCATCACGTCCGCTAGGCCGTGAATGCGAATGATACCGTCGCTTACCGATACGATAGTACCTTCATTACGAGCTTCACTTACAACGTTGAAAGATTCAATACGCTGTTTGATCAGTTCGCTTATTTCCGTGGAATTAAGTTGCATGCTCCAATCCCCATCAAGACTGCAATGCATCGCTCAGGCGGTTCAAACGTCCACGCGCTGAGTTATCAATGACTAGGTCTCCGGCTCGAATTATAACCCCACCAAGTAGGGTCTCATCTATGCTGCAATTCAGCTTTACTTTGCGCTCTAGGCGTTTTTCAAGTTTGCTGCTGATATCTGCTTGTTGTTCTTCAGAAAGATCGGTTGCTGAAATAACATCAACTTCGATTTCTTTCTCATGCTCTCGTTTAAGAGCGAAGTAACCACTACAGACTTCAGGAAGGGCCTTTAAGCGACCATTCTGAGCCAATACCTTAATTAGGTTTTGGCCGTATTCATCAAACTGTTCGCCGCAAATCGCGATAAAAAGCTCAGAAAGCTTTTCAGCTGTCATTGACCCGTCTAGCAAGTCAGCAACATCATCATTTTTTGCGACTTCCGCTGCGAAAGTCAGCATCTGTCCCCATTGGTCCAGAGCGTCTTTCTCAACAGCAAAGTCAAAAGCTGCTTTAGCATAGGGGCGTGCGATTGTAGTCAAATCAGACATATGCTGCCCCTTGCATTAAAGTTTTGCAGTAATGTTGTCAAGAATATCTTTGTGCGCTGCATCATCGATAGAGCGCTCTAGGATTTTCTCAGCACCAGCTACAGCCAGAGTAGCAACTTGTTTGCGCAGGTCATCGCGCGCGCGGTTGCGTTCTGCTTCAACTTCTGCTTCTGCTTGAGTCAAGATTTTATGGCGTTCAGCCAAAGCATCTTCTCGAGCTTCATCCAGAATTTGAGACTTACGCTTGTTCGCTTGGTCGATGATCTCAGTTGCTGTGCGCTTAGCTTCTTTAAGTTGATCAGAAGCATTGGCTTGTGCTAGATCCAAGTCTTTAGCAGCACGTTCAGCCGCTTGTAGACCGTCAGCAATTTTCTTCTGACGCTCTTCAATCGCTTGCATAATTGGCGGCCATACATACTTCATGCAGAACCACACAAATAGTGCGAACGAGATTGCTTGACCTAGCAGAGTTGCGTTCATATTCACAACAGCTACCCCTCTTAATTAGACTTAGTGTTAATCAGTGACAAGCTAGTGCTTGCCGCTCAAAACCAATGATTAACCAGCTAATTGACCAACGAATGGGTTTGCGAAAGTGAATAGCAGCGCGATTACGATACCGATCATTGGAACCGCATCCAATAGACCAGCGATGATGAACATCTTAACTTGAAGCATTGGCGCCATTTCAGGTTGACGTGCTGCACCTTCAAGGAATTTACCACCCAGAATTGCGAAGCCAATTGCAGTACCAACTGCACATAGACCTACGATGATTGCTACTGCGATTGCTGAGAAGCTTAATACAGTTTCCATTACTATCTCCAATATATAGCGATTAACTAAAACTACTTAGAATAAAAAATTTTAATGATCATTGTCTTCGTGTGCCATGGACATGTAGACGATAGTCAACATCATGAACACGAATGCTTGAATCGTGATTACCAGAATATGGAAAATTGCCCACGGCAGTGAACCCATCCATTGAAGGAACCATGGTAGCATTGCTGCACAAAGAATGAATACAACCTCACCTGCAAACATGTTACCAAACAAACGCATACCAAGAGATAGAGGCTTCGCCAATAGCGATACCACTTCAATCAGTAGGTTAAATGGAATCATGCTCCAGTGATTAAATGGATGTAATGCCAATTCTTTAGCAAACCCACCTAGACCTTTCACTTTGATGCTGTAAAAAATCATCAAAGCAAATACGCCTATAGCCATCCCCATGGTGATGTTCGCATCAGCAGACGGTACTATCTTAAGGTAAGGAATACCTAGCCAATGCTCTGCTGGATATGGTAAGAAATCGATTGGAACTAAGTCCATCAAGTTCATTAAAAATACCCAACAAAAGATAGTCAGTGCGAGAGGGGCTATCAACGGGTTGCGTCCATGGAACGTATCTTTGACGTTTTCCGCGACAAATTCTACGATCATTTCAACAAAACATTGAAGCTTACCCGGCACACCTACTGTCGACTTCTTAGCTACTTTGTAAAATACTCCTAAGAATATCAAACCAGTGATCCAAGAAAACAACAGGCTATCGATGTGTATGTTCCAGAAACTCGTCTCTTCCGCCACTAACCCCAACTTGTAAGTTGAAAGGTGAGTAAGGTGGTGAGTGATGTAACCGGAAGCTGTTAGCGCTTCACCTGGCGCAGCCATAACTCATCCTATTTTTTGTTGTTAATGAATAGCGCTGGCGCAAAGATGTTAATCCCTAATACCAGCAAATAGGTTAGTTTCAGGGGAACGAGTTCCACCTGCATATACATGTAAGCAACAGAGAACAACACGACTGTAATGAGGATTTTCAGAGCTTCACCCGTGTAGAAGGAAGCGGCGACAAATTTAGCTGCTCGCGCTCCAACAAACAAGAATGCACACATTGCGAAAACGGCATTGGCAACAACAAAGATGCTACCACCTATCAGCGCTGATATTCCCCATTCAACATCTACAGCAATCGTTGTTCCTGCTGCGACAAACATAACCGCGCCAACCTGGATCAATAACAATTGCTTGGCAAGCTCTCGTCCTGGTCTAGCTAACGCCGCTATCATGTATTCGTACCTCTAAATAAACGCTCGCATCACTCTATACTGCGAGCGAAGAGAAATTGCCGAAAATTATACGGTGAGACGCTGTTAATGCAATTAAAACGCAGCAAAAACTTACATTTTTGTTTACAAACCGACAACTTTCGCTCAAAAAAACATTTTTTTATAATTGACCTAAATCAATTATCTCACTTAACCTTCCAATATTGCAACGAGTTGCTCCAATTTGTGAGGTTCATCAACACTTATGGTCAGTTTTGCCTTGCCATTCGAAGAACGAACAATTGACACTTGAGAGCCTAATTTTTCACTCAATCTTTCCGATAAAGCTTGCGCTTCAGGGTCATTTTTAGCTTTTTTGCTGTCAACTTGTGGTGAAAGGTGTTTTTTCACTAACTGCTCGGTTTGGCGAACATTAAGTTTCTTCGCAATAACCGTTTCAGCGATATCAAATTGGTCGTCTTGTTCAACCGAAAGCAGAGCACGTGCATGCCCCATTTCAAGCTTTCCAGTTTGAACAAATCGCTTCACATCCCCATTTAACTGGTTCAGCCTTAATAGGTTAGAAACGGTGGTGCGAGATTTACCAATAACCTCTGCGACCTGCTGGTGTGTGAGTTCAAATTCGTCTTGTAATCGCTCTAGAGCTTGAGCTTCTTCAATCGCATTCAAATCTTCACGTTGGATATTTTCAATCAGTGCCATGGCTACAGCTGCGCGATCTTGTACCTTTTTCACTAGGCAAGGTACTTGTTTCAGACCGGCTTGTTTCGCTGCTCGCCAGCGACGCTCACCCGCGATAATTTCGTATTGTTGCTCACCCACTTGTCTGACAACGATTGGTTGGATGATGCCTTGAGATTGGATGGATGCCGCCAGTTCGCTCAATGCTTCTGGTTCCATCTCTTTACGTGGCTGATATACGCCTGCCTGCAATTGTGCCACTGACAAATCTTTCAATTCCCCTTCGGAGGACAAAGACTGACTGTGGTTGATTGTCTGTTGCTTTTCTCTCGCCATTGAGCTGGTCGCAAGCAACGCATCGAGGCCTTTTCCTAAGCCGCGTTTGGACATGACACTTTCCTTCTAAATTGGATTATGCAGGCATTTCTTCACGACGAAGCATTTCGCCAGCCAAAGCAAGATAAGCTTTAGCTCCAGCGGAATATTTGTCGTAATACATTGCAGGTTTACCATGGCTTGGGGCTTCTGCCAATCGAACATTTCTAGGGATGACGGTTCTATATACTTTGTCACCAAAATGCTTTTTCAGTTGATCTGATACTTCATTTGACAAACGATTGCGTGGGTCGTACATCGTTCGGAGCAAACCTTCTATTTTCAAATCTTCGTTAACGACAGCTGCTAGCTTGCTAATGGTATCCATCAATGCTGTTAAGCCTTCCAATGCAAAATACTCACATTGCATCGGTACTAATACAGAATCAGAAGCCGCCATCGCATTGATTGTAAGGAGGTTTAATGAAGGTGGGCAATCGATAAAGATGAAATCATAGTTGTCACAGACCGTGGCCAACGCATTCTTTAAACGCATTTCACGAGCAAACACTTCCATCAGTTTAATTTCCGCGGCGGTAACATCACCGTTCGCAGCAATGAGATCAAAGCCACCAGACGTTTTACTGACCACCACGTCGTCAAAATGCGTATCTTCGACCAACAAATCATACGCGGAGGCGTCAACAGAGTATTTGTCTACACCGCTCGCCATGGTCGCATTGCCTTGTGGATCAAGATCAATTACCAGTACTTTTCGTTTTGTCGCTGCCATAGAAGCAGCCAAATTGACACACGTTGTGGTTTTGCCCACACCACCTTTCTGGTTGGCAATTGAAATGATTCTTCCCACGGATGACCTCGCTATTATCCCTTGCGCGATAAGATTACAAGATGTCGCTCACCTTCAAGCTCTGGAACATTCAAAGCTTTGATGTCGATCACAGAACACCAGTCCGGAAGCTGAGCAAGCTCTGATTCAGGTTTTACCCCTTTCAGTGCTAAAAATACGCCGGATTCTGGTTTTGGTAAATGTTGACACCACTCTACCATGTCTAAAACCGAAGCAAACGCACGACTTAGTACTCCATCGAAGCCAATTTCAGGCTGGAATTCTTCCACTCGACTTTGCACAGGGGTGACATTTTCGATTTTCAGCTCATGAAGAACCTGTTTTATAAACCTAATGCGCTTACCTAGGCTATCAAGCAGCGTAAAAGATTTTTCAGGATTCATGATGGCCAATGGAATGCCCGGTAAACCCGGTCCCGTGCCAACATCGATAAAACGCTCACCTTCAAGATGAGTGCTGACAACGATACTATCCATGATGTGTTTCACGATCATTTCTAGTGGATCTCGAACGGACGTCAAATTGTACGCTTTATTCCATTTGTCGAGCAGTGTGACATAACCAACCAACTGTGCTTTTTGTGTATCTGAAACGACCAATGAGGTTTCTTCTAACAACGCATCCAGTTTGATTCTTAACGCTTCCACTAGGCTGCTCCTTTCTTCAGTTGCCCACTTTTCTTTAGGTAAACCAGTAAGATCGAAATAGCGGCAGGGGTGATCCCTGAAATACGAGACGCGATCCCAATGGTCAATGGTTTAGCATCAGACAGTTTTGCGACCACTTCGTTAGAGAGACCTTTCACCGTTGAGTAATCAAAATCAGATGGGATCTCAGTATTTTCATGACGAAGTGATTTTTCAATCTCGTCTTTCTGGCGTTGAATATAGCCTTCGTATTTGACCTGAATTTCAACTTGTTCCGCAGCTTGAGAATCTTCTAACGCAGGAGAAAACGCATCCAACTGTGTTAATTGCTCGTAATTCAATTCCGGACGGCGAAGCAAATCTTCACCGCTGGCTTCACGCGACATAGGTGTTTTTAGCAGAGCATTAAGAGCATCAATTCCTGTGGACTTAGGATTCATCCACGTATCTTTTAAACGTTGACGCTCACGTTCCATGTTATCCACTTTCTCGTTGAAACGCGCCCAACGAGCATCGCAAACCAACCCTAACTCACGGCCTTTTTCGGTTAATCGAAGATCAGCATTGTCTTCACGAAGTAACAGTCGATATTCCGCGCGAGAGGTAAACATGCGGTAAGGTTCTTTAGTCCCCATAGTAGAAAGATCGTCGATCAACACGCCAACATACGCCTGATCACGACGAGGGTTCCAACCCTCTTTTCCTTGGGTTTGTAAGCTGGCATTCAATCCGGCCATTAGCCCTTGAGCTGCCGCTTCTTCGTAGCCTGTTGTGCCGTTAATTTGTCCGGCAAAGAACAAGCCATTAATAAATTTGGTTTCGTAGTTTGGCTTTAAGTCCCTTGGGTCAAAGAAATCGTACTCAATGGCATAACCAGGGCGGACAATATGTGCGTTCTCAAACCCTTTCATTGAATGAACAATCTCAACCTGAACGTCAAATGGCAAACTTGTAGAGATCCCATTAGGGTATAACTCGTGCGTGGTAAGACCTTCTGGCTCGATAAAGATCTGGTGGCTATTTTTGTCAGCAAACCGCATCACTTTATCTTCGATCGATGGACAGTATCGAGGACCGATCCCCTCAATAACACCAGCATACATTGGGCTGCGATCGAGATTCTGTCGGATCACGTCATGCGTTTTCTCATTGGTATGGGTGATAAAGCATGGAATCTGTGTTGGATGCTGCGATCGATTGCCCATGAATGAAAATACGGGGGTTGGATCATCACCATGCTGAACATCAAGCTCACTAAAATCGACCGTGCGAGCATCGATACGAGGAGGCGTTCCCGTTTTTAAGCGATCAACCCGGAAAGGCATTTCTCTCAAACGATCAGCCAATGCTATCGAAGGAGGATCGCCTGCACGACCTCCAGAGAAGTTTTCCATCCCAATATGTATCTTGCCCCCTAAAAACGTTCCTACGGTCAATACAACAGCATTAGCTTTGAATTTCAGCCCCATTTGAGTCACTACGCCAGTCACTCGATCATTTTCAACAATAATGTCATCCACCGATTGTTGAAAGAGCGTTAGGTTGGGTTGATTTTCAAGTGCGTGACGAACAAATGCTTTATACAGAGCACGATCCGCTTGCGCTCGAGTTGCCCGAACAGCAGGACCTTTTGACGCGTTTAGAGTACGAAATTGAATACCTGCATGATCAATGGCTTGTGCCATTAATCCACCCAGAGCATCCACTTCTTTTACCAAATGTCCTTTGCCTATTCCACCAATAGCGGGGTTGCAAGACATTTGCCCTAGGGTATCAATGTTGTGAGTGAGTAACAGGGTACGCTGACCCGTACGAGCTGATGCGAGTGCGGCTTCCGTTCCTGCATGTCCGCCACCAACAACAATGACGTCAAAAGTTTCGTGATAAAGCATGAACCGACCTCAGGTATTCAATGAGTTTAGAGAGCTTAGTAAAAAGGAGCGATATTCTACCCTCTTTAGGGCAAGGAGAGAAACGATTTTGGATCGAAGCAGAGGCTTTAATATATATAAGATCTTTATATAGATCTTTTATTAGATCTACTATTAAAGAAGCTCGATCTTGTGGATAAGTCAAAAATGATCAACAAGATCATGCTTTTTTATACGATCGTTTCTTGTGATCTACCTTTGATCTGATCGAGGATTAGCTGGGATCAAAATCGGTAGTTATACACAGGGGTATAAAAGGTATGATCTTATTCTTTGGATAACTATAGGTTAATAACGGGATAGATCACTATTTATCCACAGATGATTTGTTCAAAAAAGCATCACTTGAATCTAATAAAAGGTCTAAATGTTATTCACAGGGCGTAAATTTTTACGGAGAAGAAGGGAAAAAGGCGGGAATCCCGCCTTTTGACTAGAACTTTGTGATGTGTTCTTGCAGCCATTCTTCGGCTGCGTCTTCGGGAACAGGGTTTTCTAGAATATTGATCGTAAAGCAATCCGTTATCGGAGTGCCCCCGATGTCTTCGAGAAGTGCATAGGCATGTTTCCCTGCTGCACAGAAGGTATCGTAGCTAGAGTCTCCAATTGCAACCACCGCAAACTTAACCTCTGCCATTTTAGGTGGGGTGTTTTGAAGAGCTTCGATGAACGGTTGAATGTTATCTGGGTATTCACCAGCACCGTGAGTGGATGTAATCAGAAGCCAAGTCCCGTTAGCGGGGATCTCTTCGAGCTTAGGTTCATTATAAATGGTCGTTTCGTGACCTTTCTCTCTAAGTAGATCACTAAGGTGGTCACCAACATATTCAGCTCCACCGAGAGTACTGCCGGTCATAATGTGGATCATGGACGCATCCTTTTTCTTGTGAGGCACTCTGTGCCTCTTATTGGTTATTTGAAAGAAGCTAACGTGTAATTTCTGCTAATAAACAGAGGTATGGTATCGGATTCGATTGTGGATAAACAGATGACATAATGTGTGGTTAAACGAAATTGAGCGGTGCCTAGACCTTTTAAACCCTGGATCCACCCCCTTTATTACGTATTTATTGTTTTGTTCATTACATGTGTATGGATCGTATTGATAGTAGGATCCGACTAGAAAGAAAAATTGATCGGGACCGTTAAAGAGAGTTTAAGACCTGAAACCGAACTGGGTGGTTTGATCAACGGTTGGGCTCGAAATACAAGATCGATGGCTTCTTGATCCAGTGATTGGGTTCCTGAGCTTCTTATAAGGATGACATCTAACACGTTTCCTTCTCGATCCATTGTGAATCGGATCACTGGCATACCTTGTTTGCGTAAACGCTTGGCTTTCCTTGGGTATCGCTTTTCTCTTTCTAAGTGAGCGTGAAGCAACTGTTGCCACTGAAGCTTTGCAGCTTTCTCATGCTGGCTGGTTTTGCCTTGTTTTGGGGCGGAAGCATTTGCCGCTTTTATTGGCGCTTCGATGCTTGGTGTTGACGCCATTTGCGAAGGAGACGAAGTCTGTGGTTTCTCACTTTCTTCTTTATCTTTTTTTGGTATTGGTTTTGGTTGCTCAGCTTTTAGTGGCACTGGTTCTAAAGGCACTGTTTTGTCAGGCAACGCTGATTTTTGTGTTTCTAGTATCTTCTTGGGGTCTTTGGTTTCTTTGTATTCTGGTAAATCCGAAGGAGCAGGTGCTTTTTCTGCAATTAGAGGTGGCTTCGGTGCTATGGGCTTTGGAGCTTGCTGATTTGTTGTCGATTTTAAAGATTGCTCCGTTTTCTGGGCGCTGGCTTGCTGCGCATCATTATTTTGTTCTGCAGGGGCGGCGAGGGGCGCGACCAGAGAGACTGAAATGGGGGATGCAGCAGGTGGTGGAGTGAAGTCAAAACTCGGTGTCCATAAATAGGCTGTAGCGGCACTAAGATGAAGTGCGATACTTGCTATCACGCCACATACTAACCAAGAAGAACTGTGGCTGTTTGTCGTTTTGTCACCGGCTAGTAGGTTCACGGGTCGTCCCGTTTCGGTTGTTCTAGCCCCACTAAAGCAATTTGCGTATAGCCAGCCGCTGCCAGTTTGTTCATTACCTTAAGAAGATCTTGATACACAAGCGCTTTATCTGCTCTGAGATAAATCCTCTGCTCGTTGTCTGGCAGGCTTGTCTTTAAGGCCGTGGTTAGGTTCGCTAAATCCACGGTATTACTTTCACCGATCACGATCGTTAAATCTTTTTGAATCGTCAGGTAGACAGGATCGTCCTTCATTGGGGTTGGGCTGGCGGAAGAAGTGGGTAAGTCTACGGGAACATTCACGGTTGCCAGCGGCGCGGCAACCATCACAATGATGAGAAGCACCAACATCACATCAACAAAAGGCGTGACATTAATTTCGTGGTTTTCTGCCATGTCCTCGCCGGATTGACTGGTTTTAAATGCCATGACTTACACCGCCTCTTTGAGCGGTATTTTGGCGTCGGGTTGTTCAGTTTGTATTGTCCGGCGGTCAAGGTCGCGGCTGACTAATATCATTATGGCGACGGAAAGGTCAGCCAATTGATTCTTGTAGCATCCTATCTGCCGCGCGAAGTGATTGTAGAATATCACCGCAGGAATGGCGGCAACTAAGCCGATCGCTGTTGCCATTAACGCTTCTGCAATACCCGGTGCAACCACGGCTAGCGTGGTACTTTGTGATTTGGCAATACCAATGAAAGCATTCATTATTCCCCATACGGTTCCAAACAATCCAACAAAGGGACCGACTGATCCAACCGTGGCGAGAATTCCTGTGCCTTTTGTCATGTTCGAACTCATTGAGACCCCAACTCTTTCTAGGCGAAGTTGAACTCGTTCTTTTATACCGTCTTCGCTGGCCGATCCTTGGGCTGATAATTTCAGCTCATGCTGGGTGGCAGAAAGTAGTAATTGAGCCGGACCTTGTAAGTCTTCACACAATGTTTCTGCCTCAATTAGGTCATCGGATTGGGTTAAGGCATGAAGTTGGCGATGGGCTTTTTTGGAAGCCAATGAAAGTTGCCACTGCTTTGCAAACAATACGCCCCAAGTTAATACAGAAGCGATGACTAAACTGATCATCACCGCTTTTACAACCCAATCAGCAGCATGATACATACCCATAGGTGAGAGATCGTGCGCATTGAGTGGGTTCGTCGGTGGGGTTAACTGAGTATCTGATACTAGGGGGCTTGCCAGATCTTGAGCTGGCGCTTTTTCAGCAAAGGCGAGGGAAGGCATGAACAGAAAAAGGGTGATGATCATGCTCAGATAAAGTGATTTACTCATTCGATTGCTCTTAGTTGGGCGTTCTTGCGCGCTTTTATTGTCGAGTGTTTTTTCTTAATTCCTTATATGAATACCGAATGAGAGAGAAAAACCCGTAATAAAAACTGAATAAAAAACTGGATTTATATTTTTATTTATAATAATCAGTATCTTGTGATTTTATTTTTCTAAAATCTTTTTTCCAACTTGATACTGTATTCATTTTGACTGTAGCTGTATATCGCATCCAATGTGCTGTCGACTTTTTGGTATTGCCAAGTAAATGTTGGGGTGAGCCCCCAAAATTCTAGTGGTTTTGCGGTGATCAGTAAGGTGTGGTTTTGCTCTTTATCTTCTCTTTTTCCGTTGAGAATTTTGTTGAATCCGTCGTGCTTACGTTTTTTAACCGACGAAAATACGCTGATGTCCCAGCCGTCAAAGAAAGCTCGGTTTACACCCAATCGCCCACCTAGGGACTCATAGGCAAAGAGTTCTATTTCACTCTGTTTCTTGTTCCAGTCGATACCGCCAAACACGAGCCACCTTTCGGGTAACTGATACCAGTAAGTGCCAGAAGCCGTCCATAACCAGTTGCTGTTGTGGTCAAGATCCGGATCTTTGTAATCCTGATACTCGGCTTTCAGTTCTACTTTTGCGGCGCTTTTATTGTTGATGCTGTAAAAGCCATCCAGTTTTAGTCCAGGAGCGATGTAAAGCGTGCGATCGCCAGAGTTGTTGTATTCAGCTTGCGGACCAATAGAAAATTGAACTTTGGCACTTTGATAGCTGTAGCTAAGACCCGTAATGAGGGTATGTTTGTTGTACTTTCTTTTACCGTCATTCAGCATCCCATACGCTAACGTATTGAATTTCACTCCATGGTGGCCTGACAGCGAGAACCGTTTGTTCAGGCTAGCGTCGTAATCCATCCCAAAGCCAGATTCTTTGTCTGGTGTTGTCTGACTTATCCAGCATTGCCCATTAGGCAGTGTCGCTAGGCAGACCGTGCTTTCGGATGAGCTGTTCAGATTGTCATTGTATGAAGGACCAAAGCTAAAAGCCCCTTGCCAACTGTCACGAACTTTGAGTGCTTCGCTGAACGTATCAATCGTTCTGATAACCCCCGATGCTCGTGGATTGTCTTGTGGAATACTGTGTTTGATTTTTTTGAACAGATCCAGAGAGTCTCGGTTTTTTTGATTTTCGAACTGCACCCGAGCCAGCTCTAGCTTGGCTGGCATGAATTCCGGAGCTAGGGTAAGAAGAGACTGATATTCCGCTTCTGATTCTGCAAGCTTTCCTTCTACTCTGAAAAGTGCACCCTGAGCGTAGTGCACCAGCAAAGGATCGTATCCTTCCAGTGCTTTATAGCGGGTCAGAAAACCCTGAGCTTGTTCCCATTGCCTTGTTTTCACTGCGATATGCAGGGCAGGGGCGAGGTCATCTAATGTATCGCTCACTTCATAGGTGACGCCATCCACGGTTAACGATTGCTCTCTTTCCCGTTCTTCTTTCAACAGTTCCTGTTCCTTTTCTAGCGCAGAAAGGGCGTCCCGCTGCTGTAGACGCTGGTTTTTGTCTTGATCGGCTAACGTATGCGCACTGAATAGAAATGCGAGTGCTAAAGGAGAAAGAGTTAAAAGGGATTTAAGCAAGGGAATAACCAAATGGTAAAGAAAGAAAAACAGAAGCAGCGTAGGCTGCTTCTGTATGAGGGAGGTTCAACAATTAGTTTTTGCTGCCACCAAATGCCGTGTCTAGGTCTTTGTTAGTGAAGGTCGCAATACCTGCAAGAGCAGATGCGTTTGCCCCAAAGAAGTGACCTTGAGATGTACCGTTAGTGCTTGTACCACCAGCAATTGCAGTTGCGTTACCAGTAAACGCTGCAGTTGTTGCATTGATATTTGCGTCAACTGTAACAGTCAATGCTGAGTTGTTGATCGTACCTTCTAGTTTCTGACTACCAAAGTTAGCTGTAAAAGTGCCGCTAAGTTTGTTGGTACCATTGAACTTGTTTACGCCAGCTACGCTGTACGTTGCTGTACCTGTTGTCGGTACAGTTGTACCTGTGTTATCACCTACGTAAAATACCGCGCGGTTTGCGTAACCTGAGTCGCGGTTGCCTTCGTACCACTCACCAAACCAAACGTCCTGGTTTGCAACGCTGGCAAAGTTGTATTGAGAAGTTGTAGAGTGGCGACTTCCGCGAGAATGTACACCATCACGTGTTTCACCAAACGGCCATGAAGAGCGCTTCGCTAGATTTTTAAAATCAACACGTTCTTTACCTGTGGCGCCGATACCCGCGTAACCACTTTCATGGATGATCACTGTGCCAAAGAATAGTGACGCATCGACCTGAGATTCACCAACATGACGGTGAGTGTTGTCGCTGATTGCGCCGTTAAAACCTGCGTGAGCCATAGAGCTTAAGCCAAGTAGTGCAGCAGAAATAAGAGTCAGTTTTACTGGTTTCATGAATTATTCCTTTAAAGATTGAATTTATACTATTGAGAGAACCATTCAAGGCATTGGTGCGCACGACAACACCTTGATGTGGTTCTTATATGTATTACCGAATGAACTTTAAATACCCGTAAAATTAAAATTTAAATGATGATTTTTTATTTTATTTTCACTTCTTAATTACTGGTGAAAGTATATTTAGCGTCAAAGTGATAGGCATTGTGATATTCCGTGGCGCGTCCCATTATCCAGTTAAAGCTAAATATAGGCTGGCTTGCTTTTCCGCCAGTGGCAGGGGCGACCAAATTAAAAGATATGCTCTCACCTTTTTTTAAGGTGAATAATTGAGTTTGCTCTAATCCATCAAAATAAGGGGTGATGATATTGGCTCTGTCACTGGCAACCACGTCTCTTATGTATACATCGGCCTCTACGGCTTCAATACGGTAGCGATCAAGAACATAACTGGCTCGGTTATTCTGCGTTTCGTCTCTGATTTGGTCGGGTTGATGTGGCATATCGAGTGGAGCAGAACTATTGTCGCGGTAGATCCTCAATCCAGGAGTATCTGACCCAAGAAATTCAATTACATATTCATTAGGGTCACTGGATAATTCGCCATCATCAACTACCAGTTCATAGAAGTATAAACCGGGTACATCACCTAAAATGGTTGGTGTAGGTGAGTGTGGGTCATCAAAGGTCGCGTTAGAACCATTTGGTGGTGTCATTGTCCAGTGGAAGTTTAGCGGTTCGCCGTTCAAGTCGGAGCTCTTGGTGCCATCTAAAGTGATCGCTCTTCCAACATGACTGATCATTACATCGTGATTGAGGTTGGCGACTGGTTTGACGTTCTCATAGCGTATCTGCACTTTTGTAGTCGCAGATACGTGGTGAATACCATCAAATACGGTTACCTTTACGGTATAAAGTCCTTCAGTATCTGTCTTTAAGGAATTCCAACTGAATGAATTATATGACAAAGTTGGTGAGCTTCCTGCTGGGCTTTCGACTATTCCCCAAGTGTAAAATAATTCATCATTATCTATATTATCGTAGTCAGGGAATATGTTAGCGCCAAAGTGTAAAGTGCCATTAATGTTTTCCTCTAATTTGATAACCGGAGGGCTGTTCTCTCCTTTGATTACTGCAGTAATTTTAACGGTGTTAATACGACTATTTTCAATGCCATCATTGACCGTCAGGTCTACGTAGAACTCTCCCGCTTCATGGGCGGTGAACGACGGTTTAATTGAGTGTGGCTGAAAGAGTTCGGCGTTACGATCCAACTTTGTGTATTGATCAGGTCTCACTTTCCATTCAAATGTCAGCGGCTGAAGGTCTTTGTCGAAGCTTTTTTCCCCATTCAGTTGAGCGGGCTCGCCCACATAAACCAATTGATTGGTGCCCGCGATGGCAATAGGGGGGGTATTCGACTTGGTTGGTGCCAGATCGAGTGTCAGACTTTCATTACATCCGGCAATAATGACGACTGTAAAGACTAAGCTCAAGAATTGAGTCAACTTAATCATAAAATGAGTGTAATCATATTAGTTAATAATAAAGGGTGCACATGATGTGCACCCTAATTTCATTTACTCTGTAAACGCATAAATTTTGGAGAAGGAATGGGTATGTCTTCCAGAAAAATCGATGCCTATTTCTGTGAACTTATTTAATGGAACTGAAGCATCCATATAAACATCAAGAACTACCGATTCTCCCACTGAAATTAATTGATTCTTTTTGACTCCATCGAATTTAATTCCTGATACGGGTGGTGGAGTATTCACGGTTATAAAGTCAAAGACAAACACATCGGCTACAGTCGGTGTAATAGTAATGGTATCTACTTTAATATAATCAGTTGAAGCTCCGTTCTTGGAAACAGCAATGACTTTGAAACTTCCATACATTGGGTCTTCTACATTCTTAAATCTCGGGTCGCCTTCTGGAACATAACCATAAGATTTAAAATCATAAGTTGCTCCTGTAGAGTTTACCGCACTGATAAGAGCAGTCGCTGATGTTACAGCTTCCACTGCAGTGATACCCACGTGTTCAATTGAACGTTGCATATTGCCTTCACTCACCGTAACAGAAAAGACATAATCACCAGTTACATCTGGGGTAAATTCAGCAACTTGCGCCGAATCTAGTGTGATTATGCCTGAGCTTGCAGTAGGTTTAGAAATAACCGTCCATTGGTATTGGAAATTCGTACCGTCTTTATCTGTGTTTGAGCTGGCATCCAGTCTTACCTTCTTATTTAGCTCAAGCGTCGCAAAGTTCAGTTTATTGATTGGTTTTACATTTTCTTGGGTAAAGGCGTTGGTTCTTTCTAAATAAACCGATGTCTCAGACGTGTAAGGCACGACATTTTCATCAATCTTTACAGTAACTGCACGATTTACTGTCTCTTTTGAATCTGAAACCGCAATGCTTAACTCATACTCACCCGCAGCGTTGGCAGAGAATGAAGCATTTTCTGTCGTTTCATCGGTTAGCGTTACCGTTGCATTACTAGGCTTGTTTGCCACAGTCCACTGGTAAGTCAGATCGTTATTGTCTGGATCCACAGCGTTTGCTGACAGAGTGATATTCGTATCGATTCCCGTCATTACTGACTCGGTTGGGAAGACATTTGGTGCAGCGTTATCAGCGGCATCTGTCACTTGATAGTGTTTTTCTATCGTCGCTGCAGGATTCGTTGCGGTAAGCTGAATGGTGTATTCACCCGCCAGGTCTGGTTGGAACGACGTCACTAATGCATTGGCGTTTTTAATTGCACTGTTGCTGCCTGCAGGCTTTTTGCTAATTACCCAAGTGAATGGCTGAGCGTTTGCTGTATCAGCTACTGCCGAGCTCAGTGCTTTTTTCTGAGCTGTTTGAGCGGCACTTTTTGCGAAGATATCCAAACCATTTAAACGAACTGTGTCGTTCATCTTGGCGTTGATCTGTGGTTTTTTAGCTGGTGCAGGCGTAACGACAGGTGGTTTTACTGTGTTGTCGTTAGAGCTGTTTGAGCTAGAGCCGCCACCGCACGCGACCAGTGCTGGTAGGCTTAAAGCCAGAAGCGTCCATGTATATTTGTTGTTCATGATTCGTCCTAAATGGTGCTGTCAGCCAATATGAAGCCGACGAAATCTAAAAGGTCATCCTCTACACCGAGTAAAGAGTGAAAACCCGTAACGCTCTTGAAAATTTTTTGCGGAAAATTAGAACTTTCCTTTTAATTTGATGCTGAAGGTTCGCCCTGGTGCGGGGATGCCCGAAATCGAGCCCAATTCCAGATAGTACAAATCCAATAGATTTGTACCGACCAGCTCAAGATCGACCGATTCATTGATTTGATATTTGGCAAAGGCATCAAAAGTTAATGAGTGAGTACGTTCGATCAAATCCTCGTGATGGCTGCCAGATAAGTAGTTGCTACGAACTCCGGTTTCTAGGGTTTGATTTAGAAAACGAGAACCGACCAAAAGGTTTGCGGAATACTCTGGGTTGGCGTAGCTGCCAAGGTAGCTGATGTTAGAAAAGCCTCCACGAGTACAAAGATCGATGACTTCTTTGTTTTCATCTGCAATGCCACTAATGAACTTCTGGGATGCAGAGTTATCGTCACACACTTCGTTGTGATAGTTGTATGCTGCAGAAAATTCGCCAAAGTAAATTTCATCGTCATAGGAAGCTTGCAATTCAAGCCCTTTAGTATTTTGAAATTCGAGGTTACCAAAGGCGCGTGTGCGTATGTCTCTGTCTATGATGTCGGTGATTGTCTGATCGAAATGCACCAGTTTAATATTGGCATTGTCAAAATAGTGAACGTAACCTAACTCCCACAATGTGGCGCGTTCAGGTTGCAAAGGTGATGATGTTAAATGACTTGCCGAGAAACCACTGGTGCTTTCAAATAAGCTTGGAAAACGGAGTGTTTCTGCATAACGAACATAAGCTCGTTTGTTGTCTGAAATAAGCCAAGTCGCGGTGAGTGAAGGCATCCATCCACTGCCGCTATTTGCGTATTTAGACTTATAGCGCTGAATGTCTGGCAGCCGTGTGAACTTACAACTGTTCTTAACGTAATTTGGTCGGCTCATGGCAATGACACAAGCATTTCTTTTCATGCTTAACTTATTGTTACTGTCATTTCTCCATTCCCGTGTGTGAGTACGCAAGTAGTTTTTCTCATTCTCTACTTTGGCGACAGCCAATTTGATTTTTTGCTTAAGCAATGAATCGAAATTCGCCAAGCTGGCTTGTGCTGAGGCGAGTCTGGATTGATATTCTGCTATATGAGAGGGGTCCGTAGCTGTAGCGATCAAACCAGTCATGGTGGTGATTTCTTTGTCTAGGGCGTCACGTGTAAAGGTAATCCGAATATCGTGCTCGGCGTTTGCGACTCTCTGAGCAATTTCTTCAGGTTCGTACACTTCACGAGTTTGGTAACTAAGGAGATAGCCTTCCGTTATGTACTCGCCCAGTTTGCGTTTATCGTTTTTGTTTTCGATGCGGTATTTCAGGTAATGATCTTCGGATTCATATTTTCCGTATCTCAGCCCAGCATTAAAAATTAAGCTGTCGCTGGCTCGCCATTCAACCTTGGCTGCACCGTTAAACTCGGTTCTCTCTCCCGCTCGAACCGTTGCATTGTACTTATCGACCAGGAATTTCATGCCTTGCTTAGGTTCAACGGTATGGTGCTGGTAATGACCAGATACCGTCATATCCCAGTTGTCAGATAGCAGCATAGTGTTTTTGAAATTCGCACCGATACGACGTTCTTTATTATATGCAGTGGCGGTGTTGAAGATGATCCCGTTCCCTTCCGGCTCGGTCACAACGGTATTTGGAAAACCGCCCGCAGTGTTGGTAACGGTATCTGACAATGTTGTCCAGAGATCCGTACTCAAGTTAAGAAAACGAGACTTAGGGTTTACCCGGTATTTGACACTGTAAGCTTGAAGTTTGGCGCTGCCCAATGGCCATTGAGCCATGCCATAGTTGTTACGGTAGTCTGAGCGACTCGCCATAATTTCACCGTGCTTGCTGTCGGTGAAGCGGGCATTAAATTGCACTTTTTCAAAATCTGAAAACTTGTAGGTGGTTTTTAGAAGGTAGGAGTGCATTTCCGAAGAAGTATTAAACACTTCATGACCCGGCAGGTGGTTGAGCGCTGCATGTCTGGGTTGTAAGAACTCAATGCCAAGGGTATCTGGGTTGTAAGGCTGTTTATAGAAATCGGCTTTTTTAGTACCTGAATAATAATTGCCGCGTTTGCGATAAGCGATGGCACCTAACCACTCGAACTTATCACTAATCCCAGAAGCCGCAAATCGAAAAGCGACGTCTTCTCCGCCAAATGGGTTATCACTTTTGTTGTCTCGGGTTTCAAAACGAAGTTCTGGATCGTTATACCAATCTATTCCACCTTGTTCGTTATAGATCGGAACGTCTTGCCAGTGTTTGCCAGTGTGCATTCTTGCTTGGTTAGGTGCGATGGAATTACTGCTCCCTTCAACAACGACTTCCATGCCAAAGGTTTCACCTTCTGCGATGATGTCCTGAGGCTGAAGTGTGGTGACTTCTACCGCTCCACCCACTGACGTATTGATGTCTGAATTGAGCTGTGCGCCCTTGTGAACTTGTAAGCCACTGATCAAATTTGAGTCGATGTAGTTTCGGTTGGAAGCACCACGATATCCATTCCAAATGGTGATGCCTTGCTCTGTGCCATCAATCACGACGGGGACTCTTCCCTGACCTTGGACACCTCGGATATTGGCGTCGATGCTGCTGCCACCGTTACGTGCTTCACCGCTGAACGTATTGGCCATGCCAGTGAACAAGTCGGCACCACTGGCACCTTTGAAGCGTTCTATCTCTTCTTTACTGATATAGGCGGTGGATGTGTCGGCGTCGTAAACATCCAATTCACCAGTTTCATCCCGAGCAATTTCATCATCGAAATGGGTACGAACCTGAATGGCATCCAATGTCATGGCACTGTTGAGTGGCGTAAGAATAAAACTGCCATCTTCCTGTGGTTCGGCGACAAGCCCTGTGTTTTCTAGCAGTAAAGTCAACGCTTGCGCTGGGTCGAAATCCCCTTGTATTCCTTGGCTGTAAATATCTTCAGAAAGCGACGCATTCAGATAAAATTCGATATCTGCTTCCAAAGCGAATTGATTCAAAACCTGATCCAGCCTGCCTGCGGGGATTTGAAAGCTTTGTGCAGACCAAGCTATTGCTGGAACAAGAAGAGCGGTAAGACCCAGTTTGACACGTATTAATACGGCTTGACGTGTAAGCCTTGGCAGGAACGACACCTTGCTATCCTTTTCGTTGATTTACTCACTGGTAATTACACCGAGTGAGACGTCAAAATCCGTAAACATTCCTCAATGATTTTGTTTGGGGGTGATACTCACCCAAAGTGGGGTGCGGTAGCGGATCTCGATGGGGAGGACTTGGCTGACGTTGTACAAGGTTTTGTCTGTGTCTCTGGTGGAGAAAACACCAGTAAGTTTTAGATGATGAAGACTAGGGTCGACTTTGATCACTCCACGACGATATCGGGCGAGATCGTTAATGAAATCCGGCAGTGGTGTTGCTTGAGCTAGGATTTTTTGCTTTAGCCATAATGCATCAGTCGCTCGATTGGTGTATTTTTTATTGGTGCGATTAGCATTAAATACAATGCTCTCACCAGAAAGAATGTGGGTAGACTCAAAGCTCTGCTCTGGATAAACCGCCACTTCGCCTTCGTACACACTGACTTGAGTTTGCTCTGCTTGCTGGTGGACAGTATAACGAGTGCCAATCGGAACGATTCTCCCTTGACCTGTCATCACTTTGAACGGGGTTAAGTGATGACCGCTGGTGATCATTATTTCCCCTTGAACAAGGTGCAAGATTCTTTCTGATTGATTGAAGTCGACAAAAACGCGGGTGGCGGTGTTCATGATCAATTCTGTGCCATCAGACAGTGATAGTGAGCGCACTTCGCCTGTTGCTGTGGCGTATTCAGCGCCGGTTGGTTGGGTCTCTTGTGTAGACATCATCAGGGCCAACGTACTAACAGAGATACCTCCCCAAAGGAGAACTTGCCTGCGAGTGGCTCCACGACGATTGCGACCTAGTACTTTTCCACTGAGCTGTGGGTTTGGAACGGAGGCAAACTTTTTTTGCAGATTTTCCAATTGCTGCCAAGCAAATTCATTGTCTGGGTGAGCGGTACGCCAGGTGTTGAATGCTTTTTTATCTTGCTCTGTGACGTCGTCTGCCCATAAGCGAGCCATCCATAGAGATGCTTGCTCTATGGATTCTCGAGAAATTCTATCCATCGACAAATCAGACCTCGAGCATTGCCATCATGCAGCCTTGCAAGGCTTTGGCGACGTATTTTTCAACTGACGAGACCGATACATCCAATTCTTGGGCGATTTGTTTGTAGCTTTTGCCTTCAAGTTGGCGCATCAACAAGGCTTGTCTCGCTTTGTGTGGAAGTTTATTCAATAGGGTGTCAATTTCGACCAGTGCTTCCACCACCAAAGTATGGGATTCGGGTGAGGAGGACACATCAGCCGGCTCACTTTCTAATAGCTCAAGGTAGGCGGTTTCAATCCGACGTCTTCGGTAAAGATCGATAACCAAACCCTTGGCAATGGTTGTCAGATAGCGGCGCGAATCTTTTTGTTCGGGAAGTTTGCCTTTGGTTAACAACCTTAGGTACGTGTCCTGAACCAAATCAGCAGTAACTTCAGGGCAACCAAGGCGTCGTTGAACGAATACCGAGAGCCAGCTGCGGTGCTCTTGATACATGTTATCAATGCGTTGCATGTTAGCTGGGTCAATTGCCACCATCGCTTGTTACTCCTATCACCTAGATTCGGCTTGTTTAAATGATAATGGTTATCATTTATATTAATAACAGGCAACGAAATATAGCAGAATCTGGCGGTAGATCTAGATCAATAAATACTGAGAAAAGAAATAAATTGTGTAAATGAGAGATGTGGCAATTAAAAGTCGATTCTTTTTAATTGAAGATGAAAGGATCGGAAACTTAGCAACTTTTCGCGCCACTATACGGTATTTTGAAGGGTATTTACCCTCATTTCGTCCAAATTAAATGAGGGTAGTTGAATATGAAAAGTGTTATTTTCCTATACAAAATGAAGAAAAAATTCGACCGAGTAAGTCGTCAGAACTGAATTCACCTGTAATTTCATTGAGGTGTTGCTGAGAAATTCGAAGTTCTTCCGCCAGAATTTCGCCTGCCATGTAACCTTCGAGTTGCTGTTGACCTATATCCAAATGCTCTGCCGCACGTTCAAGCGCATCCAAATGACGGCGACGCGCCATAAATCCGCCCTCTTGATTGCCAGAAAACCCCATGATTTCTTTCAAATGATTACGCAATGCATCTACACCTTCCCCTGTTTTTGCTGATAGGCGGATAAGTGTTGGCGTGTTGACGTGGCAGATCCCAAGATCTTCACTGGTTTGATCGGCTTTGTTGCGGATCACTGTGATGCCGATTTTCTCAGGCAATCGATCCACAAAATCGGGCCAGATTTCACGGGGGTCAGTGGCATCAGTCGTGGTTCCGTCCACCATAAATAAAACTCGGTCGGCCTGCTCTATTTCTTCCCAAGCGCGCTCAATACCGATTTTTTCCACTTCATCAGACGCTTCACGTAAACCCGCGGTATCAATAATATGCAGCGGCATACCGTCAATATGAATGTGTTCACGCAGGACATCTCGTGTGGTACCTGCTATATCGGTAACAATGGCAGATTCTTTTCCTGAAAGTGCATTAAGTAAGCTGGACTTCCCTGCATTTGGCCGACCAGCAATGACCACCTTCATGCCTTCACGCATAATGGCACCTTGATTGGCTTCTTGGCGAACCGCGGCGAGATTATCGATGATGGTTTGCAGATCGGTGGCGACTTTGCCATCGGCAAGAAAATCGATTTCTTCTTCTGGGAAATCAATGGCGGCTTCAACATAAATGCGCAAGTGAATTAGAGACTCCACCAGCGTATGAATGCGTTTAGAAAATTCACCTTGTAGAGATTGCAGGGCGGATTTTGCTGCTTCTTCTGAGCTTGCATCGATTAAGTCAGCAATGGCTTCTGCTTGAGTTAAATCCATTTTGTCGTTTAGGAATGCACGCTCCGAAAACTCTCCAGGGCGCGCAGGGCGGACACCAGAGATGCTCAAAATACGTTTGATCAACATATCCATGACAACAGGGCCACCGTGCCCTTGAAGCTCTAACACATCCTCACCCGTGAATGAATGTGGGTTAGGGAAGTAAAGTGCTATGCCTTGATCCAGTTCTAAGCCCTCTTGGTTTTTGAACGGCAGGTATTCAGCATATCGAGGCTTCAATACTTTGCCTGTCACTTCTAAAGCAACTTGCGCTGCGAGTAGACCTGATACCCGAATTATACCTACACCGCCTCGTCCCGGAGCGGTAGCCTGAGCGACTATAGTGTCAGTTGTCATAGCATTTACCTGAAGGGGCATTTCGCCCATTACTGTGTTGAGTTCTTTGTGCGCAATTGTAATCAGCACTATTAAAAAAGGCGACCATTTGGTCGCCTTTCTTTCTATTATTTTGGCTGTCTTAGTCTTTATTTGGCTGTCTTAGTATGTAAGCCTTTCTTTTCCAACGCTCGGTAAATCAGAGTTTGCTGAATTACTGTCACGACGTTGGAAACCAACCAGTATAGAACCAAACCGGAAGGGAACCACAGGAAGAAGAACGTGAACATCAATGGCATGAAATTCATGATTTTCTGCTGCATCGGATCCGTAATGGTTGATGGGCTCATTCTCTGGATTAGGAACATACTTGCACCCATCAGAACTGGAAGGATGTAGTACGGGTCTTGTGCAGACAAGTCAGTAATCCAACCAAAGAACGGCGAGTGACGAAGTTCTACCGATTCCATCAGCGCCCAGTATAGTGCGATGAAGATAGGCATCTGAAGAAGGATAGGTAAACAACCGCCTAACGGGTTTACTTTCTCTTTCTTGTACAGTTCCATCATTTCTTGGCTCATGCGTTGGCGATCGTCGCCAATACGCTCACGCATCGCTTGCAGCTTAGGCTGTAGCATGCGCATTTTTGCCATGGAAGTGTATTGCGCTTTTGTTAGCGGGTACATCGCACCACGAACAATAAACGTCAGAACCATGATAGCTACACCCCAGTTAACTACAATGCCTTGAATGGCAGAGAGCAACCAGTGAAGAGGCTTCGCGATGAACCATAGCCATCCGTAATCCACTACCAAATCTAGGTGTGGCGCTACCGCAGCCATGTCTTCTTGAAGTTTTGGACCAACCCAAAGCGTAGATTCAACGGAGCCCGTTGCGCCATTAGCAATCGTGATGTCTGGAATACGAACACCGATGTCACCTTTGTTGCCGATAACACGCGTATACAGTCGAGTACCAGGTTGTTGCTCTGGAATCCACGCAGCTGCGAAGTAATGCTGGATCATAGCCGCCCAACCTTGACCTGTTGTCAGCTCAATAGCCAAGCTGCGGTCTTGCATATCGTCGAAGCTGTATTTTTTGTAGTTAACGTCTTGTGATGAGTATGCACCACCACGGTACGTTGGCATCGTAATGCTGCCGCCGTCGTCCATTAGGTCTTGGCGAAGGTGCGCGTACATACCGAAAGTTGCGTTGGTACCAGAGTTGTTCACAACATCGTATTTCACTTTAAGGTCGTAATGACCGCGCTTAAGTACAAACGTTTTCACGTACTGTAAGCCGTTCGCTTCAAACGTCATTGGAATGCTCAGTTCATCTTCACCATCAGCCAGCTCGAAGCTGTTTGATGCCACATGATAAACAGGGCGGCTCTTGCTGCTTAAGTCGACACCCTGAGGACCGACAAGACCACTTTGAGCGATAAATGTTTGACCTTGGCTATTTTTCAGCAGTTCAAATGGGTCTGCTGAGTCGAATTCTTTCGCGTATTGATTTAAATCTGCTTCAACCACATCACCACCGAACGTATCGATAGAGAGCGTCAAGACATCTGTTTTTACGGTTACGATTTGCGCTGAAGGCGCTGCTGCTTGAGGTGCAGGGTCGGCTAGAGGGTCCGCAAAGTCTGGGGCTGGAAGAGTACCGCTGTTTTGTGCCTGCTCAATCTGTTGCTGTGGCGCGGGATTCTTTTCTACTTGCCACTTTTGGTACAGCAAGAAAGAAACCAGTGCCAAAGCGAACAGTAGGATAGTACGTTGAGAATCCATCGTTATTTATCTCTGTCTTGTTTTTGGTGTGGTGGAACGGGGTCATATCCCCCATCGCTCAAAGGATGGCATTTTAATAGACGTTTGCCTGATAACCAACACCCTTTTACAAAACCGTGAGCTTTCAACGCTTCAATCGCATATTGAGAACAGGTTGGTGTAAAACGACAACGTGGTCCGATTAACGGACTAATCACCCATTGGTAGATTTTTATCAGACCAATGGCTAACCACGAGAGGGGCGAGAAAGGCGATGCCATAACTTATCGAAGAGCTTGAATATTTCCTCATTGCTTAAATCTTGAGCGCTTTTCTTCGCAATCACAACAAAATCTTTGCTTGGTAGCTGATGTTGTGACAGGCGGAAGCTTTCTCTAGCCAGACGTTTGAAACGATTACGACCGACGGCAGTTTTAATCTGCTTTTTAGGGACAGCTAAGCCTAAGCGAGGATGTGAAAGAGAATTCTTTCGGGCAATGATGGTGAAATGAGGTGAGCCTGCTCGATGAGCTTGCTGGAAGACATTTTGATAATGCTCGGGAGTTAACAAACGTAACTCCCGATTAAACGCGTACTTGCTCAAAATAATTAAATATTATTTTGAAAGGCGCGCACGGCCTTTTGCACGACGTGCATTAATTACTTTACGACCGTTCTTAGTTGCCATGCGAGCACGGAAACCGTGAGAACGCTTGCGCTTCAGAACTGAAGGTTGAAAAGTGCGTTTAGACATTGTTATTACCTTTACTGATCAGTAGTTTTTAGGTTTATGTTAAACCCGGCGTGGGACTTAACTTCACTCTGGCTCTTTATTAGAAAGCCTGAGCAAAATCCGACGCCTCTCAACAAAGAGGCGGAATTGTAATCACTGACTCATTAAGAGTCAATCATTGGTCTAACGAAAATTCCGGTCGACGAATTATACGGATTGTCAGTTAAATCTCAAGGATCCTTATTCGATCCCCACCTGGCGAAGAAATTTTTGCAGTTTTGGATCCTGTGGATTACCAAAAATATCTTGTGGAGAACCTTGTTCCACAATGTGTCCATCTGCCATGAAGATCACGCGGTCTGCGACTTCTCTGGCAAATTGCATCTCGTGTGTCACGACAAGCATGGTCTGTTTTTTCGCGGCGAGCGATTTCATTAAACTGAGCACTTCACCAACCCATTCAGGATCCAGTGCTGAGGTTGGCTCATCAAACAACAGGAGTTCTGGCTGAAATGCCATTGCGCGACCAATGCCCACTCGTTGCTGCTGACCGCCTGAAAGCGCGGCAGGGTAGCTATCCCCTCTATCACCCAAGCCAATGTCGTCTAGAATCGCTTGAGCGCGCTCTAATGCCTGATCTTTCTTCCAACCACGGACAGTGATCAAGCCTTCAGCAATATTTTGCCGTGCTGTCATATGAGCAAAGAGTGCATAGCTTTGAAAAACAAAACCGGTTTTGCGACGCAGCGCCAGAACATCCGATTTGGTGTGCTTTTCTGCATCGACAGTAATGTCATCAATGGAGATCACACCCTTGTTGGCTTGCTCTAGAAAATTTACGCAACGCAGCAGTGTGGATTTTCCGGTGCCACTTGAACCAATGATAACGATGATTTCGCCTTGCTGGATCTCGATATCAATGCCTTTCAATACTTCAGTGTCGCCGAAGCTTTTATGAATATTGTCGAGTTTTATCATCGTACGTATGCCTTATTGAGCTTCGCTTCTGCCCAAATTTGAACACGGGTCAGAATTAAGACCACACCCCAGTAAATCAGTGCAACCGCTAAAAACGCTTCAAAGAATCGGAAACTGGATGACGCTTCCATTTGCGCTTTCGCCATGATTTCGGCGACACCTAACGTAAAGGCCAGCGACGTCGATTTGATCATATCGATGAAATAATTCATCAAAGACGGAAGAGCTACGCGGGTTGCCTGAGGCAAAATAATGCGTCTCATGGCTTGGCTGGTGGTCATACCCACAGACAAACTGGCTTCCATTTGGCTTCTGTCGATGCCAATAATCGCTGCGCGAATGCTTTCCGCCATATAAGCGGCAAAATGCAGGGTTAAGCCGATAACTGCCGCACTAAACGCGTCCAACCCCACCATAAACGGAAAGATCTGAGGTAATCCGTAATACAGTAAGAAAAGTTGAACGAGCAGCGGTGTTCCTCGGAAAAAGCTGATGTATAACTGGCTAAGCTGATCCAGCACTGGCACTTTAAACACACGGATATTGGCGAGAATAACCGACAGTATCAAAGAAAACATCAGTCCCCAGGTGGCCATAGACATGGTGGTACCGAGATACTTCAGCAGTATCGGCATCAATTCCATCATGTAGTTAAAGTCGAAACCCATATGATTACCTGTACTTAAAATTCGGATGTAGCAGAGACAAGAAAAGGCGGAACCATGATTCCACCTTTATCCTTGTGTATTGTGCTTTTTGATTATTGAGTGATGTCGTCGCCGAACCACTTAGTCGAAATTTCTTTCAATGTGCCATCTTCACGCATCGATTTCAGTGCCGCATTCACTTCTTTCTGAAGCTTACGACCCGCTTCGTTATCAACAAACGGCCATGCATTTTGAATGGTTTCGAATGGCTGACCTGCAAGCTCAAGAGGAAGACCTGTCTTCTTGATAAGCTCTAGTGCAGATAAACGGTCCATGATGAACGCGTCAGCGCGGCCAAGTGCAACATCGTGCTCGATACCTGTGTCGTAGGTCTTGATGTTGATTTTGTTGTCTTTATCGTAATCGCGTAGCAGTTGCTCAAAGTTCGAGCCTAGGTTTACTGCAACCGTTTTACCTGCAAGATCAGCGATGCCTTTTATCTCATCGTTGCCTTTGCGAACCGTAATTTGTGCACCGTCAACGACGTATGGGTCTGCAAAAAGGTATTTTGCTTTGCGCACATCCGTCATGGTGATTTGGTTAGAAATGGTGTCAATACGCCCCGTTTCTAAAAGACCAAACAAACCCGAGAAATTTGCCGTTACGTATTCAACGTTGTAATCGTTACGTTTGCCTATTTCATCCCAAAGATCGACTTCAAAACCTTGAAGCACATCTTTTTCCACAAATGTGAATGGGAAGTAGCGACCAGACATTCCAACTTTCACGTCTGTTGCAGCATGAACAGTTTGTGCGAAAGAAGCAGTTAGGGCGAGAGCAGCAAGAGCGGACTTAATCCAGTATTTCATTCGTTATATCCTCATTATTATGGAGGGGAATATTACTGTTAATTGTAATATTAGTGAAAATAACGAGTTGTTATTACAAATAACCAACTATCTTAAAAGAAACGACTTGTTAACATTTGATCTTGGGGATAAACCGCTATTGATCCACAAATTGTGGGTGATCATGTGGGTAATATTGGGGAAAAGTGTGCGGATCACTCGAATTGAGGATGAAAAATTGTGAATAACTTAGATCTTATTCACTGGATCTGCGATCATTTACTAGCGATCTGGGCAACAGAGCGCTAGAATTACCAACCTTTTCCAAATAACGACTACAAGAGTGAGGGCAACGTGTCATCTTCGCTTTGGTTGCAGTGTCTGCAACAGCTACAAGAAGAGCTACCAGCGACTGAATTTAGCATGTGGGTCAGACCGCTTCAGGCGGAGCTCAATGACAATACCCTGACTTTGTTCGCCCCTAACCGTTTTGTGCTTGATTGGGTACGTGACAAGTACTTCGACAACATCAATCGCCTGCTTCTGCAATTTTGTGGGAATGATATTCCTAGCCTTCGTTTTGAAGTCGGCAGTCGCCCTGTTTCTGCACCTGCACCTGCCGCTCGCTCAAAAGCCGATGTCGCAGCTGAATCGTCTGCACCAGCGCAGCTTCACGCGCGCAGACCCGTGCACAAAACTTGGGAAAATGAAAATGAAGTGGTGGACATCAATCACCGCTCTAATGTGAATATCAAGCATAAATTCAATAACTTCGTTGAAGGTAAGTCGAACCAGTTAGGTTTGGCAGCAGCGCGTCAGGTGGCGGATAACCCTGGTGCAGCGTATAACCCACTGTTTCTATACGGCGGCACGGGCTTAGGTAAAACTCACTTGCTCCATGCTGTGGGTAACGCCATTGTGGATAACAAGCCCAATGCGAAAGTGGTGTACATGCACTCTGAGCGTTTCGTTCAAGATATGGTAAAAGCGCTGCAAAACAATGCGATTGAAGAATTTAAACGTTACTACCGCAGCGTTGATGCATTATTGATAGATGACATTCAGTTTTTTGCTAACAAAGAACGTTCTCAAGAAGAATTCTTTCATACGTTCAACGCATTGTTAGAAGGCAACCAGCAAATCATCCTAACTTCTGACCGTTACCCTAAAGAAATTAATGGGGTAGAAGACCGATTGAAATCTCGCTTCGGCTGGGGATTGACCGTTGCCATTGAGCCGCCGGAGTTAGAAACCCGTGTTGCTATTTTAATGAAGAAAGCGGAAGACCATCAAATTCACCTCGCCGATGAAGTCGCGTTCTTCATTGCGAAACGCTTACGTTCTAATGTTCGTGAGCTGGAAGGTGCGCTAAACCGTGTTATTGCCAATGCGAACTTTACGGGTCGCCCGATCACTATCGATTTTGTTCGTGAAGCGTTGCGTGATTTATTAGCATTGCAAGAAAAGCTGGTTACGATCGACAACATCCAAAAAACTGTCGCCGAATACTACAAGATTAAAGTAGCGGATTTGCTGTCTAAGCGCCGCTCACGCTCCGTTGCTCGTCCTCGTCAATTAGCAATGGCGCTTTCCAAAGAGCTCACCAACCATAGTTTGCCTGAAATTGGTGATGCCTTTGGTGGTCGTGACCATACCACGGTGCTGCACGCTTGCCGCAAGATAGAGCAGCTTCGTGAAGAGAGTCATGATATAAAAGAGGACTATTCGAACCTAATTAGAACCTTATCGTCATAAGGCAAAGAGATACCAATGAAATTTACCATCGAACGCAGCCACCTGATCAAACCGTTACAACAAGTTTCTGGCGCTCTGGGTGGACGCCCCACGTTACCTATTCTGGGTAATTTGCTTCTGAAAGTCGAAAACAACGTGCTTTCATTGACTGCGACCGACCTTGAAGTCGAGCTGGTGGCAAATGTGGCGTTGGAAGGCGATTTTGAAGCGGGCAGCACAACTGTTCCTTCTCGTAAATTTCTGGATATTTGTCGAGGATTACCAGATGACGCGATCATCACTGTAGTGATGGAAGCGGATCGCGTTCAAGTGCGCTCCGGTCGAAGCCGTTTTTCTCTTTCGACTCTGCCTGCGAGTGACTTCCCAAACATTGAAGACTGGCAAAGCGAAGCGGACATTACGCTTTCTCAGCAAGAGCTGCGCAGCTTGATTGAAAAAACGCAGTTTTCAATGGCGAACCAAGATGTTCGTTATTATCTGAATGGTATGCTGTTTGAAATCGAAGGAGCGACGCTTCGCTCTGTGGCAACAGACGGTCACCGTATGGCGGTTTCACAAACTCAGCTTGTATCAGAATTACCGAATCAACAAATTATCTTGCCTCGTAAAGGCGTTCAAGAGCTCGTTAAGCTATTGGATGCACCAGAAGCCGAGGTGACTTTGCAAATAGGCAACGCCAACTTACGTGCGGCTGTGAATAACTTTACTTTCACCTCTAAATTGGTGGATGGTCGATTCCCAGACTACCGTCGAGTCATGCCGCAAAGCAGTAATAAAACGCTAGAAGCGCCATGTGATGAGTTAAAACACGCGTTTTCTCGCGCGGCAATTCTATCGAACGAAAAGTTCCGTGGTGTACGCGTGAACTTCATTGGCAATGAAATGCGCATTACTGCCAACAACCCAGAACAAGAAGAAGCGGAAGAAGTGCTTGATGTTTCTTTTGATGGCGACGACTTGGAAATCGGGTTTAATGTCAGCTATGTTTTGGATGTATTGAATACCCTTCGCTGCGATAAAGTGCGAATCTCAATGTCTGATGCGAATGCCAGCGCACTGATTGAGAATGCCGATGATGACAGCGCCATGTATGTGGTGATGCCAATTCGCTTATAGTGGATTGGGTTTATGCCACTCACCAGACTGATTGTTCAGACATTTCGTAATATTGAAGCCTGTGACGTTGAACTGTCACCAGGCTTTAATTTTCTTATTGGCCCTAATGGCAGTGGGAAAACCAGCATCATCGAAGCCATTTATTTGCTTGGTCATGGGCGTTCATTTAAAAGCTCTTTGACGGGAAGAGTTATCCAAAACGACTGTGATGAACTCTTCGTACATGGTCGTTTTTTGAACCAGGATCAATTTGAGCTGCCAATTGGCATTAATAAGCAGCGCGACGGCTCAACAGAGGTTAAAATAGGCGGTCAGTCTGGACAAAAATTAGCGCAGTTAGCTCAGGTTTTGCCTTTGCAATTGATCCATCCAGAAGGGTTTGAGTTACTGACGGATGGTCCAAAATTTCGTCGAGCATTTATCGACTGGGGGGTTTTCCATACTGAATCACATTTTTATGATGCATGGGGAAGATTTAAACGGCTCAATAAGCAGCGAAATGCGTTACTGAAAACTGCCACCCATTATAAAGAACTCAGCTATTGGGATCAGCAAATGGCAACGCTGGCTGAAAACATCAGTCAATGGCGACAAGAATACGTTGAAAACATGAAGAAAGTGGCAGAAGAAATCTGTCGCACATTTTTGCCAGAATTTGATATCCAATTGAAGTATTATCGAGGGTGGGACAAAGATACACCTTATCAGGATATCCTCGAAAACAACTTCGAACGTGATCAGTCACTTGGCTACACATTCAGTGGACCCAACAAAGCTGATTTGAAAATCAAAGTGAATGGAACGCCCGTTGAAGACGTTTTATCACGCGGTCAATTGAAACTCATGGTCTGTGCGCTGAGAGTCGCGCAGGGGCAGCATTTGACTCAAATGACAGGAAAGCAGTGTATCTACCTGATAGATGATTTTGCTTCTGAATTAGATAGCCAACGTCGACAGCGTCTTGCAGACTGCTTGAAATCGACGGGGGCACAAGTATTTGTAAGCTCTATTACTGAGAGCCAAGTCGTTGATATGCTCGACGATAATGGCAAAATGTTTCATGTGGAACATGGCAAAATAGAGCAAGGATAAAAAGAGAGTAACTCATGTCAGAAAATTACGATTCATCGAGTATTAAAGTACTGAAGGGTCTGGATGCGGTTCGTAAGCGTCCGGGTATGTACATCGGCGACACTGACGATGGCACCGGTTTACACCACATGGTCTTTGAGGTGGTGGATAACTCTATTGATGAAGCGTTAGCAGGTCACTGTAATGACATCATTGTGACTATTCATGAGGACAGCTCAGTCTCGGTACGTGATGACGGCCGTGGTATCCCAACAGAAATGCACCCTGAAGAGAACGTATCAGCAGCCGAAGTTATCATGACGGTACTTCATGCTGGTGGTAAATTCGATGACAACTCATATAAAGTATCGGGTGGTCTACACGGGGTAGGTGTTTCGGTAGTAAATGCGCTATCTAAACAGGTAACGCTTACCATTCAACGTGGGGGTGAAATCCATACCCAAACTTACCACCATGGTGAGCCTCAAGCGCCACTCAGCGTGATTGGTAAGACAGAGAATACGGGTACTGAGATCCGTTTTTGGCCAAGTGAAGAGACCTTCACGAATATTGAGTTTCATTACGATATTTTGGCAAAACGTCTACGTGAACTTTCGTTCCTAAACTCTGGTGTGTCCATCAAATTGATTGATGAGCGCGAAGAAGAAAAAATGGATCACTTCATGTTTGAAGGTGGTATCCAAGCGTTTGTTGAGCACCTGAACACCAATAAAACACCGATTATTCAAAAGATATTCCATTTCGATTTTGAGCGCGAAGACGGCATTACGGTCGAAGTCGCCATGCAGTGGAATGATGGTTACCAAGAAAACATTTACTGTTTCACCAACAACATCCCTCAGCGTGATGGTGGTACTCACTTAGCCGGCTTCCGTGCTGCTCTAACACGTACGCTAAATAGCTTCATGGACAAAGAAGGCTTCTCGAAGAAGGCGAAAACCTCAACTTCTGGAGATGATGCTCGTGAAGGTCTAACGGCTATCGTTTCAGTGAAAGTACCCGATCCGAAGTTCTCAAGCCAAACCAAAGATAAACTGGTTTCTTCCGAGGTGAAGTCTGCAGTTGAATCTGCAATGGGTGAGAAACTGTCTGAGTTCCTTGTTGAGAACCCAGGTGAAGCGAAGATTGTATGTACCAAGATTATTGATGCAGCGCGAGCTCGTGATGCAGCGCGTAAAGCGCGTGAAATGACTCGTCGTAAAGGTGCATTGGATTTAGCCGGTCTGCCCGGTAAATTAGCGGATTGTCAGGAAAAAGACCCTGCACTCTCAGAACTATACATAGTGGAGGGTGACTCTGCGGGCGGTAGTGCCAAGCAGGGACGTAACCGTAAGAATCAAGCAATTTTGCCGCTTAAAGGTAAAATCCTTAACGTTGAAAAAGCACGCTTCGACAAAATGCTGTCTTCTCAAGAAGTAGCAACGCTTATTACTGCTCTCGGCTGTGGTATTGGTCGTGACGAATACAACCCAGATAAGTTGCGTTACCACAATATCATCATCATGACCGATGCCGATGTCGATGGTTCTCACATCCGTACGCTTCTACTTACGTTCTTCTACCGTCAAATGCCAGAGCTGATTGAGCGCGGCTACGTGTACATTGCTCAGCCACCACTTTACAAAGTGAAGAAAGGTAAGCAAGAACAGTACATTAAAGATGAAGATGCGATGAGCCAGTATCAAGTCTCTTTGGCTCTAGATAATGCGTCACTTCACGTGAATGCAGAAGCACCAGCGCTAGCAGGCGAAGCATTGGAGAAACTGGTTCAACAGTACAATGCGGGTATCAAATTAGTGGATCGCATGAGCCGTCGCTACCCACACGCATTGGTGCATGAATTTATTTATGTACCTCGTTTAAGTGCAGAGCAATGCCACGACACCGCGGTGGTAGAAGCTTGGGGTAAACGCCTCGTAGAGCAGCTTAACGAGAAAGAAGTAGGCGCAAGTCAATACAGCTTGGAAATCGAAAAACACGAAGAGTTAGGCATTAGTCTACCAAAGATCGTGGTGCGTACTCATGGTGTTACTCACGAGCATGTGCTCAGTGTCGATTTGTTTAATTCGAAAGAATACGGCAAGTTAGCGGAGCTTTCTGAAGCGCTAGATGGGCTTATCGAAGACAGTGCTTACATTAAGCGTGGCGAACGTACTCAACCAGTAGTGAGCTTCGTTGAAGCACTGAATTGGTTAATCAAAGAGTCTCGTCGTGGTCTAAGCCTACAGCGATACAAAGGTCTAGGTGAGATGAACCCAGATCAGCTTTGGGAAACCACGATGGACCCAGAAACACGTCGCATGATGCAAGTGACTATCGAAGATGCAGTTGGTGCAGACCAGCTATTTACCACATTGATGGGTGATCAGGTTGAGCCGCGTCGTAACTTCATTGAAGAGAATGCATTAAAAGTCGCCAACCTAGACGTTTAGATTTATTTCTCTTCGCTAGATGAACTTATTTCTATGTCGAAGGTGCTCATTTATGTTTATAAACTCCGCGCCTTCTCCTCGAACTAAGCTCATCCAGCTTTGATAAATACACGATACTACTTTAAAGACCGCCTTATCGGGTGGTCTTTTTTCTTTCTTAACTCTATGAAAAATAATATCTTTAAAATTATTTTTGTTTTTTCTCTTGAAAGATTAGACGACTATCCACATATCTAGTTTTGAGAGAACGCCGTAAGGGTCTCTTAAAACGCTTGTCCAGTTTGCGTCTCGCCAAGATGGCTAAAGAGAGCAAACAAATACGGAAAGCACACAATTTAACTTTTGTTAGTGACCATGTCCCTGTGCAACCATTGCCAGTGGAATGGTAAGACTGACTCCTTGGCACCAAATTAAAACTGCCAAGGCTATTGCTTATCATAAGGATAGTATTATGCGTAATGTAGATTTCACTCCCCTATACCGTAACGCCATTGGTTTTGACCGTTTGTTAAATCTGATGGAAACCAACAATGCCAAGAACTCGTCTGGCGGCTACCCTCCATATAACATTGAGCAAAAAGATGAAAACAACTACCGTATTACTATGGCGGTGGCAGGTTTTGCTGATGAGCATTTAGACATCACTCAGAAAGAAAACATGCTGATTGTGCGTGGTGAGCGTCAAGCCGAAGAAGGGAAAAATTACGTTTATCAAGGCATTGCTGAGCGCGACTTTGAACGTAAATTCCAGTTAGCTGATTACGTGAAAGTGGTTGGCGCAACCATGGAAAATGGTTTACTGCACGTCGACTTAGAGCGCGAAATCCCTGAAGCGATGAAGCCTCGTAAGATTGCCATCAACGGCAAAAACATCATCGAAAGCTAAGATATTGGTATTAGCCTTTAAATAGTAAAACGCCCGCATCTGCGGGCGTTTTCGTTTTGTATTGAAACTGTATTATTTGCTGTCGTAGGCTTTTTTTATCTCTTCAGCAATCACTGCAATACCTTTTTGCATTACTTCATCATCTTGCACGTAGTTCATGCGCAAACATTGATGAGCATGATCCCATTCGTCTTTCTGACCGATAAAGAAATATTCACCAGGAACAATCAGAACACCTCGGTCTTTCAGGCGTTGATACAGTTCCATTGTGGTAATAGGTAATTCATCAAACCACAGCCATAAGAAGATCGCGCCTTCTGGTTTGTGAATACGAAAACGTGGGTCATCGATAGCATCTTGAAGAAGCTGGACGGCGCGCTGAGATTTCTGTTGATAGAAAGGTTTGATGGTGTTTTGGCTTAGGTCAAGTAAATCACCGGATTCAATCATGTGCTTACCTAGCGCTGGACCTAAACTTCCTGGCGCCAAGCTGATGATGCCATTCATGTTGGCAAGCGCTTGAGTAACCTCTTCATTTGCAATCACAATGCCACAGCGAAGCCCCGGCAATCCGAGCTTAGACATACTCATGCAAAGGATGGTGTTGTCATTCCAAAATGGCGTCACATCTTCAAAAATGATGTTTGGGAAAGGGGTGCCATAAGCGTTATCGATAATCAGTGGAATATTGTTGTCACGTGCTAGTTTATCCAGCTTGCGCACTTCTTCATCGGTTAACACGTTGCCTGTTGGATTTGTTGGTCTTGATGCACAAATCGCTGCGATAGATTCATCCACTTTTAACTGTTCAAAATCCACATGATATTTGAACATCCGGTTATCCAACATTTCGATCTCGGGGTGATAAGACACGAAAATATCATCGTCAATGCCCGCATCACCGTAACCTATGTACTCAGGTGCAAGAGGAAGTAATATCTTTTTGTGCGAGCCGTCGGCATGTTGACCAGCAAATAGGTTAAAAAGATAGAAAAAGCCACTTTGGCTACCATTGGTTAGGCTTATGTTTTTTTCTGAAACGTCCCACCCATAAGTCTCTTTAAGCATAGAAGCTAATGCTGAAATGAACGCATTTTTACCTTGGGGACCGTCATAGTTAGCCATTGAGGCAACCAGTTCTCCATTTTCCAGCATGCTGGCACTGGCTTGGTGAAAATATTCGAGCATCGCAGGAATGGCGGCAGGGTTACCACCTCCGAGCATGATGGCGCCTGGCGTACGGAGGCCATCGTTTAAGTCATCCATTAGCTGGGTAATACCTGAATATCGATTAAATTTTTCACCAAATGTAGAGAACTGCATTACTTCTTTTCCTAAATATTTTTTGTATTTTCTGTCATATGCCGTGTGTAGCGACTGAATTGCTATTACTTGCCATTCAGCGCTGATACTTATGTTGATAATTTGTTGTGCAAGACTGCTCAACATACATTATCGAAACAGGAAGTAAAAGAGGGGAAGAAGCTTTGTTTTTCAAGGAGGAAATGTGAGGCTAAATAGTACAGATATGTTAGTGCTATAAGGTATCGATTCACGCTCGATTAATCGTGATTTTTGATGGAGAGTAAGTTCGAAGCAAATAATGGGCATGTGTAATTCAAGGGTTTTATTTAATGGTTCTGCAAGAGTGTTGATGTGTACTGAAATATAATTTTCAACATACTAATCAACAGTTTGGATTGTCATGAAACACAAATTTTTACTCACATCACTTGCTGCTCTCGCATTGTCTGCTTGTAACGTAACCAATTACCAAGCGGCCGAACCAACCGCAGCACCTCATGATATTAAAGAAGCCAAAGTTAAGCTGAGTGGCATAGACAATATAAAGGTCACGGATGACGGTTATATTACGTATTTTGAATCCGTACCTCATGGCTACATGTGGGACACGCAGGTTATTAAACAGATGAGCCAAGAAGGAGCATGCGAAAATCTGTATGACTTCTTAGAGCTTGGATTTGTGGTGAAAATTGGCTTTAAAGGTGAGGGGGGGCGAGAAGAGCATTTTGATTTAGCTCGTTGCAATGCGGAAGAAACAAACTGATTTCCTCCTGTTAATAAATTAAAAAAGGAAGCCAGATGGCTAATGCCGATCAGTTAAG
>NZ_PIZL01000004.1:0-5252 GCF_002835515.1 Vibrio sp. vnigr-6D03
TATAGCGCTTTGATAATTCAAAGTTTGTAAGGGATTCGAAAGTCGCTGGCTTCGGTGTTTTAAATTCGATTCCTTAACCAACATCAAGGTGGTTAACTCAGCGCAAACCAAGTTGCTGCAAGCTTTCAAAACCAATTAGGAACGCTAGATTTTGAAGCTTGGTTTTCAGTTTGTTCTTCTAAATTCTTGACTGAATCGGTGTTTTGGGTTTTGTGGTCTGGTTACAGAAGGTTTTGTTGGCTAAGATGCTGTTCACTGAATGCAAGCTAAGTACTTCATTGCCAAGCGAGTTTGTTACTTGTATCGCTCTAACCAACAGTTCAAGCAGACCAAAAACGCGTGGCATTTTTAGTTTGCGGTGAGTTTTGTGTTTAGGGTAGCTTGCAGAAACCGCATTTGTACGTTTTTGGCTACTTAACTGGGCGTTAGCAGTACAAGTTAGTTGTTGTAAATAAAATAGTAATAAAGGAAAAAAAATGGCTTACAGATATGATAGTGATTTAGAGTTTTTAGGAGCAATTAAATCAGAAGACCTTGGTGACTTAGTTTATTGTTTAACTCACGATAAAGATGGTGAGGAGCGCTTTACTGAAGAGCTTACTCAGCACGCTAAATATAAAAGGCACTATCCAGATCATGCGATGTACTGGGAAGAAATAGCTGCAGAAATGCAATGTTTTGGTGCCAACACTTTTGTGACTCTTTTACGTGGCGGTAAAGGCGTCGAATATAAGGAAGTGTTGACTGATGTCTGCGATAAGATGAAAGTAAATTACAATAAAAACTCTAGTGTCGAAAAGATTGAGCAAAATTTGCTAATGAAAATTCTCGAGGAAGCTATTGAAAAAATGTCACCGGAAGAGCTCAAAGAATTGGCATTGAGTACTGGTGTAAAAAATACTTCAGGTATAACGAAAGAAGCAATGGTTGGTGTTTTTCAGGCGGTATTCCGTGCTGGAGGTTTCAAGTCATATCAGCTAACGCTAATTATCGTAAATGCGGTGGCTAAAGCTCTAATTGGTCGCGGCTTAACGTTCGCAGGTAATGCTGCGCTTACTAGAACAATGGCGGTTTTGACCGGACCAATTGGTTGGGCTATTACTGGTCTGTGGACAGCGGTTGATGTTGCTGGTGCTGCATACCGTGTAACAATCCCTGCTGTAATTCAAGTATCCGTTTTGAGGCAAAAACATATCTATGAAAAACAAGCTGAAGAAGTTGAGTTTTCGTAAGATATACTGCTAACAATTTGTTTAAGAGTGATTCGCAACGCTTGGCATTTTTGCTATGCGTTGCGTTTCGTGTTTAAGGTGGTATGCGGCTGCACCGGTATTGCGTTGCTCATACCTTAACAAGGCGTTATAGCGCTTTGATAATTCGGGGTTTGTAAGGAATTCGAAAGTTGCTGGCTTCCGTGTTTTTGAGTTCGATTCCTTAGCCTGAGTCAAGGTGGTAAATCCTGGCAAGCCAAGCCGTTGTAGGTTTCAAAACCATTCAGCTTCATCAGGTTTTGAAAGTTTGGCTTCCGGCTAGTTTTCCTAAATTCTCGACTGAATCGGTGTTTTGGGATTTGTGGTCTGGTTGCAGAGAATTTTGTTGGCTAAGATGTAGTTCATTGAATGCAAGCTAAGTGCTTCATTGCCAAGCGAGTTTGTTACTTGTATCGCTACAACAAACAGTTCAAGCAGACCAAAAACGCGTGGCATTTTTAGTTTGTGTTGAGTTTTGTGTTTAAGGTAGTTTGCAGAAACCGCATTTGTACGTTTTTGGCTACTTAACTGGGCGTTATAGCGCTTTGAAAATTCAAGGGGGGTAAGGCTCTCGAAAATTGCTGGCTTCAATGTTTTTGAGTTCGATTCCTTAACCTGAATCAAGTTGGAGAATCATCGCAAGCCAAGCAGTTGTAGGTTTCAAAACCATTCAGCTTCATCAGATTTTGAAGTTAGGCTTCCGGCTCGTTTCCCTAAATTCTCGACTGANNTTTTGTTGGCTAAGATGTTGTTCATTGAATGCAAGCTAACTGCTTCATTGCCAAGCGAGTTTTCTGTTTGTATCGCTCTAACAAACAGTTCAAGCAGACCAAAAACGCGTGGCATTTTTAGTTTGCGTTGAGTTTTGTGTTTAGGGTAGTTTGCAGAAACTGCATTTGTACGTTTTTGGCTACTTAACTGGGCGTTATACAACTAGAGCAAGTACTTAAGTTGGAGTACTTGCTCAAAGCCTATTTAAACGCGGAGATAGCATCAAAGGGGAACTGATATTGGTTAAGTTTGGAGATCCTTTTTAATTGATCATGATCTAAGGTATCTAAAATAGCTTGGATTTCACTGTTAGGCTTATCATAGCTGCGAAGTTTTAAATACTCATCTAGAGCTTTTCTTTCACCATAGACAGCGAGTTCAAAAGCCGCGTTAATATAAGCGCTTTCCTCTAGTTGTGCACATCGTTTTGTCGCTTTCTTTGAAAGCTCTAAAATAATCGCCTTCTGAGCTATCAGTGACTGCTCCTTTAACCATTTATCCTCTATTTTTACTGGTCGTTTTTTAAGTGTTGAGCAGATTTCTAGTTTTTCATTTAAGTTTACGTAAGTCTCTGCGAGCAGTTTTTGTGAGCTTTCTATGGTGTTAACTAATTCTGCATTTGTAAGGCATGGGGTTAAAGCAAGTGCTAATCCGATCTTACAGCGAGTTAAAAACACATTTCCAAAAATCATAATCCTTCCCCATACCAAACATCATTTCTCTTTCAGCTATATTTTCAAGACGAACTCTCTTTATCTCCGGTATCGCCATCATAGCTTCATTAAATAGTTTCCAATCATAGGTAGAAGCATTCCAACCTGCACTGGTAAGTGCAACACCTCGGTATGAGCTACGTCCCGCAAAAATTTGATAAAACGGCAAAAGTGCGACGATTTTATCTAAGTAGTTACTCATCTTTATAACGTTGTTCATTTCATCGATAGCTGTTAGTGTCCTTTTTGAAGGTCGATAGCCATCAATGCTGCAGAAGTCGCTCTTCATTTTTATTACCTGCCTAAGCCAATATTCAGACATCATAATTCACTAACTCGCTGGAAGTTAATGGTTTGTTGGGCTTAATTGAATATAGATCACTGGATGGCAGGTTTTCGCTTGGCATTAGGCAATATTGTGCTCATGTATCTAACGTTGTATAACAAAAGCTTCAAACCGACAAACAACGCGTGGCATTTCTAGTTTGCTGTGAATTTAGTGTTTAAGGCGTAATGCAGCGGCTTGTTTTGTACGTTGTCTGCGGTTTAAGCTGGCGTTATAGCGCTTTGATAATTCTAGGTTTGTAAGGTTATCGAAAGTTGCTGGCTTTCGTGCTTTTGAGTTCGATTCCTTAACCTGAATCAATGTGGTAAATCCTCGTAAGCCAAGCCGTTGTAGGTTTCAAAACCATTCAGCTTCATCAGATTTTGAAGTTAGATTTCCGGCTAGTTTTCCTAAATTCTCGACTGAATCGGTGTTTTGGGTTTTGTGGTCTGGTTGCAGTCAGTTTTGTTGGCTAAGATGCTGTTCATTGAATGCAAGTTAAGTGCGTCATTGCCAAGTAAGTTTGTTATTCGTTGCGCTACAACAAACAGTTCAAGCAGACCAAAAACGCGTAGCATTTTAAGCTTGCGTTGAGTTTTGTGTTTAGGGTAGTTTGCAGAAACGGTATTTGTGCGTTTTTGGCTACTTAACTGGGCGTTATACAAATAGGTATTCAATGGACATTGATGAAGTTAGAAATAAATACTTGAAACTAGTTAAGGGCACAACTTCTACGCTCGATTATCTAAGTGAAGAACTCTATTCTGAATTTTCTACTCAGATTAGTGAATGCAAATGTGAATTAGACCGTATCGAAAGTGAGTTAAGTGCGGTGGATAACTCTAACATTAGTGTTGACTGTTACAATGACCTGATAGCTCGTCAAATGGAAAATCAGATTGAGTTGGAGTATGTTGAATCGAAGGTATATGTAATTAGAGAGCTTGAGGTTATCTATAAATATAGAAATATCGAAATTGCTCTAAAGCACTTTATCTCTTTAGCTTATCCTGACGCTGATACTCATGGACTTTATAATTGGGATGCACTAAAAGAGCTCACCAAGTCTAAGGGCGCTAGTATTTCTCAAGCAAAACATTATCAGTTAATTAACGATTTGCGTAGAGTGTCGAATGCTTTGAAGCATTCGAATCAGATTACAAATGATGTCAAAAAAGCCAATATCAAAGAATTTAAAGGTCTAAACGCTTTTTGCGGTAACTCGCTTGGTGAGTTCTATAAACGTGTTGAGCCTAGTGTCAGTGAGTTTTACATTTCATTTTGTGGACTTTTACTTTCATCATTAGGTGACAGTGAATCTGAATGGTTAGAGCTCTTTAAACCATACGTGAGCGATGACCCAGAGATACCATTCTAAAATTTGTATAACAAACAATTCAAGCAGACCAAAAACGCGTGGCATTTTTAGTTTGCGGTGAATTTAATGATTAAGGTGGTTTGCAGGAGCGACATTTGTACGTTTTTGGCTACTTAATTGGGCGTTATAGCGCTTTGATAATTCAAGGGTTATAAGGTTGTCGAAAATTGCAGGCTTCAGTGCTTTTGAGCTTGTTTCCTCAGCCATATCCAAGGTGGAAAATTCTCGCAAGCCAAGTCGTTGTAGGTTTCAAAACTATTCAGCTTCATCAGATTTTGAAGTTTGGTTTCCGGCTAGCTTTCCTAAATTCTCGACTGAATCGGTGTTTTGGGTTTTGTGGGCTGGTTGCAGAAGCTCACTTTGGCTAAGATGTCGTTCATTGAATGTAGCCAAAATGCTTCGTTACCAAGTGAGTTTGTATGCTTGGTACGCTACAACAAACGCTTCAAGCGGACTGCCAACGCGTGGCACTTTAGGTTTGCAGTAATTATTGTGTTTAAGGCGTAATGCGGTAGCCGTTGTATTGCATTGGCAGCCACTTAAGCGGGTGTTATAGCGCTTTGATAATTCTAGGTTTGTAAGGTTATCGAAAGTTGCTGGCTTTTGTGTTTTTGAATTCGATTCTTCAACCATATCTATGGTGGAAAGTTCTCAGCAAACCAAGTTGCTGTAAGCTTTTAAAACCAATTAGGTTAGCCAAATTTTGAAGTTTGGCTTCCGGCTAGCTTTCCTAAATTCTCGACTGAATCGGTGTTTTGGGTTCTGTGGTCTGGTTGCAGAAGGTTTTTTTGGCTAAGATGCTGTTCATTGAATGT
>NZ_PIZL01000039.1:0-21854 GCF_002835515.1 Vibrio sp. vnigr-6D03
CTGAAACCATTTCTAATTCTGCTGTTGTAAGCTCTTTCATTTTTAATTCCTATTTCCATATTGTATTAGAAAATAAAGTCCCTATTACCAGCTCATGATAGATTTAAAAAATACATCATTAGAGGTTGATAACTAATTTATCTAAAAGTTAATATTGATGATTTGTATTTTTGTTACTAATTTCTAACGTAAATACCAATGCATGCATTGCCCGTATCCCAACCATAACACGTGCCAGAACCTGTTATTTTTTCGACTTCATTTGTATTTAGTTCTTTCATTTTTTAATTCCTACTTTTTATACTATTACTATTTTAATTTGTAATATTCGATGAGGTTTATCTTTCACCTGGAGAGCGTACATAGATACCAATACATGCACTACCTGTATCCCAGCCATAACATGTGCCTGCACCTGTTACTTTTTTCACATCATTTACGCTTATTTCTTTCATAATACACACTCTTATTTATTTAAATTTATATCTCGAATATTATCTAGCAAATCGTTTCAAAAGGGTTATTCGAATAAGTATTTCCCATACCACCATTCACGATATTAATAATTTCTTCTTTAGTTACTTCTTTCATAATTAATTCCTAAATACATACCGTTCTATCAAAATCAACTTGATGAGATCCGCCTTTAATTTCTTTCACTTGTAATTGAGTCAGTTGTTTCATGTTATTTCCTTATGCCAAAGCTTCGAGTTTTGGTTTTTTCTGTCTGTTGTCGCTGAGTATCTGCCCTTTTTCACCCAATTTGATGACACGATCGTGCATCTCAATGGTCTCTTTGCGGTGAGCTATCGAAATTCGGGTGATGCCCATTTTTTTGATAACGTTGTTAATGTGTTTTTCGTTTTCTGTATCTAGGCTGCTGGTAGCTTCATCTAAAAACAGTATCTTCGGCTGTTTATAAAAGGCTCTTGCCAATAATATCCGCTGTTTCTGTCCACCCGAGAGAGTGCTACCTAGATCCCCTATCAGGGTTTGAAAGCCTAGGGGCATCTTCATAATTTCTTGTCCTATCGCAGCGAGCCCAGCTGCCCTACCTACCTGCTCTAAATTGGGTGTTTTATCAAACATAGTAATGTTGTCCAGTATCGTACCGCTGAGCAATTGGTCGTCCTGCATCACCGTTGCGATGTCGTCTCGATAAGCGGCTAACCCCATGTGTTGTAAAGCAATATCATCGACCAGTACTTTGCCTTTTGTCGGCTGATCCAACCCTGTGAGCATTCTCATTAGTGTGGACTTACCGCATCCTGAGTTTCCGGTGAGTACCACGGATTCACCGGGCTGTATTTCTAAGTCGAAACCATCAATCACATCATCATCATTAGGGCTGTATCTGAACGCGACGTTCTCAAGCTTAATACCACCTTTAATCGGTTCTAATTTTGCACGTTCGCTGTGTACATGTTCTTCTTTTTTCGCTATCACAATGTCGGTAACTCGTGATAAGTGAAGTTTTAACATTCTGAATTCGAACCATTTTTCTACTAATGAACGTGACTGATCTGAAAACATTTGTCGGTAGTTTAAGAAGGCGTACAACATACCGATGGTCATTGTATGGTCCATCACTAACATGCTGCCTATCCAAATAATCAGTACATGCTCTACACCTGTGATAAATAGGTCTGCCGATTTATGGATAATGCCCAATCGCTCGCTTCTTACCGAAGCATTCATTTGGTCTGCGTATCGGTTTTGCCACCCTGATACTCGCTCCGCTTCATGACCAAAACATTTAACAGTCTGTATCGCTCGGATGCTTTCTAAAAAGTACGAATCTTCATTCGCTTGGTTTATCAGCTTGTTTCGAACAGCTCTTCTAATGGGTTTAAAGAGCAGAGTTCTCAGTGCAACATATGCCACCAGCATTATCACTACAACGTTAGCAAGAGACGTGTTGTAGTAGTACATGATCCCTATGGCAGTCAGCATCATTACGCCATCAATAAAGGCTTCCACAAATCCGGTAGAGAGCATTCGATTAACTTCATCTAACGATGAGAATCGGCTTGTAATGTCTCCAATGTGTCGCTTCGCAAAAAAGTCTGACGGCAATCGAATAAGGTGCGTAAACAAGTTATTGCTGAGCTGGTAATTCAGTTGAGTCGCGACAAACGTGACCACCCAGCTTCGTAGTGCAAATGTGATTGCCCTAAATAGGTGTAAGCTCACAAACGCAATACCAAGTACCATCAATAAGTCGCTATCTCCGGTGGTAATAACCTCATCTATCGTTAGCTGGATAAAATAAGGGGTTAACAAAGCAAATATCTGAATAAAGGCCGTTAACGCTAAAATTTGTGTAATGGATGGCAGTAACCCTTGAATTCTTGACCACAAGTGGCGGATGCCTAATTCCGTTGTTTCATTAACTTCTTCGAATTCTTCTGCTGGCATAAACTCCAGCGCAACACCGGTAAATTGTTCTGATACCTGCTCCAGCGATACTTTTTGCTCGCCAAGCGCTGGGTCATGAATAATGCAGTGCTTTTTACCTACAGATTTCAACACAACATAGTGATCGAAGTTCCAGTGCAGCAGCGCAGGCAGCTTCAGTTCGGTTAGATGCTCCATGTCCAATTGGAGAGGTCTTGTACTCAATTTCAATGTTGAGGCGATATCAATCAGTACATTGAGACCCGTTCCTTTCTGCGACAGGGGGAAGCGCTGTCGCAATGTATCGATATCTGTTTTGTATCCGTGATATGTAGCAATCATCGCGATACAGGTTAATCCACACTCCGCTACTTCACTTTGGTAATAGACGGGCAATTTGTTTTTGAATGAAAAATTCAGATTACTTAAAAAACTCATATCTCAAATTGCTCCTTTGCGTACCGAATTGGTTCCAATAGCCATGTCATGATAGGCATGGACTTCCCTTTGATATCGATGATTGCTTGCATGCCTACTGTTAGGTCATGACGAATCGATCCATCTACAATGCTTTGCTGCGGCAAACTCACTAATAGCCTGTAGCTTGCTGCTTTTGCCGAATCTTTATCGACACTTGCCGTATCCGCGATGTAGCTGACTACACCGGTTAATGTTCCGTATTTTTGGTAAGGGAAAGCCGATAACTTCACTTGTACTTCTTGCCCGACTTCCACCATTTTTAAGCTGTTTGACGATACTTGCATTTCGACGTGCAGTTCACTCTCTTCTGGCACAATGGTCATCGCCAGTGTGTCGAGTTCAATGCGTTCACCGGGTCTTACGGCGACAGAGCGTACCCTGCCAGACACTTTGGCAATTAACGTTTCACCTTTACTGCTCAGGCTTTCTATTTCCGAATGCTCTAGCTGATCGATTTTTTGTTCTAAGTTCGCTATTTCAGTTTTACGCTGACGCTCCAAGAGTTCGTGTTCTACGTTCAGCGCTAATAATTCTTGCTTGGCAATATCCAATTGCGACAGCTGATCATCTCTCTCTATATTGAGTGTTGAGAGTAAGACTTCTTGTTGAAGTAATACATCTTCAGATATATATTTATCTTTATATAGTGTGTTTAATTTATTGTATTTCTTACTTTCTATTCTTATTTTATTATTTATATTTTTAAGCCGATTTCCATTACGGGATATCGTTGAATTCTGCATTTTCTTTTTATTATCAATCAACGACATTTTAGATTGGTAAATATCATTGGTTGTCTGAATCTGGTGATTCAGTGTCGTTATCATTTGTTTTGTCAGAGCTCTTAATTGGTGGCTACTCGCCTCACCTGTTTCGACATACCGCTCATAGCTTATCGTTGCCAACGGCTGCCCTTTTTTGACTAACTGCCCCTCCTCTATGTACACCTCACTCAAATACCCGTTCGATGTTGAATACACCTCACTTAGCCCATTTTCAGGGAGTAAATAACCCGTCGCCTGAGCCTTTGGAGAGTAAGAACCAAAACTAATAAATAGCACCACAAAGGTAACAATTAAGGCGATGAGCAACGTAACCCACCAATGTGACAAATGCGTATTTATAATAACTTTGCCATCCAGCCTTTTAAAATAGGCGTCTTTGGCTTTTTTTCTGAATAACGATTCTTCAGACATACTCCCTCCGGCTCAACGTTTGGCTATTCCACTACGCGGTTTTTTAAGAACAGACGCGAGTCCGATCGACTGTTCTTACCTGGGTAGTGACTGGCTGACTTAATGCAATTCGCATTGTCCATAGCTTCACCTTCACTCTGTGGTTTCACCAAAATCACACACAACCCATTGGCTACCACCAGAAACGGCGTTCAACATTTTTAGATCAAGGACTTTCATTATTTTCTCTCCCAAGGGTTCATAACACAGCCACCTTCAACAATGGCGCCATTTACTTTTTTCGTTGTTTCTTTTTTAATTACTTTCATTTTATTTCCTTATTAAAATAGTTTTGGCTTTTTAGTTGGGAATGGAAAACAGCCACCAATCATATATGCGCCTGTTACTTCATTTAATTCTTCTAAATTAATTTCTTTCATTTGAATTCCTTCTTTACTTGTTTTCCTTAAGTGTTTTCATTCTATAAAAATCAGAAAAAATAAAAACTCTCAAATCTTATAGTCCTATTTCTAGTAGCTATTACATTTGGTAGGTATATACCTAAATAACCTTAATATATTTGGTTCAGTGACTTCTCTACCGAGGAAAAGAGAACTGGATTTCAGGCATAAAAAAAGAGGCTGGGAACACCAGCCTCTTTTAACAAGTTAGATTGCCACTATCACACAGAGGACAACCGATAAAGCTCGTGGTTCTCTTCTAAGTCAATAGCAGCCTGTTTGTCCCTATTCAGTGCGTTAGCGCTCTCGTTCATAAGGACAACCCAACCAGGCGATGTAAATAAGTCGACTGTTTTCGACACCTTAGATTGCGGGGCAATCCCCCATACCGAATCAAAGTAAGAATCCAGCTTAGACAGCTGTTCCTTGCCGTTCACATCTTCTACTTTTCCCTCTTCAGTGCTAATAAAGAACTGAACCAAAGCTTTCTTATGGAATGTCGGAGGTTGGGACGTTCTTTCCTTAAAGCGAGAGTGATTGGTAAACGCATCTACCGTGAGATCTAACTGTGACACTGAAGAGAAATTTTGCACGGTTCTCGGGGTGTATCCGCCATGAATCCGCGCCCCTACTTCTATCAGAACAGGTCCATCAGGAGAAAGCATAATCTCACTGTGAGCAGGACCAACCGTAATGCCTAATGCATCCAATACACCTTGATTGTATTCGATGATTTCTTGCAATGACTCGTCTTCTGGATGTAGAAACTCCATTTCTCGATACACCACATCCGAACCATTCGCTTGGCATTTATGATAACGGCATAGGTTGGTGACAAAACTTTTTCCATCACACGATACTGTATCGACAACGTATTCCGACCCATGGATAAATTCTTGCACCAATACCGCTTGATTGAGCTGCATGAACATGTCTTCAGAATGAAGAATACTGTCGAACGACTTTCTAGCCTCATCCAAATTCGAGCACTTACTGACACCTTCAGAACCTGCCGAAGCCAAAGGCTTAATAATAAACTCTTGAATATTATTCGACTTAAGCCAAGGTTCTATTTCATCAAACTGAGACGTTTTTAGCTGTTTGATCGCTCGAATGCCTTGCTTCGCAATGGCTTCCTGCATCTCAAATTTGTCTCGGCGAGCCAAGGAAAGCGCAAAATCGTTACTGGAAAGTGCTAAATGATGCGTGAGTAAATCCGCTTTTTGCACCCCACTTTCAGCCCCAGCAAGTACCGCCACGGGGGCGTATTCTTTTAGAAAATGGGCGCACGACTCCACATCGTTAAATACGGTTTCAGCCACAAAATCCTGTGCGTGAAACGAGCCCGCATAGTTTGATGGGATCGTCTCTTGGCTGTGCACGGCAATACAGTCAAACCCAGCAGCGTTGAAATCTCGTGGCAGTAAACACGCGCTAGAGTATGGGTCGACAATGACGACGTAATCTTTATTCATGGTGAGCTCCTTTCCTTTCTTTTTCCACCAAAGCATTGATGGCGTCCGTATCCAATCGTCCGAGCCTTAACGACTCTTCTTTCGCTTCGCATATCGAAATCTGCATACTGTGTCCCTCACTACTTAGCGCTTTGCAGCGGCTCTTCTTTTGGCTGATTCACAGATCTTTTCTGCTTTAAATAGATGCCAATCACCACAAAAATAATGGCGGAGCTGGTGCCTATCAGCGATTCCATAGAAAAGGTAAGTCTTGAATTAAACATCTGAATAAAGAGATAAATAATCGGCGCAGCGACTAGCGAGAAACTCACGATTAACGGATCCGATTTCTTGATACCCAGTTGCAAGCAATACAACGGAATAATGTTTCCGATCACCGCTATCATCAGGATTTCCCAATAGAAGGTCGTGGCGGTATAGACCAAAACGGGTTTATCACTCAACACAAAGGCTATGCCGATAAGCAAAAGGAATCGCTTCGACATGATCTGGCCAGGTGTCACCCCTTTCTGATTCAAAGATTTGGATGCCAACGTGTTAAGCGCCATGGAAACACCACACACAAAGGACATCACCACACCTAATATCGCATCATCACGATCAATATGTCCCATCGCAGAGTTACCACTGAAGGTCGAATTAATCATGAATATCATGCTCGCCATTACGCCTAATGCAGTGACCATTTGCGGTGCACTCAGCTTATCGGTCTTAAGAATAAAGACCGTAATTAGAATCGTAACTAATGGTCCAATTGAGTTGGCTAACGCACTGGAAATAGCAGGCTCAATGTATTTAAGCGCTATAAAGAAGCCAAGCCAGCTACCCGCTGTGGTGAGGTTCACCCCTATCCAATCTTTCCATCGAGTTTCAACCAATGGCTTCTTACTGATCGATTGAGCCACATAAAAATACAAGCTGACAAGGAGAAAAGTCAGGATAAGCGTTGAAAAGACATCGGCTTTTTGCAGCATGCCCGATAAATAAACCGCCTGAACACCAGACAGAATATTGAAAGAGAAGATCAGCAAAATACCCTGATTTTCGGTGTTTTTTGTCGCAGAGTAATCACTCATACACATCATTCCTTGATTGAGTCGCGAGGTGAGATATACGTTTGGCGATAGATGGAAAAAGCTTAAATCCCATGCCGCTCCAACCGGTGGCAAAAAGGACATTTTTGTACTTGGATTTCGCCCCTAAGTACCCTGTTTTTCCGTAGGTATAACCATCAAATCCAACTCTCGCGCCTAAAGCGTTAAGAGCGTCTTTTTGAATATTCAACGCTTGCGAGACGGTTTCTTTAGTCAGATCGGTGTGGGTGATGTCTTTACGCCTTGGCGATTCCACATCAATATCCCACTCGCTGGTCGCTGTGCCGACTAACCAGGTATCACCACCAATAGGGCGCATATAAACATCTGGATCCCCCACAATGAGTGCAGGATGCTGGGAGGGCAAAGGCTGTGAGCGCATGAATTCCGCTTGAATGGCTTTAGGGCGCTGAACGTCGGTTAAGTCAAACACATCTCCTGCCAATGAATTCCATGCTCCCGTGCAAACAATCAGCCCATTCGTCAGTATGACCTGATCGCTTGTCGTCAGCTGAAACCCATCATGACCATATGTATCAATCGACTGCACTTGGGTTGACTCAAACAGCTCGACGCCATTTTTCTGTGCTTCATTGGAAAGCCATAAGGTTGATTTGAGGGGATCGGCGTAGCCACTTACTGGCTCCCAGACAACGTAATCCGCATCCAACCGCTTAGGGAGAATCTTCCGAAGCTCTTCTGGCAGTGACTTCACTTGTTTCAAATAGATAGGGTGCTCACTCGTACTCGTCGTTCGCACCCATTCTGAAATGGTCTCAAGGCTCTCAGTCGTTGGCACAAAGAGCGTGCCAATTTCGTCAAACCCTGTCTCTTCTTTATGCTGAAGAAAAAATGGCAGGCTTTCCTTGGCCATCTCTGTGATGTGATCTTCACTGTGAATCACACGAACAAAACCACCAGAATAAAGCGTCGCGCCACTGCCCACTCGGTTTTGTTCAATCAAAGCAACACTGAAATTCGATTGCAGTGACAATTCACGCGCAATGGCACAGCCGATCACACCCGCCCCAATAATGACCCAATCAAATTGTCGTTGGTTGGTGCTCATCACTGCTCCTTAATGGTCAAGTGATGCCAAGTCGACAACGTGTTATCCCCATATTCATTAAAGCGAAATGAGGATGCAGAACACCGTAAACGATCAGCCATGTCCAAATTGCTGACATCGGAATCGTCATACAGAATGTATAAAACGGCTTTCACCCCATGACGAATATAGAATTCAAAGCCGTTATCCAGCTTCATCACTTCTATGGAATAGGGTGGAGTTAATAAGGTCTCAAACTCTTCAATATCGCAATCGTCGCAACCCACAACCCGCCCAGTAAAGGCATGTCGGTTTAAATGGTTCAGCATATCCGCACACGAGAAATGCGTACCGGCTAGAAACACGTTATCGAAATCAAACGCGGTTTGTTCATACAAGTTTTCTTGATGAATCACACGGTACCCGTAAGTACTCGCGAGCACCGTCGCCAGCCCTTCGGCATAAGGAGAACCATCCGATACCACCATGTGCGAACCACTTTGGGCATCCAATAGTTCTGCAACCACTTCGCATTGTTTCGTGTTGCTGGCGCACAGTCGAAAACGGTAGCGGCTCGGCTGCTCGGTGAGGTCATCACCGGTTGAAGCTGGCAGTACAAACACAATGCCAGCGTTCTCATATTGATCTTTCACAGTTGCTGCACATGCGCTGTTGAAATGCCCGATGACCACAGTCACCCCTTCTTCAATCAGGGCTTTTGCAACCGCATCCGCAACATGAGGTAAAGCTTGGTCATCCATATAAACAAACTCTACCCTTTCCGATACCGCTTGGGTGGATGTAGCTTTTGTAGATATAGGATGAGCAGACAGTGCCGCGTTCGCCGCCGACGTCAACAAGTCACCATAAGCGGAGCGTGGCCCGGTTAATGGCCCTACAATTGCAATTTTCTTATTCGCCACCGCGCGCACCCTCCAAGCTAGGAAACCATTCGCGGTTAACAGGTTGGATTTTGGCACCTTCATCCGCAAACGAAGGGTTGTCTGCCCAAACAGGTGAACCCGATAACCCAATGGCACGCCACAGTTTTTGAGCAAATTCTGGAGCAATCGGCGAAAGCACTGTCGCTATGGTTTTTAGCCCTGCGACTTTTATCGCTACCGATGTACGAAGCGTGTCGTAAAACACGTCACTTTCTTTTAAGTGCGTATCCAGTGTCATCAAACGAGCCAAACTGCGGAACATATTATCCGCGCCTTGCATGACACTACTGGTCGAAAAGCTCGCACTGTTGAAATGGTTGTAAGCGGTATCGAGCTCATGGCTCATTTGATTGAAGAACAACTGGTGATCTGAGCTCCAGCCACCTGGGTTTGGAATATTCCCGTCAAACTGAAGCGAAACTTCGCTTAAAATGTCGTTAATGGTACTTTGCCATGACCCAAGTAAAGTCTGTTCATACCAGCGCTCGAAGCCTTTACTCTCAAAGTTAGTTTGGCTGGTTTCTGGGCGAACCAAAGCCAAATACAATCTCACCGCTTCTTTGTCATGGCTTTCAAGTAGGTCTTTTGCCCAAATAAGGTGATTTCGGCTGGTCGAAAACTTGGAACCATCGAGTAGCAAAAACTCATTCGTGACGAACTTGTCTGCCAATTTAGGCGTATCGTTTAGTGCCATGAGTAACGCTGGGAAAAGGACAGCGTGGTACCAGCTATTATCAAAACCAAAGAACTGCGCTAACGATGTTCCGTCATCAACCCACTGATGATAAGGACGTGCTTGATCAGAACCATCAAACACTTGAGCCGAGCCAATCAAGTAGCCCACTACCATTTCAGCCCACACATAAATAATCTGGTCTTCAAACCCTTTCACCGGAACCGGGACACCCCAGCTTGATTGGTGAGTGATGGGAATATCCGGCAATCCATCTTCCAGCATTTGATGAACCAACATGGAAATGTGTGGCGTCATTTCAACACGCGAGTAATATTCCTTAAGTCGGCTTTCAAATCGAGATAGCGGGAATACAAATTGTTTAACGGTGCCTTGTTTAGGCTCTCGACCCGTTAATTTCGTTTTCGGGTTCTTTAGATCGGTGACATTATTTGGTCTTCCACACTGCTCACAAGCATTGCCATCAGAGCCCGAACCACAGTAAGAACATTCCCCACTCACCCACGCCTCGTGCAGGTAATTGCCGTAATCTGCACAAAAGAGCGCATCCGACTCTTTTAAAACCAGCTGATCCCTATCGAGCAACGTTTGGAAAAAGGTCTGAACCTGTTGGTTGTAGTTCTCAATATTGGCGGGATGGTAGTAAGCGTCTGGCGTTACGCCTGCTTTACCCAAGGTTTGATGAATTTGTTCACCAAAACTCTTATCCACTTGTTGAGGTGAAATATCCGACTTCACGGCTTTGAGTTCAACATAGGTTTGATTGGTATCAACACCTGTTAGGTAATGCCCTTCAGCATCATTCATGGTTAAGAATCGCTTATAAATATCGGCGGCTAAAAATGGCCCCGATAGATGCCCGACATGCAAATCACCATTAGGCGTCGGTGGTGTTGCTGTAACCAAGTGCTTTGCAGGCAGCTTTCTTTGAGTCTTCGGTAATTTCGTTAGGTCTTCCCACCACGTCGCCTCAAATACCAACTCCGACAAGCGAGACGTATTGGTCACGTAATGTGAGTCAAACGCATCCAAATACACAATTTCGCCGGCTTCTACTTCAATAGTATGTGAGCCAGATGTGACCGTACCTTTGCCTTCTAAAATTCGAAAAACTTCAAACTCATGATGGTTATGGGGCGTAGAGGATTCACCCGCACTTAACCGGCAAACCATCGAACCAAAAGGCGTTTTTGCAGGAAAGGAATCCACGGGAAACAGCTTCGTACAGCTCAACCCATAGGCTCGGAATTCTTCCGTTAATTTTACTTTTTTCATAATACTCACAGATCTCCAATGAACAGACAGACAATCATTACGCCGCTTTAATGTTGTAATTCGGTTTGGCGCTATTTATTTGGTTCATAATGTCCATTGCTCTTTCTGGCAGAATCGAGAGCAAGGTGTCACTAAGACCGTGGCTGTGTTCATTGTTGCCAATCATAAAGATGCCAGCATGGCATTTATCCGACGTTTTCACTTGGTATTGGCGAGTGAGCTTTGGTCGACCTAATTCATCTTTTTCAAACCAATCAAACAACTTTTGAGTGAGATCTAGGTTATTTCTATCGTGGTAGCCTGTTGCTAAAAATACGCCGTGATAAGGCACTTCGGTTTGCTCTTTGGTGTTGGTATTTTCAAAATAAGCCGTGCCAACATGGTACATATTTGGCGTGTGTTTAATTTCTTTTAACTCTTGGAAATTATTTAATTTAAATCGCTCGTCACCGGAAACGCTCATATCGTATTTCATTTGATACAGCTCTCGAATTAATGGTGGATCGATACAAGAATAATTGGTGTCTTTGTATTTATTGATGATGCGTTGTTTGTCATTCGCTTCCAGTTTGTAGAAATCATCAATCGTGCTGTAGGCAAAGATTTCATTTACAAATTCACTGCTGTCGGCTGGCTTATACGCATATTCTCGGATCGTCGAATTAACGGTCGCATTTGGGTAATGGTTGAGTAGATGCTTGGTAATTTCTGCCGCACTTTGACCGGAACCTACAACAAGAAACTCCCATGGGAACGACGTATCTGAGAACTTGTTCTCCAAACTGGGTAAGAATTGCGAGGAATGATAGGCATTTTGACTGGCGCTGGCATGAATGCCTTCTGGCAGCTTTGGCACTAAGCCCGATGAAGTAATGATATTTTTCGCTTGGTATCGTGCTTTCTTTCCTTCAGCGTTGACCGTGTGAACGTTGATATAGCTCACTTCGTCATTACCATTCATCACAGGAGTGATATCCACCACCTTCTCACCGTAATTCACGTAACCTTTAAGCTGATTTGCTGCCCATTTTAAGTAATCGCGATATTCATGACGTGTCGGATAGAATTCTTGCAGGTTAACAAAGCTTTCCAGTCTTCCACATTCATCAAGGTAATTTAAGAAAGTAAACTTGCTGGTTGGTGAGCGCATTGTCGCTAAGTCTTTGTGATAAGAAATTTGCATTCTTGCACCTTCAATTAACATACCTGGATGCCAATCAAACTCTGACTTACTTTCAATAAATAAATGGGTCGACTGTTCATTAAACCCTTGCTCTTCAATCGTTGCGGCAATTGCCAAGTTAGCCGGGCCAAAACCTATACCAATAACGTCATAAATCATTTTATTATTCCTTTATATTACTTCCTGAAATTACGCTTTAATTATTTCTCTAATCCGAGAGAAATAATTAAAAACGTATTTACTTTTATTTTCCTAAAATAACCTTTAGATACTTGGTTATATTTTTCTCAATTAAATTAACCGTTGGAAATACCGAGGTGAAGACAAGAGACCTGGTCTCATCTTGCTAAAGTTGATCGCCATATTTTCAAAAGTAATGCCTTTTTCTTTAATGGCGGAAATGCATTTTGGATTGCTCGCTTGATCGCACACCACCAGCTTTGTCGGGCTCAGATCCAAAACTTTGATGAACTCTTCCCATTCATCATCCGACGGGTAACGATTGACGTACACCGAAAAGGAATCCAGCTGCACCACATTCAAATGGGCTACTGTGTTTTTCCATGCATATTGCCCCCAAAACTCACCGGCATAGCGTCCATTTTCAGTCAGCACAACCGCCATTGGATTGGGTTTGTTTAAAGGTAATCCTTCTAAAACCTTGGTGTGGTTTAGGATATAAATGTCTTGCATACGCAGCCCAAAAGTTCAATTTGTTACATCTTCGTCTATTTTTTCGACATTGGTAACTATCGAAAATGATAGGTACCAACTAACAGATTAGGTAGCTGTGCAAATAAGCGATGCGCAGTACGATGAATGCACAACGGTTAATCAGGGACGAAAATAATGACTGCGCTACTTTCACACTACCAAACATCATGTTCGAGCACGCAAGCCGCTAATATGGCAACAGCAAATCGTCGTGAGCTATTCCGCTTTAGAACGTCTGTCTTTTCTGCACGGCTAAAATGGGATGTGAAAGTGGATAACACAGGTCAGGAAATGGATGAGTATGACCAGTTGAACCCAATCTACGTGAACTCGAAAGATGCTCAAGACAACATCAATGGTTGCTTGCGTTTATTGCCTTGTTCGGGTTTCTACATGCTGCGCGATACCTTCCCGCAATTACTTCAGGGTGAAGCAGCTCCGACAACCGATAAGGTTTGGGAAATCAGCCGTTTTGGTGTAGATACTTCAGATCGCAACCACAACTCTCAAGGCATCAGTAAAGTCACGTTTGATTTGTTGCTGCAAGCTGGAGAGCTCGCGGTAAAAGGTGGAGCAAGCCAGTTTGTTTTTGTAACGACAGCATCTATTGAGCGCTACCTTCGAAAAATGAACGTAAAAACGGCTCGCTTTGGTCTGGGTAAATCCGTCGACTTAGGAGGTTCACGCTCAGTCGCGCTGAAAATTGAACTGAATGAAGAGTACTTTGCCAACTTGCGCAAACAACTTGAGCTTTAACCCCTGCGGTAAAAAAAGGAAAGTCGGTCATGGCTTTCCTCCCTTTCAATATTGGAAAACAACCCCTTCACTCTAACCCAAGAAAAATGTTTCATTTCGTCAAATCAGCGCCTTAGGCTAGCGATTTCCGGTAGACTATCGCCAATTTCCTTTACGCTGTTTACACATGAAAATATCTTTACCTTTGGCTGTGATGGCCTCTTCTTTGGCTACCTTTCAAGCCCAAGCAAAAAATGAAGCGTTAGAAACGTATGGCGATATCGCGCAAATCGGAATACCGCTTACTGCGGCTATGATTTCTTGGTACAAAGAGGACACGGAAGGGCTCATTCAGCTTACTGAAGGGGCACTGTACAATGCACTCGCAACCCATTCTATTAAGTTTGCTGTCAATGCTGAGCGCCCCAATGGCGGCGGCCACTCCTTTCCTTCTGGACATACCTCTGCTGCAACTCAAGGTGCTGCATATTTGCAATTCCGATATGGCTCCGCTTATGGCATTCCAGCGTACGGTGCGGCGGCGTTAGTTGGGTACTCGAGAGTTGATGCCAATCATCACTATTGGCGAGATGTTATTGCGGGTATGGCATTGGCGACGGGCGTTCAATATGCCGTGACAGAGCTAGGGTACTCCATCACGGTTTTACCTTACTTCACGGAAGAGGAAAGCGGTTTTACGGCGCAAGTGCGCTTTTAAGGCTGAATGCACAACACATTCAACAATGACGAACCTTTCAACTGGGTGACTTTACCACTGGTAAAGAACCCTTGTTGGCTAATCCCCCAGTAAGGTAAATGCAACGGCCATTTCGAGCGAGACAGTTCATTGGATTCCAATATGCCTTTCCACTCTTTTTGTGTCGCTAAACGCATACCCAAAAGACCGCACACCTCGGTTGCTGAATCATAATCCATACGGTTCCATGGCTTTTCGCTTTCCATATAGAAATGTTCGTAATCACGAATAAATGGAATCGCGTAAGTTTTATCACCTAGCTTCGCCTGTCTTCTTACAATGATGTCCATTTCCGACGCTTTAGAAGCCGTTGACTGTGGAGGCGTTGCGAGAACGACTGCTTCAGGAACAGGAGCTGGTGTAGAAACAGGTGCAGGTGTCGATACCTGAGCAACAGGTTTCGAAGGCGGTACCGGTTCTGCTTTAACAGGTGCCGGTTTTATAGGTGTTGGCTTTATAGGTGTTGGTTTTGCAGATTCAGCTGTCGCATCATTTTTAATTTCTCGGATGAACGCATCACTGTATTTTGGGATTTTACGCACTTGTCGCCACTCTTTTAACGCCATGGCGTAATCGTCGTATGGACCGATCAAACAGCGGTATTCCTTGCCATAACGCATCATCCAAACGTCTGTCGATATTGATTGATACAGTTTTTTGGCATGCCTTAGTGGCAAAGGTTTGTCTAAGATTCCACACTGGATCCAGAACAATTCAGCACTTCGAGAAGGGCCGCGTTTTCCCCATAGCCCCTCTCCGATTGGGCATTCAGCCTTAAGGATGGGCAACTCGTTTGTAGAAGCCTGAGTGGCATCACACAAGTATTCATCGGCCTGAGCAGGTCTAATTGCACTTACCATTACAAGCAGTAAGCCAGCCAATACTGTTACCGTTTTTACTGTCGGTTTTGTGTCCATAAACTTACTCCACACATTGCCCCCAATAACCATGTAATGTAAAGAAAGGTGAATGCAAAAAAAGAGCCCGCTTTACGCCGGCTCTTAAGTTTATGAATATTTCCGATTGGAAATCAATGGTATTGGATCACCCTTTATAGATTTTCGGGTTAAATACATCTCGTAACCAATCACCAAGCAAGTTGATAACCAGAACCAATGTAACCAGTACCAATCCTGGGAATGCAGTAATCCACCAAGCACCAGAGAATATGTAGTCAAATCCGATACTAATCAGCGCTCCTAATGATGGCTGATCGACAGGTAACCCCAATCCTAGGAAAGAAAGTGCCGCCTCTGACATGATGGCGTTTGCCACCTGTACCGTTGAGATAACCAAAATAGGTGACAAGCAGTTTGGAAGAATGTGACGGAACATGATTCTTGGGGACTTAAAGCCCATGACTCGTGCTGCCTCAACATATTCTTTCTTCTTTTCCGCCAGTACCGATGCACGAATTGTACGCGCATACTGCGGCCATTCAGCCACACCGATAATGACCACCAACATCACCACCGCATATTGAGCGTAAAAATCGCTACCAAAACTGGCTTTGAAGATGGCGGAAACAATGATTGCCACCATCATGGTTGAGAACGACAACTGCACGTCGGCAAAACGCATTAAGAAGCTATCAACGCGACCACCAAAATAACCCGCAGATAGACCAATAATGATGCCCAAGAAAAGCTGTAAGCCAACCGCAAGGAAACCGATAGTCAATGAAAGGCGAGATCCATACAAAATGGTCGAAAAGATGTCACGCCCTTGTTCATCGGTGCCTAAAACAAAGCGCTCATCGCCGTCTTCCATCCATGATGGAGGCAGCTCTGAATCCATGATATCAATCGATGACAAATCATAGGGATCCGATGGCGCAATCAATGGTGCAGCTAAAGCCATGACCAAAAACAGCATAAATACGGCAAAACTGAACATCGCGACTTTGTCTCTACGGAAGTAGTACAAAAAGTCCGAGTTTTTAAATCGCTCCCAACGAGAAGGAACAGCAGTAGAAGTAGTCATGATTATGCTCCCTTTCCAGTTAGGTCTACCGTTGGGTTGATGATGCCGTACAGCAAATCAACAATGGTGTTCGTTACCACGAAAATCAGCCCAACAAAAATCACGTATGCCGTGATAAGTGGCGTATCTACGCGGTTAATCGCTTCTAGGAAAAGGAAGCCAGTACCTGGCCATTGGAAAACCGTTTCGGTAAGAATGGTATAGGCCACCATAGTACCGATTTGAACACCACCTACCGTCAGTACCGGTAACATAGTGTTTTTCAAAGCGTGCTGGTAATAGATTTTGTTCAGCGCTAGCCCTTTTGCTTTACCAAACTTAATGTACTCAGAACTCAATACTTCTAACATTTCCGAGCGAACTAAGCGGATAAAGAGTGGCAACATAATGGAAGACAAAGCCACACATGGCAGAATCAAATGCGCCAGCCCATCGAGGGTAAAGTAACCGGAATCCCAGCCTAACCAGTTTGCTGTTTCGCCCCGCCCATAAGACGGTAGCCACCCCAATTCGATTGAGAAGACGTACATCAGCATGATCGCGGTTAGGAAAACGGGTACCGAAATACCAATACTACTTCCAGCCATCACGACTTTAGTGAAAAAACTCTTTGGATGTATTGCTGAATAAACCCCTAATGGGATCGAACAGAAGATAATGATCAACGTTGCGCCGAACACCAGCTCTAGCGTCGCAACCAATTTATCTAAAATGACCTCGACAGCAGGACGCTTAAAGAAATAAGACGTACCTAAGTCGCCTTGCAGCGCATTGCCGACGAAGCGTGAATATTTTGTAATGAAGGGATCGTTTAACCCAAGCTCATCACGCAAGGCTTGTCGCTCTGATTCCGAAACGGATTGACCGACCAGTTCCCGTAACGGGTCGCCAAGGTTATCCTGAATGGCAAACGCCACCAAACTGATCACAAACATCACTATCAGTGCCTGAAACAGGCGCTTGACGAGAAACGTAAACATTCCTTGCCCCTTAACTTTCCATGACTTTCATGTAATACCCTTCAGCCTCAAAAGTGGTACTAGGCTCGGCTGAAAGAAAAAGCCAAGCACCAAAATAGACGAATCTATTTAAAATTCACCGACTGTTGGTTGTTCTAATGATACGCCAGACAAGCAAACGCTTATCTGGCGTAAGTGGTGAAGATTCCGCTTATTTAACAACCAAGTCGCCAAAGTAAGGGAAGTTCATACCATTAACGATAGGACCAATTTCCACATTGCCTTTCGCAGCCCATGAAGGGTCCTGCCAATGTAGAGGAACGAACGCTGCGTCATTGTAAAGGATTTCCTCTACTTGCTTCAGCATCGCGCTACGCTTAGTCAAATCGGTTTCTTTGTTCGCTTCGTTAACCAGCTTGTCCACTTCAGCATTGCCGTAGTGACCACAGTTGTACTGACCTTTACCCGTGTCAGCATTACGCGTCATCGCTAGGAACTCAGTGAAGTTCGCGGAATCTTCCGTATCTGGGTGCCAGCCAATCATCAGCATGTCCGCTGCACACTTATCAAACTCAGGCCAGTACTGTGCTTTAGGCATGGTTTTCAGGTCAACTTTGATACCGATTTTAGAAAGCATTGCAGCCGTTGCTTGAGCGATTTTGTCATCGTTCACGTAACGGTTGTTCGGTGCCATCATAGAAAGATTGAAGCCTTTCTCGTAGCCTGCTTCTTTCATTAGCTGTTTTGCTTTTTTCAGGTCATAACGAGGCTTAAGATCGTCATTGAAGCCCGCGTAGCCTACAGGGCTTTGCTGAGCAGCAGCTGTTGCTGCACCTTTCATAACTTTCTTAGTGATACCTTCGTTGTTGATTGCGTACACAATCGCCTGACGAACACGAGCATCCTTAAGTGCAGGGTTGCTATTTTGGTTCATTTGGAAAGTGATGATACGTGTACCTGGCATTGTGTACAGATCAACTTCTTTTGCTTTCTGAATACGCTTGTAGTCATTTGGTGCAACAGGCGCAATCATGTCTACATCGCCAGAAAGAAGAGCTGCAACACGCGTCGCGTCTTCTTTGATTGGAACAAGAGTCAGCTTATCAACGTTACCTGGAGAAGACTTATCCCAGTAACCGTCAAAACGTTCAAACTCAACCTTTACACCTTGCTCACGTGAAGTGATAACGAACGGACCAGTACCGGAAAGGTTGGCTGACGCATAAGAGTTACCGTGTTTAACCAGTTCCGCTTTGTCTTTACCCTCAGAGGTTTTGCCTGAGTAGAACTTGCTGTCCATTGGGAAAATGTAAGTCGCTACGTTTTCGACCAGTGGGTAAGTACCATCTGTTTTGATTTCAACTGTGTAGTCATCCACTTTTGTCAAAGACACAAGCGGTGCAAAAATACCTTTAAAGTCAGGAGAAGACTTCAAACGGTCAAACGTCCATACCACATCGTCCGCAGTCAATTCGTTGCCAGAGTGGAACTTCACACCTTTACGAAGGTTGAAGCGCATGGTTTCGTTATCAACACGATCCCAAGACTCAGCTAGACGCGGCTCAAATTCCATCTTTTGTGAAAAACGCACCAAAGGATCGAACACCATGTGAGACAATTGCATCGTACCACCAGACAGCTGCTCATGCGGATCCAGAGATACTGGGTCGGCATCATAAGCAACGGTAATGTCTGCCGCAGCAACACTGAAACTTAAGCCTGCAGCCATTAGGGCCATTGCTAACTTAGTCTTTATGGTTTTCATTGCATAACTCCTTATGCGGGAATCCAAATCCCTATTTGTTGTTGTCTGTGTTGTGTTTTGCATTTTCATTAACCCGCTAAGCGGATTTAATGTCTTCTCTTAAGCCTGTGAACTCAGGCATCAAAGATATCAATTGCTTACTGTACTCATGCTGCGGATCATTAAAGAGCTGTTCCGTTGGAGCGACTTCGAGCAAAGTACCCATTTGCATTACACCAATTCGATCACACATTTGACGGATTACCGGCAAATCATGACTGATAAATAGCATAGTCAAATTTAGTTCATCTTGAAGATCTTTGAGGAGGTTGAGAATCTGTGCCTGTACCGATACATCCAGTGCAGAAGTGGGTTCATCACAAATAAGCAATCGAGGACGTGTCGCCAATGCTCGAGCGATGGAAATTCGTTGTCTTTGCCCACCAGAAAATTCATGTGGGTATTTCACGCCAGCCATCTTACCAAGACCAACATGTTCAAGTAGGTCTTCTACAATTTGCTTCGTTTCTTGCTCGTTTCGTGTCAACTTATGGAAACGAATTGGCTCTGCAATGATGTCGAAGATTTTCATCCTAGGATTCATTGAAGTGTAAGGATTTTGGAAGACCATTTGCATCTGACGACGCAGCGGACGACGCTCGTTTTCAGATTTTAGAGAGGTTAAATCAATGCCTTCGAACGTAACCTTTCCTGAGTTAGGCGCATACAAGCCCGCGATAACACGTGCAATGGTCGACTTACCAGAACCCGATTCGCCCACAAGACCAAATGTTTCCCCTTCAAATACTTCAAAGCTAACATTGTTAGATGCTTGCACGTATTCGCGGCGGCTTTCGAAGAAAGAATCTTTGGTAACAAATCGTAGGTTGACGTTCTCTACATTCAGTAGCGGACCTGTATAGTCACGGTGGTCTTGGCTTTGACCTAACCAGTGATTTTTAACATCCAATGGTTCCATCTCGTGCGCTTCTTCGATGTAACTCACCAAAGGAAAGCGATCCAGCTTCACATCAGAACGGGGAACCGCAGAAATCAAACTGCGTGTGTAAGAATGGTCAGGGTCACCAAGGACTTTCGATGTTTTCCCAAACTCGACCAGATCACCGCGGTACATAACCGCAACTCGATCCGTTACGTTAGACACCACACCCATATCGTGCGTAACCAGCATACAGCCTACATTTTTCTCAACGCAAAGATCGCGGATAAGGCTGAGTATTTGGTCTTGAATAGAAACGTCTAACGCGGTGGTGGGTTCATCAGCGATGATCAAATCCGGCTCACCAGCCAAAGCAATTGCGATAACAACACGCTGACGCATACCACCTGAGAATTGGTGAGGGTATTGCTTTAAGCGGTTTTCAGGTTGAGGAATACCGACTTGTTTCATCAGAGACAACGAGCGTTCATACGCTTCATTATCCGACACATTCATGTTGGCATGAATGGTTTCCTTCAGTTGTTGTTCAACCGTAAATAAAGGATTAAGTGAGGTCATAGGATCTTGGAAGATAAATCCAATTTTAGATCCGCGCACGCTGCGCATTTGTTCTGGGCTTAGCCCTGAGACTTTTTCCCCATCAAGGAATACATCACCACTGGCAATCAAACCAGGAGGGCTTAGTAGGTCAATAACGGCATTACCTACGGTAGACTTACCTGCACCAGATTCGCCCACGACGCCCACAATTTCGCCTCTCTCTATATTAAAAGAAAGCGACTTAACGGCGGCATGAACCCCATGTCGTGACGGGTATTCGATTCGAAGATTTTTAACTTCTAATAGTGACATCACCAGACCTCTACTGCTATGGCAGTTTTCTGCCCTGTCTGTAAGTTGATTCCATTCTTCATCCGGCTTTATATCCGGCTTTTAACAGGCGAATAATTTGGCAAATAATTCACACAAAAGCAACAAACAAAGCATAAATGTGCGTTAAGCGCCGCTTAGAAAGCAGATTTAATGCATAATAATTCAAAAAAATAAACTAACAATTCTAAGGGAAGCATCGTAAAAAATAGAATTATCATTTGTATTTCATTGAAGTATGCTAATACATCGACAATAAACATGCGAATTAACAAGACATTCTCAATTCACATTTAAGAATTTTTATTCGCCTACATTTTTAACAAATAAAAAACAAAACCTGAATAATTGACACTTATCAGAATTAAACCCTATACAAAAGCCAAATAAGTAAAATATAACTCGAAATCAAGACGCACAACCAAAACTATAAACTTAAACAGTTTTTAAGCTTCGAAAATAAAAAGTATTTTTCATTGCTTGAGAACTTATTTTCAGCAAATAAAACTAGTTAGAAAGCATTTAAACTCATAATTTAAGTCTGAGAACCCATTTTTCAGTAAGAACCTAGGTTCACTTCGGTAGTGCTTTGATGTTTAATGAAAAATAAGTATGGTCTATTTTATCGTGAAGATGATCTTTGCGCCTTTATTACACCACTTACAATCATAATGACTGATAAAGAAGAGCTGAGGTAAATACAGGTTCTCACAGCCTCCACCTCATGCAACTAAATTTAATTCCGCTGCAACGAAAAAAGCCCCGTTATTCATAACGAGGCTCTTAATAGTGGTCGGCGAAGAGGGATTCGATGCGACAGGGCTTCCTGTGGGCTGGCATTCCAGCCCACGACCCCATGCTATGAACACCAACCATCAAAATGCAAAAAGCCCCGTCATTTCTGA
>NZ_PIZL01000039.1:22002-35686 GCF_002835515.1 Vibrio sp. vnigr-6D03
GGTCGGTGAAGAGGGATTCGAACCCCCGACCCTCTGGTCCCAAACCAGATGCGCTACCAAGCTGCGCTATTCACCGACAAATTTCGTTTTGATTTCAAAACTGGAAACCCAATAGGCTACCAAATCAATGGGGTGGCTAACGAGATTCGAACTCGCGACCACCGGAATCACAATCCAGGGCTCTACCAACTGAGCTATAGCCACCACTAATTTTTTACATAGCTGTTAACAACAACTATCGAAATAGTGGTCGGTGAAGAGGGATTCGAACCCCCGACCCTCTGGTCCCAAACCAGATGCGCTACCAAGCTGCGCTATTCACCGACGATACTCCAAAGGAGTGTTTTGTTTCGAACTTAATCAAAACTGGAAACTGTATCTATTACTAGCTTTAGTTACCGAAATAATGGGGTGGCTAACGAGATTCGAACTCGCGACCACCGGAATCACAATCCAGGGCTCTACCAACTGAGCTATAGCCACCACTATTTTGCCAATATTACCTATTCACATAAGCATCCGGATGGCGCGCCCGAAAGGATTCGAACCTTCGACCTTTGGCTCCGGAGGCCAACGCTCTATCCAGCTGAGCTACGGGCGCATGCCCTATCGGCGGAGTGGAATAATACGTATATCACAAAGTGTCGTCTAGTGTTTTTTGCAGTTTTTTTATTGATTGTTGCCTTTTTCGGCAATTGAGATGTGATTAAACCCATGTCGCGAACAAGTTGTTGTTTATTGCAACAACTTGAGTCGCTATAATCACCTATTATTTATAATGATTTAACAGGTGTTTCACACCTAGATAATCAAAATACTTAAGTTTCGACAGGGAAAGGCATTGTTTACGGTATTTTTTGATGAACCGTGTGTCTGTGAATACTCTCTGACAATAGCTTAGGTGAATAACGAACCAAATAAAGATAAACATCGTATTTATCAATGCCTGGAAATGTATAGCGAGTAATGGATATGTCACGTCGAATTATTGGCCTATTGGCTGCTACAATCACCTTCTCAAGTTTCTCTTTTGCAGCCAAAGTCAGCCAAGAAGAATACGATGCGATTTCAGATCGTATTAAACCTGTTGGTCAGGTATACCTTGCTGGAAGCGAGCCTGTTTCAGCAGAACCTAAAGGTCCTCGAGATGGCGCTTCAGTTTACAATGTATTCTGTACAGCCTGTCACGGTACTGGTGTCAGTGGTGCACCAATTAAAGGAGATGCTGGGCAATGGGCTTCGCGTATCGCCCAAGGTATGGATGTGATGACCGATCATGCCATCAATGGTTTCAACGCAATGCCTGCAAAAGGTGCGTGTATGGATTGCTCCGATGAAGAAATCGTCGCTGCCATTAACCATATGATCGAAGGTTTGTAACGTACCGACAAAACCTCAGTAAAAAGAGCAACGCGCGAAAGACGGTTGCTCTTTTTGTTCGGGCTCAATCTTGACCTTGGCGTGCACCCAAGTGACCTCAGGTGCAAAATTCTTAATAAACCTACTTCTTGAACATCGCTTTCAAATTGGCAATATGCGCCTGACCTTTTTCCATTCTTTCTTCTTGTGAGACTTTCTTTTTAGCTTGTTCCCACTCCACATCATCAAATGGCAGTTCATCGAGAAAGCGGCTGTGCTGAGGTTTGATCAACTCACCATATTGTCGGCGTTCACGGCACATTGTAAACGTTAGCTCTTTCTGTGCACGTGTTATCCCTACGTACATTAGCCGCCTTTCTTCTTCGACGTTCTCTTCATCAATACTGGTTTGGTGCGGCAAAATACCTTCTTCTGCACCAAGTAGGTAAACATACGGAAACTCCAACCCTTTTGATGCATGTAACGTCATCAATTGAACTTGGTCGGCATCATCGTCGTCTTCGCCTCGCTCCATCATGTCGCGAAGCGTAAGCCGCTGAACCACTTCTTTTAACGTTTTTTCTTCATTGTCGTAGTTGTCTCCTTCGAGATCCGCCACTATCCAGCTGTATAAGTCCGACACATTTTTCATTCGCATTTCAGCTGCTTTCGGGCTTGGTGACGTTTCGTATAACCAGTCTTCATAATGGATGTCTCTCACCAGTGAACGCACCGCCTCAACCGTATTACCTCGCTCTGCATTATCGGATATCGCGACCACCCATTGCACAAACTTACGCAGGTTTTCCAAACCACGTCCTGTGAGATGCTGCTCCAGCCCAAGTTCAAAGCTGGCTTCAAACAGGCTTTTTCCTCGCATGTTGGCGTAGCTACCCAATTTCTCTAATGTAACCGGACCAATTTCTCGTCGTGGGGTGTTTACGATTCGCAAGAAAGCATTATCGTCATCTGGATTCACGAGAACACGAAGGTAAGCCATGATGTCTTTGATTTCTGAACGAGCAAAAAAGGAAGTACCGCCAGAGATCTTATAAGGCACTCGGTTTTGCATCAGTGACTTTTCAATCAACCTAGATTGATGATTGCCGCGGTACAAAATCGCGTAGTCTTTGTAATCGGTCCTGTTCAGGAATTTATGCGCAATCAGTTCACCCGTGATCTTTTCCGCTTCATGCTCTTCATTCTTTGCGGTCAGTACCTTGAGCATTTCGCCATCTGGAATTTCAGAGAACAGCTTTTTTTCATAAACGTGCGGGTTATTGGCAATCAAAATATTCGCACTACGCAGAATTCGACTGGTTGAACGATAGTTTTGCTCTAGTTTGATTAGGCGAAGGTTGGGGTAATCTTCCCCCAATAACACGAGGTTCTGAGGCTTTGCTCCGCGCCATGAATAGATAGACTGATCATCGTCGCCTACCACGGTCAATCGACCACGCTCACCGACGATTAAACGAACCAATTCATACTGACTGGTGTTGGTGTCTTGGTATTCATCGACCAGTAAATAGCGAATACGACTTTGCCAGCGTTGACGAACGTCTTCGTTCGATTTCAGCAAAAATACAGGCAGCGCAATAAGATCGTCAAAGTCCAATGCGTTGTAGGCTTTCATTTGCTTCTGATACATATCAAAGCAGTGCCCAAACAATTGCTCTTGCTCCCCTCTAGCTCGTTCAATAGCTTGAGCAGGTGAAAGCATGTCGTTCTTCCAGTTAGAAATATGGCTCAGCAAGGAACGGAGCAAATCTTTATCACCATCGATCTGTTTTTCGGTGAGCTCTTTTAATAACGCTAACTGGTCTTGATCATCAAACAGAGAAAAACCCGCTTTTAATCCCAACGCTTTGTATTCTCGACGAATGATATTCAAACCCAGCGTGTGGAACGTCGAAACCATTAACCCCTTTGACTCATGCTTACCCAAAGTTTGACCAACGCGCTCTTTCATTTCACGGGCGGCTTTATTGGTAAAGGTAACCGCTGCGATATTCCGCGCTTTGTAGTCACACTGCTGAACCAAGTAAGCAATTTTGTTGGTAATGACTCGAGTTTTACCAGAGCCAGCGCCTGCCAGTACCAAGCAGGGACCTGATACGTATTTCACGGCTTCATCTTGTCTGGGGTTCAGCTTCATTGCGGGGTCTCTTTCGAATGCGATCTCGGGAGCATAGTGTAATTCTCTCCTCATATTTATACCAATAAGAAATTACCCGGCGAAAAATCCGTAGGATTACAAATTATTTGTTGCATACATCCATAGGGTTAGAATTATAATGAATGAACGTTCATTCACATTTGAGTAATGCATATATGCCAAGTGAAAAACAGATAGGTAATGATAAGCGATTGAAAATATTGCGAGCCGCAGAAAACTTGCTCGCAGAAGAAGGCTTTCATGGCATATCAATGCAAAAGATTGCACAATCAGCAGGTGTTGCCGCTGGAACCATTTACCGCCATTTCGATGATAAAGACCATTTATTGATTGAATTAAGGCTCATGGTTTCTCAGCGTATCGCTGATGTTGTGCAAGCTAACGTAGATAATGACATGCCTCTGAAACAACGTTTTCGCATTATGTGGCTCAACATCTGGCACTTGGCCTGCACGGAAGGGAGCACGCTTTGCAATCGGACTCAATACGAATCTCTTCCTACGCCGGCTCATGTGAATATTAGGGAACTTGAACGAAAAATGTTTGCCAAAGTGGATCAAATGTTCACGGAAGGTAAGCAACAAGGGGTACTCAAACCTTTGGATAACCCCATTTTATCTGGTCTTAGTTTGGAAGTAGGTGTCACGCTTGCTCGCAAACATGCCTTAGGGATCTTTCAACTCAATGATGATGCATTAGAAGCGGCGATTGAAGCCAGCTGGGATGCCATTGTTCAACACTAACTTGGAGTTCTGAATAGAATGAAAAAGTGGACTTTCTTTATGTTACTTATCTCAATCCTGCTGTTCGGCAGTGTGATAGGTTTCAATATGTATAAGCAAGACATGATCGCTGAGTATCTGGCGAACAGACCAGAGCCAGAGTTCCCTGTTACCGTCACTGAAGTCACGGCTGTTGATTGGGTTCCGACCATTGAAGCAATCGGCTTCATTGAACCAAACCAAGGCGTGACACTAACAACAGAAACCAATGGCGTAATCAATAAGATTCAATTTGAATCTGGCACTACGGTTAAAGATAACCAAGTTCTTCTTACGTTGGATTCTGAAGTTGAGCAAGCCAACCTAAAAAGTGCGAAGGCAAAATTGCCAGCGGCTCAAGCAAAATACAAACGTTATGCTGGCTTGTATAAGAAAGGCTCTGTATCGAAAGAAGCTTACGATGATGCGCAAGCGGCGTATTTATCTCTTTCTGCCGATATTGAGAGCTTAAAAGCGTCTATCGATCGCCGTGAAATCAAAGCACCGTTTGCAGGTGTCGTCGGTATTCGAAATGTTTACTTAGGTCAATACCTACAACCGGGAACGGATATTGTACGTCTTGAAGACACCAGTGTTATGCGCCTTCGCTTTACCGTTCCACAAACGGATATTTCGCGCATTCACATAGGCCAAACCGTTGATATTAAAGTTGACGCTTACCCAGAAAATTCCTTCCAAGGCTCCATCAGTGCTATAGAGCCTGCCGTCAGCGTACAAAGTGGTCTAGTGCAAGTTCAGGCGAACATTCCAAATAACGATGGTCAACTTCGTAGTGGTATGTTTGCTCGTGCCGACATCATTTTGCCAAAACTCACCGATCAGGTTTCCTTGCCTCAAACCGCAATCACTTTCACCTTATATGGTGATAATGTGTACATCCTGTCTGAAGAAGATGGCGTTCAGCGAGTGAAGCAACACGTTGTAAAAGTGGGTGAACGTACCGAGCACATCGCTCATATATTAGAAGGGGTAAAACCTGGAGATGTAGTGGTGACTTCTGGTCAGGTTCGTTTAAGCAACGGCGCTAAAGTTCGTATCGTGGAAAGCGATGCAACGAATCCGCCTGCTGAAACACCAATGCTGTAACTGGAGGAAGCATGCGCTTTACTGATGTTTTTATTAAACGTCCTGTTTTAGCGGTATCCATCAGCTTTTTGATTGCTTTGCTTGGTTTACAAGCCATCTTCAAAATGCAGGTGCGTGAATACCCTGAAATGACGAATACCGTTGTTACAGTATCAACGGGCTATTACGGTGCCAGTGCCGATTTGATTCAGGGCTTTATTACTCAGCCGCTGGAACAAGCGGTCGCACAAGCCGATAATATCGACTTTATGACGTCGCAATCGGTGTTAGGTAAGTCCACCATTACGGTGACAATGAAACTGAATACCGATCCTAATGCGGCACTGGCGGATATTCTCGCCAAAACCAACTCGGTGAGATCTCAACTTCCAAAAGAAGCGGAAGATCCAACGGTAACCATGTCGACAGGCTCAACCACTGCGGTTCTCTACATTGGTTTCACCAGTGACGAGTTAGTATCAAGCCAGTTAACAGACTATCTTGAGCGAGTGATCAACCCTCAGCTATTTACGGTTAACGGTGTGTCTAAGATCGACCTTTACGGCGGTTTGAAATACGCACTTCGTGTTTGGTTAGACCCAACGAAAATGGGCGCACTTAACCTAACAGCAACCGATGTAATGACGGTTCTGAATGCCAACAACTATCAGTCGGCAACCGGTCAAGCCATTGGCGAATTTGTTCTGTATAACGGCAGTGCCGATACACAAATTTCAAGCGTTGAAGAACTCAGTCGTTTGGTGGTGAAAAATGGTGAAGGGCTCGTCATCCGCTTAGGTGACATCGCCAAAGTGTCACTAGAAAAAAGCCACGATGTTTACCGTGCAAGTGCGAATGGGCAAGAAGCGGTTGTTGCCGCAATCAATGCCGCGCCAAGTGCTAACCCAATCAACATTGCGGCAGACGTTCTAGAGTTATTACCAACACTTGAAAAGAACCTTCCAAGTAACATCAAGATGGAAGTCATGTACGACTCCACAATTGCAATCAATGAGTCCATCCAAGAGGTCATCAAGACCATTTTGGAAGCGGCACTGATTGTACTAGTGGTTATCACCATCTTCCTAGGTTCGTTCCGAGCGGTCTTGATCCCTATCGTTACTATTCCATTGTCACTAATTGGTGTGGCTATGGTGATGCAAGCAATGGGGTTCTCTTGGAACCTAATGACACTGCTGGCTATGGTTCTGGCTATCGGCTTGGTGGTTGATGATGCCATTGTTGTTTTGGAGAACGTCGACCGTCATATCAAACTGGGCGAATCGCCATTCCGTGCGGCTATTATTGGTACACGTGAAATTGCGGTGCCTGTTATTGCCATGACGCTGACCTTGGGGGCGGTATACGCACCAATCGCAATGATGGGCGGTATCACCGGTTCTCTGTTTAAGGAGTTCGCCCTTACTCTTGCAGGGGCAGTATTTGTTTCAGGTATCGTGGCGTTAACACTTTCTCCGATGATGTGTTCGAAAATGCTGAAAGCCAACGAACAACCAAGCAAATTCGAGAAAACCGTTCATCAATTCCTAGACAGAATGTCGGATCGCTACGAAGGTATGTTAGTCGCAGTAATGCAACATCGTCCTGTCATTATTGCTTTCGCTATCATCGTATTTGCCAGCCTTCCAATGTTGTTCAAGTTCATACCGAGTGAGCTTGCGCCATCTGAGGATAAAGGTGTCGTGATGTTGATGGGTACAGCGCCATCAAACGCGAACCTCGACTACATGCAAAACACCATGAATGATGTGAACAAAATCCTGTCAGACCAGCCAGAAGTGGCGTTTGCTCAGGTGTTCACTGGGGTGCCTAACTCAAACCAAGCTTTCGGTATTGCATCCATGGTGCCGTGGAGCGAGCGTGAAGCAAGCCAAGCGGAAGTCAAAGATCGCGTAAGTAAGTTGGTGCAAGATGTTCCAGGCATGTCGGTAACGGCGTTTGAAATGCCTGAACTACCGGGCGCGGGCTCTGGTCTCCCTATTCAGTTTGTTATGACAACACCGAATAGCTTTGAGAGCTTGTTCCAAGTCGCGACGGACGTGTTAACGGAAGTCAATACGAGCCCACTGTTTGTCTACTCTGATCTCGATCTGAACTACGATTCAGCCACCATGAAGATCAATATAGACAAAGATAAAGCCGGTGTTTATGGCGTTACCATGCAAGACATTGGTATCACACTCAGCACAATGATGGCTGATGGCTATGTGAACCGTATTGACCTAAATGGTCGTTCTTACGAAGTGATTCCTCAAGTAGAGCGTAAGTATCGCTTAAACCCGGAATCCATGAACAACTATTATGTTCGAGCGGCAGATGGTAATTCCATACCGCTAGGAAGCCTGATTTCTATTGATGTGGTTGCGGAGCCTCGCTCACTACCACACTTCAATCAGTTAAATTCGGCAACTGTAGGTGCAGTACCAACACCAGGTATTGCTATGGGTGAAGCGATAAACTGGTTTGAAAATATAGCGGAAACCAAACTGCCTGCGGGATACAACCATGATTACATGGGTGCATCACGTCAGTTCGTAACAGAAGGCAGCGCACTGTACGCAACATTTGGCTTGGCTTTGGCCATCATCTTCCTTGTATTAGCTATTCAATTCGAGTCGGTGAAAGATCCACTGGTCATTATGGTTTCTGTGCCACTCGCCATATGTGGAGCGTTAATCGCACTGGCGTGGGGCGCCGCGTCCATGAATATCTACTCTCAAGTCGGGTTGATTACGCTCGTCGGCCTCATTACTAAGCACGGCATTTTGATTTGTGAAGTTGCCAAAGAAGAACAACTTCATAACAAAAAGAACAAGATGCAGGCAGTAATGGAAGCGGCGAAGGTGCGTCTTCGCCCTATCCTGATGACAACAGCAGCCATGATCGCAGGTTTGATACCTCTGATGTATGCAACTGGTGCTGGTGCTGCTCAACGTTTCAGTATTGGTATTGTTATCGTTGCTGGATTGGCGATAGGGACGCTTTTCACCTTGTTCGTTCTTCCAGTAATTTACAGCTACTTAGCAGAGGATCACAAACCGCTGCCAGTATTTGTTGAAGATAAAGATCTAGAAAAGCTTGCGAGAGTTGATGAGGCAAAAGCCGCTCAACGAGATATTCGAGAAGAGTCCGTGTAATCGCAATAGATACACAAAACGTAAAAAGGCTACTTCGGTAGCCTTTTTTCTTGCTAAAGACTAACGACAACGACCAGCGAATTACATAAAATGAGGTTAAATTGAAAGGAGTTACCCATGTTTGATCCCAAGAAACTCGAACAAATTGCCAAACAAATTCATGAGTCAATGCCTCAGCCTGTCAAAGAGCTCGGTACTGATGTAGAACAAAAGGTTCGCCAAGTTATCCAAGGCCAACTCAATAAGTTGGATGTTGTCAGCAGAGAAGAGTTTGATGTGCAAACTCGAGTATTGTTGCGCACTCGCCAAAAGCTGACGGAGATGGAGCAAAAGCTGGCAGATCTAGAAGAAAAGCTGAGCGAAAAATAGAAGCCACTTCCTTCAAGTAAAAAGAAAGGCTTGCTCTAACGACAGAGCAAGCCTTTTATTTATGTGTTGTGTTTACTTTTTGTATTATCGACCCCAGTCTGCTGGAGTTCTTTTGCAATATAAGCGTAGTCGATAACGCAGAAATAGCTTCGTCATTTTAGGTGAAGGCGTACTGTTTCAAACCGATACCGACCTTCACACTAACTTAGACGTCTATTTCACATCATTAACCACCAACGGCGATACGCTTCATGTCAGTCATGTAGCCGCGTAGCTCTTCACCGATGTATTCAACAGGGTGGTTACGAATCGCTTCATTCACTTCAATCAAACGAGCGTTATCAACTTGGTTAGAAGTTTCACCCAAACCTTTACCGATAACATCTGTGTTTACAGAAGGCATGAATTTCTCGCGTAAAAGTGGAGTCGCTACGTTAGCAAATAGGTAGTTACCGTATTCTGCTGTATCTGAAATTACGACGTTCATTTCGTACAGGCGCTTACGTGCGATTGTGTTCGCAATCAATGGAAGCTCGTGAAGAGACTCATAGTAAGCAGATTCATCAATGATGCCAGACGCAGTCATCGCTTCAAATGCTAGCTCAACACCCGCACGCACCATGGCAATCATTAGAATACCGTTATCAAAGTACTCTTGCTCAGAGATTTCAACGTCAGATTCTGGGTAGTTTTCAAAAGCAGTTTCACCTGTCTCTTCACGCCAGCCAAGAAGGTTCGCGTCATCATTTGCCCAGTCAGCCATCATAGTGCTAGAGAAGTGACCTGTGATGATGTCATCCATGTGCTTGTTGTAAAGCGGACGCATCAGATCTTTCAATTCTTCAGACAACTCAAACGCTTTCACTTTCGCAGGGTTAGATAGGCGATCCATCATATGAGTGATGCCACCAAACTTAAGTGCTTCAGTCACCGTTTCCCAACCGTACTGTAGAAGCTTACCTGCGTAACCTGCATCTACACCGTCCGCAATCATCTTCTCATAACATACGATAGAACCAGCTTGCAGCATACCACATAGAATAGTCTGCTCGCCCATTAGATCTGATTTCACTTCAGCGACGAATGAAGACTCAAGACAACCAGCACGGTGACCACCTGTTGCTGCAGCCCAAGCTTTAGCGATATCCCAGCCTTCGCCCTTCGGATCGTTTTCAGGGTGAACGGCAATCAGAGTTGGTACACCAAAGCCACGCTTGTATTCTTCACGAACTTCTGTACCAGGGCACTTAGGTGCAACCATCACAACAGTCAAATCTTTACGTACCTGCATACCCTCTTCAACAACGTTGAAACCATGAGAGTAACCCAGTGCAGCACCTTCTTTCATTAGAGGCATTACTGTCTCAACAACATTGCTGTGCTGCTTATCTGGAGTCAGGTTAACAACTAAATCTGCCTGTGGGATAAGAGTTTCGTAGCTGCCAACTTCAAAACCATTGTCTTTTGCATTTTTAAACGATTGACGCTGTTCATCAATTGCTGCTTGGCGAAGTGCATAAGATACGTCCAAACCAGAGTCGCGCATGTTCAGACCTTGGTTAAGACCTTGTGCGCCACAACCAACGATGACCACTTTCTTACCTTTCAGGTAATCGGCTTCTGTTGCAAATTCGCTGCGGTCCATAAAACGGCAACGACCCAACTGGTCTAGCTGCTCACGCAAGTTTAAAGTGTTGAAGTAGTTAGCCATTTTCTGGAACTCCTGTTTAATTTATCCATAAGGTCGACGGTATAGCGTCGAATAACCTTATACTAATTCAGACATTAAGTTGCTCAAAGTGATATATTCACAACCAGTAATTGCAATAAACGCAACACTGGCTATTTTATATTGCTCAAAGTGACACCATTATGAATATCAAAAGTCTTCAAGCCTTTATTCACCTATGTGAGAGTAAAAGTTTCAGTAAAACGGCAACTGCCATGCATGTGAGTGCATCAGCATTAAGCCGGCAGATCCAAAAGCTCGAACAGGACGCGCAGCAAAACCTGTTTCTTCGAGACAATCGTTCAGTAGAACTGACACCCGCTGGTAAGAAGTTACTGCCCATTGCCGTTAATATCGTCAGTGAATGGCATCAGTTTCAGTCCGATAATCAGCATGGAGAGAACGAACTAAGAGGGAAATTGCGTTTGTTCTGCTCGGTGACGGCTAGCTACAGCCACCTACCTGAGTTACTTGCAGAATTTAGGCTACTCTACCCTTATATTGAATTTGAGCTCTCTACGGGCGACCCCGCACAAGCAATCGATAAGGTCATGAACGATGAAACTGATATTGCGATCTCTGCACTGCCCGAGTTATTGCCAGCTAGGCTTGAGTTTGAATCGATCAGTGATATACCGCTCTCCGTCATTGCACCTTCTGGGGTAAGCAGTTTCGGATCGGAATTGATGGAAAGCACACCCGATTGGAACAAAATTCCTTTTATCGTTCCTGAAGCGGGAACAGCACGAGAGAGAGCGAATGCTTGGTTTAAAAAAATGCGCATAAAACCTAACATTTATGCCCAAGTATCTGGGCACGAAGCCATTGTCAGCATGGTCGCTCTCGGGTGTGGTGTGGGTATCGCCCCAGAAGTCGTTATCGTAAATAGCCCTGTAAGGGATAAGATTCAGCGTCTCAAGCTGGAATCCATTAAACCCTTTAAATTAGGCGTTGTATGTAAACGCTCAAATTTAGACAATCCTCTACTTTCCGCTTTCTGGAAAGTTGCTGAAAAGGTCTATATCCAACCATAGTGATAACCTTGAATACTGACATTGTTAAAAGTCTTGATTAGGGTCTGTTGACCTTTCGTGGTTAAATTTTGTTCGAGTTCTACTGTGTTATCACTCATTGATGTAGAGCGACTACACCGAATGAGCGCTGCCTTGTATAAAGAACCCACAAATTGCTGCAAAAATCATCTCGAAAGGTCAACAGACCTTAGTATATTTGGCAATGTCTCCCCTTGGTTCAATAGAGAAAAAGGCGCTTACCTAATGTCCATATTTAGAAACATCACTTTTGCTTTGCTCTCCGCACCATTGCTTGGCTGTAGTCCAGCACCAGATAGCGTCCCAGTCTCTGAAAAAAATCATTGCCGTTCTCTTGCAGAAAAAACGCCTCTGCCAACCTCACACTTTATAGAACCGTATCGTGCTCAGATGGAAACTAAAACTGGGGTATATGTGCTCGAACAAGGCACTGAAGCCATGATGTCGAGGGCATGGCTAACAGAACGAGCAGAAAAGACGATCGACGTTCAGTACTTTATATTCTCTGTTGATAACGTAGGTTTGATAGCAACGGATTATCTAGTGAGAGCCGCAGAGCGTGGGGTAAAAGTAAGAGTCTTAGTCGATGACATCATGTTGGATGCAAGAGGCGATGAACTATTAATTCTTGCTGCGCATGAAAACTTTGAAATCAAGATTTATAACCCTAATGCCAACATCGGCAAAAACATCGCTCAGAAAATCTCTACCGTCGCCACCGATTTCCACGGTATTAATCAGCGTATGCACAACAAAGTCTTTTTAGTTGATAGCCAGATAGCCATTACTGGTGGTCGGAACATCGCAGATGAGTACTTTGGGTTTGACCACGAATACAACTTCCGAGACAGAGATGTATTTTTAGCGGGTCAAGCGGTCAAACACATTGATGCATCGTTTGAAGAATACTGGAACAATAAGCTCAGCGTACCTGTTGAAGATTTGTTCAGCACACCTTCTCGCGATACCAATCCTGATTTTTCGAGGCTTCACTCATACGCTTGTAACCCAGAGCACTTCCACCCTCAAATACGGTCAGATATTGAAAAAGTGCCAACTACATTTCAACGGTTGGCCAAAGAAGGCAAATTTAAGTTCGTTGATAATGTCGAATACATCTCAGACCAGCCAGGAAAAAATGATAGGCAATCTTTTCTCGGTGGTGGGAGTGTAACCCAAGATAAATTAGTTCAACTGGCCGAAAGTGCTCAGAAGTCGATTCTGATTCAGACGCCTTATCTTGTCACGACGAAAAAGGATCGGGCTTTTTTACGTGAATTAGTTGATAAAGGTATAACCATCAAGATCCTAACGAATAGCCTTGCATCTAATGATAACCTTGCTGCATTTAGTGGCTACCAGCGCAACCGCAAGCAACTGCTCGATACAGGGGTAGAGATTTACGAGTTCAAGCCTGACGCCAAAATAAGGCAGCGAGTGATGACAGAGCATATGTATAAAAAGCTCTCTTCCACTCCGATTTTTGGTCTTCACGCAAAAACTATGGTGGTAGATGAAAGCATCACAGCCATCGGTACTTATAACTTTGATCCACGGAGTGCCAATTTAAATACAGAGAGCTTTGCCATTATCCATTCTCCTGAAATCACTCAGCACGTTTCGAAATCAATGCATATAGAAATGGAACCAGAAAACGCGTGGAGAATTACCCCTGACTTTAATCCTGATAGTGAAGTCAGTATTTCCAAACAAATCGGTGTAAAACTGCGCCGATTTATTCCCAAAGATGTGCTTTAGAATTCATACACTTGCTTTGCAAAAGCAATAGATACAAAAAAGCCTCGTCTTTCGACGAGGCTTTCAAATATGGCAGGGGTGGAGAGATTCGAACTCCCAACACGCGGATTTGGAATCCGCTGCTCTGCCAATTGGAGCTACACCCCTAAATTGTATTGAACCTTTAGCTATCAGATTCAAAAAAACCTCGCGTAAGGCGAGGCTTCTCAAAAAAATGGCGGAGTGGACGGGAC
>NZ_PIZL01000040.1:0-63476 GCF_002835515.1 Vibrio sp. vnigr-6D03
CTTAACTGACTGGCATTACTCAATGTGAGCCCTTTTTTGATGGTTGTAACTAAATCTGATTATGAGAAACAGCGTGATTACATTTAGCTGTATATCGGCTCGGAGCGTTAGACTTTCAGTTACTTATGGTTAGAAAAATCCTCTAACGTACTCGCACTCCGCGTTTTTGCCAGCTACGGACAACGGAGTAACGCCAAATCCCGCGTATGCCAAAGTAACCTGCCATGGCACTGACCACGCCGCAGATGGCGCATCCAAGAATGAACGGGGGACCGATGGTCGACATTTGAGCAACAATAAAATCCCAAGACAGCTCAAAGTGAAAGGTTTGCGGTGGAACAGACATAACGACTGCGCCTACTTTATAAGCGAAGTAGAACAAAACGGGCATGGTAATAGGGTTGCTGACCCAAACGAGAGCGACAGAAAGTGGCAGGTTCACCCCGCAAGCAATAGCTAGACCGGCTGCCATGATCATTTGGCTAGGGAGTGGAACAAATGCCATAAACAAACCAACGGCAAATGCGCCAGCGGCAGAACGACGATTTAGGCACCACAAGTTTGGGTTATATAGAACGTTGCCAAAGATTTTAAGGGCTTTTTGACGTTTGATTAATTCGTGATCGGGCAAGAAACGTCGGATTAGTTTTTTTGGCATAGGATATGAAAACTCACTTATCTAACTGGACACTAACTTCTTTCACGACATTGATTGCTTCGTCCGCACTTTGGACAATAATGCCGAGTGTTTTCTGGGTCTTTCCTGCAATTATCCTATGCTTGCTCGTTTGGAATAGACCTTATACTGATTGCCTGAAAGGCATGTTACTCGGTTTAATAGTGGTAGTCGTCCATTCCAGCCTATTTCAACACCAGCAACGTTTGCTTTTTTCTGAAGGTCAGAATAGTACCATAACTGGGCAGATTGACAGCTTTTTTAAACAAATAAGTCATGGATATGAAGCGTCTTTTGTGGTGCATCAACTTAACGGCAGGAAAATTCCATATTTGCTCCGACCGACCGTTAGAGTTATTTGGTCTATGGATAGCGAGCCACCGTTGCTGGGTCAATTTTTAACCTTAGATGCCGCTCTCAAACCGGTTTATGGTCGGTTAAATGAAGCAGGCAGAGACCAAGAAAAACACTACGTAGCGAATCGCTGGCATGGGAAAGCGGTGGTTAAGCAAGCGACACTTCTTTACAACACCACTCATTATAGACAAAGCCTTCACAGTCGTGTTTTTAATCTCGTATACGATTTCAAAAGTGCACCATATTTGCTCGCGCTCAGTTTTGGAGACAGACGAGGCTTAACGGATTCAGATTGGCGGCACCTACAAAGCAGTGGCCTTCTTCATTTGATGGCGATTTCGGGATTGCATATTGGTTTGATATTTGGACTAGGGTGGTTTTTTGGTCGAGTTATTGCACTTGTTCTGCCACTACCTTCGGTGAGAGTGTGGCTACCGATTGTAGCTGGACTTATAACGGCCTCAATCTACGCCAGCCTAGCGGGTTTCTCTATACCGACTCAGCGCGCACTTGTCGCGTGTATTATTCTCACAACCGTGAAACTAGCGAGTGTTCATTTTAGTAATTGGCGTCTGCTACTGATTGTTTGTTCGGTGCTTTTATTATTGGATCCGTTTGCTGTACTTTCAGCCAGCTTCTGGCTCTCGTTTTCTGCTGTTTCAGTGATTTTTATCTTTATCGGTCTAAGGCGTTCAGAACAAAGTAATAAATGGCAAAAAGCCCGTTTTTTGCTTGAAATGCAATTTTGGTTACTCATCGCACTAGCGCCTATTTCGATATTTGTATTTTCAGGCTTCAGCGTACTTTCACCTATATACAACTTTATCTTTTTACCGTTAGTCAGCTTGGTGACATTACCTTTTATTAGCCTTGCTTTGTTGTTCACCGCGGCTTCACCAAATCTTGCTTATCCGTTTTGGCAAGTTGCGGACTGGTCACTAAACCCGATTATTTGGTCTTTAGAATGGGGAGAATATGGTTGGCTATCTCTTTCCTCTCGTTACACCTTTCTCGTTTTTTCCTTGATCACTTTATTGGTTTTGTCTTTTCAATTTCGTTCTGTCATTCCTGTGATGCTTTTAGCTGTGGCGATGTTATGGCGTTTTCCTCACGAACCCAAGCCAATATGGCGTGTGGATATGTTGGATGTGGGTCATGGGCTCGCGGTTCTTATTGAGAAGAATGGTAAAGCTATTTTGTATGACACTGGCATGGGGTGGGAAGGAGGGAGCTACGCGAAAAGCGTGATTCACCCAGTACTTAAGAATCGAGGAGTTAATTACTTAGATGGTTTTGTTCTCAGCCATCTAGATGCAGACCATGCTGGTGGGAAAGGTTATGTTGAATCGGAATTGCAACCGAATTGGCGTAGAGCAAGCCAAAGTCTTGAGGGCTATCAGCCTTGTATTCGCGGGGAGCAATGGTATTGGCAGGGACTGCGTTTTGAGGCGATGTGGCCTCCTCGATTAACGCGTCGAGCGTATAACCCTCACTCATGTGTTATTAGGATCAGCGATGGCAAAACATCGATGTTATTAACGGGTGATATTGATGCCATCAGCGAGTTTATATTGTCTCAACAGGGCGAACACTTAGCGTCAGATATTCTTGTCGTTCCTCACCATGGGTCAAGTACATCGTCCAAGAGTTTGTTTGTTGACCGTGTTGTACCAGATATTGCAATTGCCTCGTTGGCAAAAGGGAATCGATGGAATTTGCCATCGGCACAAGTCCGAAAAGTGTACGAATCAAAAGGCATAAAATGGATGGATACGGGGGAAGAAGGACAAATATCAATCCTGATTTACAAGGACAAATGGGATATTAAAACCACTAGAGCTGAACATTCCCCTCGCTGGTATAGGCAGATAGTAAGGAAAGGAGTAGAATAAGCGGAATTTTTTGACAATGACCTTTCTTATGTCGCAAGAAATAGATCAATCGACCTTTCAAACCTTTAAGCGCTTATGGCCTTATATTTCCTCATACAAAGCCGGTATTGTCATCGCGATTATTGCATTGGTGATTAATGCGCTCAGCGATACATACATGCTTTCTTTACTTAAGCCTTTACTAGACGAAGGCTTTGGTCAGTCGGACTCTGAGTTTTTACGCACAATGCCGATCATCATTCTGGTGTTAATGATCGTCCGTGGCGGAAGTGGGTTTGTGTCAGCGTATTTTATGAGCTGGGTTTCCAATAATGTGGTAATGAAGCTTCGTCGGCAGGTGTTTAATCATTTTATGCAAATGCCAGTCTCCTTTTTCGACAGGGAGTCTACTGGTCGACTACTTTCTCGCATTACTTATGATACGGAGCAAGTGGCAGGGGCAACGAGTCAAGCTTTGGTCAATATCGTCCGCGAAACTGCAAGCTTGTTAGGGCTGATTGGTTTGATGGTATGGAGCAGCTGGCAGCTCTCTTTAGTACTGTTAGTTGTGGGACCTATTGTTGCAATCGCGATTGGTGTTGTGTCTCGTCGGTTCCGCAAAATTTCTAAAAATATGCAGACTGAAATGGGGAACCTCACATCTTCTTCAGAGCAGATGTTAAATGGTCACAAAGTTGTATTGAGTTGCGGTGGTCAACCGGTAGAAGAAGAGCGATTCAATCACGTCAGCAATGCGATGCGTCAGCAAAATATGAAGATGGTCGTGGTTTCACAACTCTCGAGCCCTGTAGTACAAATGATCGGCTCTTCTGCGTTAGTTACTGTGTTGTTCCTAGCTTCTGTTGATTCTATTCGCGCAGAGTTGACTGCGGGTACATTTACAGTCGTCTTCTCTGCGATGTTAAGTATGCTTCGACCTCTTCGTGGATTAACTTCGGTTATGTCCGACTTCCAGCGCGGTATGGCGGCTTGCCAAACGTTGTTTAGCTTAATGGATATGCCAACAGAAAATGATGAAGGCAAGTTAGTTAAAGAAAAGGTGAAAGGCGATGTAGAGGTACGAAATGCCACTTTTACTTATCCAACAAAAGATACTCCCGCGTTAAAAGATGTCAGCTTTAATATACCGTCGGGGAAAACGGTGGCATTGGTTGGTCGCTCAGGTTCCGGAAAAAGCACGATAGCGAGCCTATTTACGCGATTCTACAACTTAGATTCAGGTTCAATTGCTCTCGATGGACATGATGTACGAGATTACGACTTACAGAATCTTCGCACTCACTTTGGTATCGTCTCTCAGCACGTTCACCTGTTTAACGATACGGTAGCAAACAACATTGCTTATGCTGCGGAAGATAAGTTTACAAAAGAACAAATCATTGAAGCGGCCAAGCTCGCGTATGCACATGAGTTTATCGAGGCACTAGATAACGGGTATGACACGGTTATCGGCGAGAATGGCACGACTCTATCTGGTGGGCAGAGGCAAAGGCTCGCCATTGCACGTGCATTGCTGCGTGATGCGCCAGTTTTGATTCTTGATGAAGCCACGTCTGCTTTGGATACTGAATCTGAACGCGCAATTCAAGCTGCGTTGGATGTATTGCAAAAAGATAAGACAGTCTTGGTGATTGCACACCGTTTGTCTACCATTGAAAATGCCGATGAGATATTAGTTATTGAAGATGGGAAGGTGATAGAGCGTGGTCAGCACGAAGCATTGATGCTAGAAGACGGCGCTTATGCGTCGCTTTACTCCATTCAATTTAGTGAGTCAAATTGATGGTAGAAAAGATCTGGTTTGAGCGACATTGGCTGAGCTTTTTGCTTTGGCCCATATTATGGCCGCTCAGCCTGTTGTTTGGTTTTGTCAGTACAAAGCGTAAACAAGATTTCTTGAGCCAAAAAAAAGCACGTTACCACGCCCCCATTCCCGTCGTCGTCGTTGGTAACATTACCGCGGGTGGGAATGGCAAGACACCTGTCGTGGTATGGCTTGTGGAAATGCTACAGGCTAAAGGGCTTAAGCCAGGGGTGGTATCACGGGGCTATGGAGCCAAAGCGCCCAGCTATCCGTTTTCGGTAACGCTGGATTCTAGCCCAGAACATTGTGGCGATGAGCCTCTTTTAATTCATCGTCGCACAAATGCCCCTGTAGTCGTCGATCCGAATCGAAGTAATGCTGTAAAAGCACTCTTGGATTCAGGGGTCGATATTGTTGTCACTGATGATGGTTTGCAGCACTACGCATTAAACAGAGACATTGAAATTGTTGTTGTCGATGGCGTTAGGCGTATGGGAAATGAGCAACTTATCCCTATGGGGCCACTACGTGAGCCTGTTTCACGGATAGATGAAGTGGACTTTGTTATCACCAACGGTGGCAGTGCTCGTGCAAAAGAATTTCCAATGACTCTAGAGCCTTCTAAAGCCATCAACTTGGTAACGAATGAACAGAAAAGTGCCATTGAACTTGAAAGTGCAGTGGCGATGGCTGGAATTGGTCATCCTCCTCGCTTTTTCGAATCCTTGAAGAGTATGGGATTGAATGTTTTGGCGGAACATGGTTTTGCTGATCATCAGGCAATGACAGAGCAACAGATTAGTGCCATTGAAATGGCAGGTAAGCCGCTTATTATGACAGAAAAAGATGCTGTCAAATGTTTGCCTTTTGCAAAGGATAACTGGTGGTACCTACCAGTCTCTGCAACCTTACCTGAACAAGATACTGATAAGATATTACAAAGAATAAATGAGGTAATGAAAGAATATGGATCATCGACTGCTTGAGATTGTGGCGTGCCCTGTATGCAAAGGTAAACTGACTTTTGATAAAGATAAGCAAGAACTTATCTGTAAAATCGATCGCCTTGCTTACCCAATTAAAGAAGGCATTCCTGTTCTGCTTGAGCCGGAAGCTCGCAGTATTTCAATGGATGAGGGCAAGTAAATGGCATTTACGGTTGTCATTCCTGCGAGATACCAATCGACGAGATTACCAGGTAAACCTCTTGCGGATATAGCGGGTAAACCTATGATTGAATGGGTTTACCTTCAAGCTATTCAAGCTGGTGCTGAAAACGTCATTATTGCTACCGATGACAAGCGCGTTCAACAAGCGGCTGAAGGGTTTGGTGCGACGGTGTGCATGACATCGGATAAACATGAGTCGGGTACTGAGCGCTTGGCGGAAGTGGTTGATTTAATGAATATTCCGCCTGAGCACATTATCGTTAATGTGCAAGGTGACGAGCCTTTGATTCCCCCATCTATCATTTCGCAAGTTGCGCGCAACCTTCAGCAAAGCAAGGCGCCAATGGCAACGCTCTCAGTGGAAATTGAAGGTGCAAATGAAATATTTAACCCTAACGTAGTGAAAGTAGTTACGGATGAAAAAGGGTACGCACTGTATTTTAGCCGTGCTTCGATTCCTTGGGATAGAGATGACTTTTCGAAGGCAGATCCGTCTATTCATCAGCCATTACAGCGTCATATTGGGATTTATGCGTATCGAGCTGGGTTTATTAAAACCTACATTAATTGGGAGCCGAGCGCGCTAGAGCGGATCGAATGTTTAGAGCAATTGAGAGTGCTTTGGTACGGTGAGAAGATCCATGTAGAAGTTGCCAAAGAAACACCCGCAGCGGGGGTCGATACTCCAGAAGACTTAGAAGTGGTTAGAAAACTACTTTCTCGTTAGACTACTTCAAGCGTTTAAAAAAATAGCAGCTAAATCGCTGCTATTTTTTATTCTGGGTGAGTAACGAGCGTTACATTATTTGCTTCAAGGTGCGAGATGTAACGATCACTTCGAAGGTAATCATATTCCTTAATCCTCGCTAAACTGTGCTCCACGTTTGCCCCTTCTACGGCTGGGTGACACATAATTAATCCGTGATTATCGAGATTGTTGACCCAACCTTCCATTAGCTCAGGAAAGTTAGCCGTTTCGCTAATGGAATATAAGCCAGCAAAACTGGAATTGGTTTGCGCATTGGTGTGTTTACCTATGACTGAATCAAAACCCAAATTCAATCCTTGGATCACGACGGCTTTTAAAGCGGAATCATGCCCTGTTAGCGGCACTGATGGTCTTCTAATCCATGGAGTCTCAACTGCGTAGCGTTGGTTTACGACAGAGGCTAAAACGTCACGGATGACAGGAAATGCGTGAACGTGCTGGTGACCATCAATGTAGTCTGGTGCTCTGCCCATTTCATTTTCAAAGTTATCCAGCTGCTGATTAAGTGTTGTTTCAATGGCTGACTTATCCAACGTGCGCAGTACTGCACTCAGCATTAACTTACCTAAGCTTGCAACGTGACCCAAATCGAAATGCAAGCCGAAAGCTGCTTGTCCTTCAAGCTCTTTCAATCGATTCGCAGACGCTTTCCAATTCGGCATTAGTGTCATGCAACTGGTGGCGGAGATACGTTTTTTCTCAATTAACTCTAGAATGGCGTCGTCAACTTCTCGAGACATGCCATAATCGTCTGCGCAAACTATGATGCTTTTCATCAATTATTTTTCTACTTTTTCGTCTTCAAACTTATCGCCAACATCATTTCCATCTGCGCCTTTATCTACGCTTTTTTGGTATTCTTCGACAATATAGAGAGGGCGCTTTTTAACTTCTGAGAACACTCGGGCTAGGTAGTCACCCATGATACCGATAGACAGCAATTGAATTCCGCCAAGGAAAAAGATCGACACGGTTAATGTAGGCCAACCGGGTACGTCTGTGCCAAAAATTAGTGTTTTAAGTAGAATGAGCATGCCATATCCAAACGACATAGCAGAGATCGCTGCACCTACCACCATCCATATTTTTAGAGGGATGCTACTGAATGACGTTAGTCCGGTTATTGCTAGGGAAGTGAGATCTCTGAAGCGAAAGGTACTGGTTCCGCTCAATCGTTCTTCTACATCAAACGACACAGCTTTACTCTTAAAACCAACCCACGCGTACAGACCTTTCATCATTCGGGTACGTTCAGGTAATGAAACCAACGCATTAACAACGTTTCGGCTTAACAGCCTGAAGTCACCCGCGTCTGGGTGGATATCCACATCAGAGATTCGGTTTAAAAGCCCGTAATAGACTTTAGTGAACGCTCTTTTCGCAAAAGATTCGTCGTCTCTGTTGGCTCTAACCCCGTAAACCATGTCGAAACCTTTACGCCAGTGCTCAATGAACTGCTCAATGACAGGTAACGGGTGTTGACCATCCGAATCCATGATAACGACCACATCCCCACGGGCATTGTCCAGACCGGCGCTAAGAGCAATTTCTTTACCAAAATTTCTGGATAACTTCACGACAGAAATAGGATAACTATTCGCAAGCTCTTGAGCGACGCTTACGGTGTTATCTGCACTGCCATCGTCAACAATAAGAATTTCAACTTCTTGGCAAAACTGCTTCAAGTAATTGTATGTTTCTGGCACGACATGCGGAAGATTCTCTGCTTCATTATAAGCAGGCAATAAACATGTGATCATATTAGGAAGATCACGACGATTTTGGCTTTCTGTGCGAGGGGCGTTTGAAGCGCTCATATTTTTATCACCAATCTGGATTTACCTTCGGCAATTAACCTAAAGGACAACAACGCGCCATTATAAACAGGTTTGACCTTAGTAATAAATAAACACAACTTGATATTTCGTATTGCTTCCAGCTTATCGAGTCAGTTCGCGAGAAAAATTATTCCTATAAAGCTCAATTTAACAAAGATAACAATTATGGAACTGAAAGTTTCTATAGCCTTGAACGCCTTGAAAATCCTCACGCCTAACTATTTGACCTGATTTGTTTAATCTCATCAATGTAATTGGTGAAAGCAATCGATTAGATTGATTTCAAGACGAGAAATGATAAGCAGCCAAGACATCAATAGAGTCAGGTTTTTTTGTTTTTCATATAGCTCAAATGTGAAGTGCTCATGAGGAGAAAGGTATGAAACGAAATCTAGCGATAATAGCCCCAATAATGTCAGTTTTTCTACTTGCAGGTTGTTTTAGCGCTAAAAACGAAACGACTAAGAGTGTAGCTCCTAAAACCACTGCGCCAAAAGTATCGACAATTGCTCCTAAAAATTCGGATCTAGAACAAAAACTTTCATTGCTTAAATCGGACGGTAAAACTCTCGGTTCTGATGCGATTGAATCCGTTATCAATTTACCAGTAGGAAAGACAAGTCTATCGATATCAGTACCCAGCAAGTTCAGTGCTGTGAAAAAGAAACAACAGTCTAAGTAGTAAGCTGCGATAAGGAAGATGATTATGAAAATTAAGAATACTCTAATGGTTTCCGCTTTAGTAGCCTGCGGAATGACGGCTTACCAAGCAAGTGCCACTGATTTATATGCTGGGGCTTACAAAGTCAATACCGCGATGGAAGAGAGCATTGATGAGATGATCATGGCGAAGCTTCAGGCCTCATTTTTCTCTTCTGCAGCATTGTACATGGATGTTTTGAGTGTCAATAGCCACAAAGCTACCCCAATCGAACTGAAAAAACAGCTAGAAGTTGCTTATAAAGAGACAAAATACACTGATGAGCAACGTCAGGACCTAGCCGATGCGTTTAATGAGGTTGGATTGGTTATTGATTACCTTGCAGATAACGAAGATACCAAGAGGATCGTAAACGAAACACTGACCTTTTGTTCAGCGCAAGGAGTTGAAGCAAAAAACTGGCCTGGGATAGACGACATCGTGGCTAAGTATGGGGCTTCTGCCAAGTACGACTTTGACTCTGTTATTGTTGATGTTATCCATGCTCCGGTATCTGGGGACGATTGTGGGCAAGCAAGTTCCTGGGTTGGCAATCTTAAGAAATCAGGCTCTGAAGCGGATTACAAATCTTTGCCAAGTAACATCATTGCTTATTCGCCTGAGGTGGGTAACTCACAGGGTGAGCTGGTTTACATCTTTGAAAACAGTATTCACGAAGAGTCTGGCTTTAAAGCCAATTATGAAACGTTTACTTTCTATCAGTCTAACTCGGAAGGGGTTCCGGATGATGGCATTTTTAGAAGATACCGTGTGAGTGACGAGGTAAACGGTTCGATTAACGAATTTACGAGTAATGTATCTTGTAAGCAGTGTGGCTCGGACAGTGAGTCATTTAAAATAGAGGCAAAACGCACTTTTGATGGTGTGCTTGAATATTCAGCTGGCACTGCAATTGAAAACGCTGGAAAACTTGTTCCTGGCTTTATTAGCGAAACAGACAAGGTTCATCTGGTTGAGTACCGTGTGTCAGGAGCCACAATAGACTTATTTGATACTGATAATGGGATCGTAGTGGGTCGAAATGCTTCAATAAGCCCAACAGACATAAACGGCATAAAACTAATGAACCTAATTGGTCAGTTCGGGTTGAACGATGTCCTTAATGTTAGTGGTCTATACAACCCAACATCGTTTATTATCTCACCAGATTTTGGTTCCTTTACGATCACAGACTCTTCCGATTCAAACAATCACAAAGTACACACTGAATCAAATATTACGGATGAAGAAGAAAAGAAAACCTTAAGAGCGATCAATGATCTGGTTTTGTCAGACGTTGCTTACAAGCAAAATGATGTGGACTCAAAAGCTTGGGAAAGCATTAAATAGTTTAAAAGTTTGGACTGAGAAGTGAAATTTGTAAGCCAGCGACGAAAGGTTGCTGGCTTTTTATATTAATAACTTATGGGTTAAAGAGACAATATTCAAAGCGAATAGAAATCACGAAGCTTACACGACCTTACATTTGGTTGGGGCGTTAATTGGTAATATGCACTTGCAGCTCATTCAAGGGAACTGAAATCTGCTTAAAAAAATAACTATTTCATCTAATCGCTTTGAGTAAAATTTATGAAATTTAATCGTTCCCTGATGACCATGGCAGTGGTCTCTGCTTTTACCGTTATGATTTCTGGTTGTAACAAAGATTCAAGCTCTTCTTCTCCAACAACACCGCCTACTTTACCAACAACACCAAATACGGGATCTAATTCTTACTCTCTTATTGCACTTGGTGGCGAGCAATATTTGTCAAATGCTGATGTTTTCTTGGACAGCAACCATGACGGAAAATGTGACCAATTCCTAGGTAAGACGGACTCACAAGGTGCGATCAAAGCGAAAAGCAGTTCAAGCAAAGCGGTAGTTTGTGTTAGACAAAATAACCCTGTAGCAGTAAAAGCTTTCTCAAATTCTAATGTTCTGTCTGCTAACGATGTATTTTTTCAGTCGAAGTTAACTTACGGGGTGGTTAGCCCTATCACTGATATCGCTGTGAAAGAAAACTTAACTAAAGAAGCTTTCGCGACGAAGCTTGGACTAGATTCAAGCAAAGTTTTTCACAACTACCTTTCGGATTCCGATGATGAAAGTTATAAGGCGAAAGTCGTTGCACGTTCACTCGTTCAAGCGCAAAAGCAAGGTGCGAAAGAGCGTGAATTATTGAAAGCGCTTGCGACCAGCGCTGGGCAGCAATTATTAGGCGATGTTACTAAATTAAAAGGTAAAACGCTGAACCTAGATAAAACAGGTAATGTTAGCTCCGTAATTGCCTTTGACCAAACTGCATACAAAAAGCAGGTGAATTCTGCCCCAGAGTGCGGCGAATGGCACTTACCTGAACATATGGCATTTTTGCCTCAGCAACAGATATTGGAAAGCGCTGTATTAGATTCTGATATCCAGAAATTTATTGCAGGTAAGTCTCCATCTGATGCACTTGATGCAATTTTAAGTAATGCGCCAGATTCGATGAGTGCAAGCTTGAAAGCAGACATCAAGCAGTGCTCGTCTATTACAACATCAAACACTGTTCATGATTTTTCAAATTGCGCTGGTGATGTGAAATCGACACTAACGGAAGTGTATCGTTCCGATGAGGACCGCATTCGTATGATATGCCGTGTGACCAAACCACAAATCAACATAGCGGTTATCCCTGTAGTTGTTGATGGTTACACGCTCCCGTCGAGTAGCATCCGCCAAGAAGTTGTTGCTAGATTTGGTGAGCAATCAAATGTTGATAAGTATCTAGAGTCGACCTTAGCCAAAGATGTCCAACTAACTGTCGCTACTGAACTGAATGTGACAGGTCTAGAAACAAACGATGACAATAAAGTTCTACTGCCTTATAAAGACCAAATTTTTTACCAATCGATACTTGCTGAGGATGGCTCTAAGCTTGATGTAACTCAGTATGACCAATTAGCATTTGTTTACATTGCCAAGAACAATCCAGGTTTGAACAACTACGGAAACATCTATGAGACAGTTACCTTACAGGATGGAGCTGTTCTTAAAAATCGCTTTTTAATCAACAGTGATCTCGCAAGTCAATCACTTGTATCTAAGCTTGGTTTGGACAGCGAAAGCAAGAGTTTGTCGCCTGATCAGGTTTTATTTGCGCATGAATATTTGCACGGTTTAGGATTGGGGCATGCATCGGTCTCTCCTTGCTCCTACAAGCACTTCTCAAATAATGGTAACCCGTTTAATTTTGATCAATCTTGCGATTGGAATAAAACTGAAAAATTAAACAAAGAGGTAATGGAAAAGTTTCATAAAGAGTTTGATAAATATTCAGCGTTCAATTATGGCGTATACAATGGTGTTATGGGCGGAAAAGGCGAGGTTGGTCAAGAAGTATTACCATACTTTCAATATCGACTAGGTCGAGTAAACACAAGTAAAGTTTCTGAAGTGAATGGATCTAAAACGCTTGTACTCAATGGGTTCGATCCAACTAAAAACACTTTACAGTTGATTCATTTGAATACCAAGAACGGTCATTTTTGGCTGTGGTTCAATACTGAAAATAACCGCTTTGACTGGATGATGGAAAACCCAACACTTGTTAATGACCTGAAGTTGAGTGCACCAGGTACGCCCGAATTTTCAACGGGAATAACATTGGCATCCATTTCAACTAATGAAGATGAAACGATTATTATCATTCCTAATGACTACTCGTATTCAATTCCAAATGATCCTCTTTCACTAAAAACAGATAAGTCTCTATTTACTGATGGTACCTACACCATTGATAACGTTGAGCTGACGGTTTCAACCAAGAGCCCTAAAGCCAAGACCATCCAATTTGTTTTTAAGTAATCGTAACAATTGCTAGTTTTAAGCCAGCTTGATATAGCTGGCTTTTCTTTTTCTAGACACAAAAAAGCCCACAGACTTCGTGGGCAAATAGGAGGATTGGTAAATTCGAGTTATTGGCTTAGATTTCGGAGTTGTAGTCTTCACGCTCAGGGCAACTGCCTAGAATTTCTTTTCTTCCAGATTCATTCCGTTGCTCCAAAATGACATCGAATCCCCAAAGCCTATAAAGGTGTTTCAATACTTCTTGATGGCTGTCGCCTAATGGAATCCTATCATGAGGAACATATTGCAAGATCAAAGAACGATCGCCACGTACGTCTACATTCCACACCTGAATGTTTGGCTCTAAGTTACTTAAATTATACTGTGCCGCCAGTTTTTCTCTGATTTGGCGATAACCTACTTCATCGTGTATTGCGCTGACTTCTATGTGGTTTTTTCTGTCGTCGTCACTGATAGCAAAGAGTTTAAAGTCACGCATTAACTTAGGCGACAAGTATTGGCTGATGAAGCTTTCATCTTTAAAGTTTGCCATAGCGAAGTGCAATGTATCTAACCAATCTGCTCCTGCGATATCTGGGAACCACTCTCTGTCTTCATCGGTTGGGTCTTCACACATTCTACGAATGTCTTGGAACATCGCAAAACCAAGAGCATATGGATTGATGCCGCTAAAATAAGGGCTGTTGTATGGAGGCTGGGCGACAACATTGGTGTGGCTATGCAAAAACTCAAGCATAAACTTCTCAGACACCAAACCTTCATCGTACAAATGATTCAGTATGGAATAGTGCCAGAATGTTGCCCAACCTTCGTTCATGACTTGTGTTTGTTTCTGAGGGTAGAAGTACTGGCTGACTTTTCTAACAATACGAACTATTTCTCTTTGCCAAGGCTCTAGAAGTGGGGCGTGTTTCTCAATGAAGTACAAGATATTTTCTTGAGGTTCCGTTGGGAAACGAATCTTTTGAGATTGCTCCTTCTCCTCGCTTTTAGGAACCGTTTTCCAAAGCTCGTTAACTTGGGATTGAAGGTATTCCTCACGAGCTTCTTGCCGTGCCTTCTCCTCCACAATGGAGATCTTTTCTGGGCGTTTGTATCGATCGACACCGAAATTCATTAGCGCATGGCAGGAATCCAACAGCTGTTCAACTTCGTCTACGCCGTGCTTTTCTTCACACTCGGTAATGTAGTTTCTAGCGAATAATAGGTAATCGACAATGGAGCTTGCATCCGTCCAAGTTTGAAACAGGTAGTTGCCTTTGAAGAAAGAGTTGTGACCATAGCAAGCATGAGCCATAACCAAGGCTTGCATGGTTACGGTGTTCTCTTCCATTAGGTACGCAATACATGGGTCTGAGTTAATGACAATTTCATACGCAAGACCCATCTGACCGTGTTTGTAGTTTTGCTCGGTTTGGATAAATTTTTTGCCAAATGACCAATGGTTGTAATTGATGGGCATACCAATGCTTGAGTATGCGTCCATCATTTGTTCCGCTGTGATCACTTCAATTTGGTTAGGGTAGGTGTCTAATCGATAGTGTTCGGCTACCCTTTTGATTTCTTTGTGGTAACGCTCCAGAAGCTCGAATGTCCAATCCGGACCATCTGGCAAGCGCTTGCTGTTTGTCGCTGTTTTTTTAGCTGCTTTAGTCGCCATAGCGCGCCTCCCTATGCCGTTTCTTTTTGAAACAGTTCCCTAAATACTGGGAAAATATCATCCACAGTACGAATATTTTTCATGGCAAAATTGTCGAATGCTTCTTCGAGTTTTTGGTATTCATGCCATAAGGTTTGGTGGGTTCTTCTTGTTATTTCGATATAGGAGTAATATTGACATTCAGGTAAAATATTGTTCACCAATAGCTCTTTACAACGAGGGGAATCATCTGCCCAGTTATCCCCATCTGAAGCTTGTGCTGCGTAGATATTCCACTCGTTAGTTGGATATCTGTCTTTTACGATTTCATTCATCAATTTCAAAGCGCTGGATACGATGGTGCCGCCCGTTTCCTGCGAATAGAAAAATTCATGTTCATCGACTTCTTTCGCTTGAGTATGGTGGCGTATGAAGACGACTTCGACGTTCTCGTAAGTTCTTGTTAAAAATAGATATAAAAGCACATAAAAGCGTTTTGCGATGTCTTTAGTTGCTTGGTCCATAGAGCCTGACACATCCATCAAACAAAACATCACTGCTTGGCTCGAAGGAATAGGGCGCTTTTCGTAGTTTTTGAAACGCAAATCAAAAGTATCAATAAACGGAACGCGCGCAATACGCTGACGAAGTTCTATGATTTCCTCTTGAAGTTTCTTCTCCTCTAAAGGTTGAGCGGGTTCGTTGTTTTCAATTCGCTCTAACTCTTCTTCTAGCTCTGCAAGTAGTCGCTTTTTGCCCGCGGTTAATGCTGTTCTTCTTGCCAGTGATTGTTGAAGAGAGCGCACCACACTGATATTGGCCGGAATACCCGCGGTTTGGAAACCAGCTCTATGGGTTTTCCATTCTGTGATTTTATTGATTTGGTTTTTTTGAAGGTTAGGTAGCTCCAGATCTTCAAATAGAATGTCGAGATATTCGTCTTTTGAAATCTGAAAAACAAAGTCATCTTGACCTTCGCCATCAGCACTTGCATCACCTTCGCCAGAGCCGCCTCCTTGACCGCCTTTTGGTCGCTCAATTTTGTCTCCGGTGATGAATTGGTCATTACCTGGATGAACGCGTTCTCTAACGCCCCCTTGTCCTTGATGAAAAATTGGCTCTTTGATGTCTTTATGTGGAATCGATATATCTTCACCTGTCTCTGTATTGGTGATAGATCGGCGATTCACGGCATCGGCTACCGATTCCTTAATTTGCTCTTTATGGCGGCGTAAAAAGCGTTGTCTGTTGACTGTGCTCTTATTCTTGCCATTGAGCCTTCTGTCGATAAATTGCGCCATACGTTAGTCCCTCTGAAACGTCAAAGTGTCGAACTGTGTGTCATGAGTGACTGGCAATATCTGCCAGTCCCCATATCTAAGACACTTGGTACTAAGAGGATTTACGTACTCGTAGGTACCATTCCGACAACAATCTAACTTGTTTCTTGGTGTAGCCTTTCTCCATCATACGAGCGACAAAGTCGTCGTGTTTTTTCTGATCATCGGTTGAAGTTTTCGCATTGAAGGAAATAACAGGAAGCAGCTCTTCCGTGTTCGAGAACATTTTCTTCTCGATGACCGTTCTGAGTTTCTCGTAACTGGTCCAAACGGGGTTTTGCCCTTTATTGTTTGCACGAGCACGTAATACGAAATTAACGATCTCGTTTCGGAAATCTTTCGGATTACTGATACCTGCCGTTTTCTCAATTTTCTCTAGCTCATTATTAAGCGCGGCACGGTCGAATAACTGCCCTGTTTCCGGATCGCGATATTCTTGATCTTGAATCCAGAAATCGGCATAGGTGACATAACGGTCGAAGATGTTCTGACCGTACTCAGAGTAGGATTCGAGGTAAGCGGTTTGAATTTCTTTACCGATAAACTCGACATATTTAGGTACTAAATAGCCTTTCAAGAACTCTAAGTAACGCTCTGCCATGTCTTGTGGGAACTGTTCTCTTTCTACCTGTTGTTCAATAACATAGAAAAGATGCACAGGGTTTGCCGCCACTTCGGATTGATCGAAGTTAAATACGCGAGAAAGGATCTTGAATGCAAAACGAGTAGAAAGACCCGACATGCCTTCATCGACACCTGCAAAATCTCGGTATTCTTGGTAGCTTTTTGCTTTTGGATCGGTATCTTTCAGGGTTTCACCGTCGTAAACACGCATTTTCGAGAAAATGGATGAGTTCTCAGGATCTTTCATACGAGAAAGAATGCTGAATTGAGCCAAAATGTCCAATGTGCTTGGGGAACATGGCGCTTTTGAAAGCTCACTGTGATCCAACAGTTTTTTGTAGATTTTAACTTCTTCCGAAACACGCAAGCAGTAAGGTACTTTCACAATGTACACCCTATCGAGGAAGGCTTCATTGTTCTTATTGTTGCGGAAGGTCTGCCACTCTGATTCGTTCGAGTGCGCCAGAATCATGCCATCAAACGGCAAGGCAGAGAGCCCTTCTGTACCGTTATAGTTACCTTCCTGAGTAGCAGTAAGTAATGGGTGCAGTACTTTGATTGGCGCTTTGAACATCTCTACAAATTCCATCAAGCCTTGGTTAGCTCGACATAACGCACCTGAGTAGCTGTACGCATCAGGGTCGTCTTGTGAGAAGTGCTCAAGTTGACGGATATCGACTTTACCGACAAGTGATGAAATGTCTTGGTTGTTTTCGTCACCCGGTTCCGTTTTTGCAATTGCAGTTTGACCAAGGATAGATGGTCTTACTTTCACAACTTTAAATTTGGAAATATCACCACCAAACTCAGTGAGACGTTTTGCTGCCCAAGGTGACATGATGGAACGTAGGTAACGTTTTTCAATGCCATAATCGCCTTTTAGCAAATCACCATCTTCGTTAACATTGAATAAACAGAATGGATGGTCATTGACTGGGCTACGTTCACCGTTAGCGGAAAGAACGTAGATAGGCATTTTTTCCATTAGGGCTTTCAGTTTCTCGGCGAGTGACGACTTACCGCCACCAACGGGACCCAAAAGGTATAGAATTTGTTTTCGTTCTTCTAACCCTTGAGCGGCATGTTTTAGGTAAGAAACGATTTGTTCTATCGCGTCTTCCATACCGTAGAAATCTTCAAAGGTTTTGTATCTGGATATCACGCGATTAGAGAAAATACGGCTGAGTCTCGGGTCTAATGCGGTGTCGATGACTTCAGGTTCTCCAATCGCCATTAATAGGCGCTCAGCTGCATTGGCATAGGCGCTTTTGTCTTCACGACATAGCGATAAAAAGTCTTGCAGCGATAGTTCTTCATCCTTGGCTGCTTCATAGCGAGCCTGGTAGTGGTCAAAAATGCTCATAGCGAATACCCCTCTAAACCTGTCAAATCGACTAATTAACAGCGAAAATGTCACGTCCTTCACTAAATAAGGTTAGACCCAGATTTTGAATTCTGCTTATTAATTCGGTATTTATTTCAAATTTTTAAGAAAAAAGTATGAAGCAAGTACGGGTTTGTATGAGTGTGCTAGAAGTGATTCAAACAGGCTGGAGTGTTGCGCAACCTACGGTCGCAATAGGAAAGCACCACATAACAGTGGTGCTTTGATAAAAATATCAAACGATGTGAGAGACTTAGGTCAAAAAATAGGACTAAGCGTTGAAGATTTGATTAAATTCCGCCGCAGAGAGGTGATATTGACGTGGACAGCGCTTCCAAGATGCCAACATTCTTTGGTATTTTTCAAGCATTGGCATTTGTGCGTTGAAGTGATGTTCACCTTTGTCAAATTGGGTGTACAACCCTTCGGAATCGACGAGAAAACGCACATAGTGAACAAGCTGTGATTCACTTGCGATATCGAACCCTAAAAAGTTGAGCCTGCGCTGATCAACGTTTTCTCTCTCATCGTGGTTGAGCATTTTGTTCGATTCTTGCATCGCATGATACATTTCCATAATTTCGAGAATCTCTCGACACTGCGTTTCATCCAAGCAGCCATAGTCCTTATTTAGCTCTAACATTTGTAGTTCATATCCACGCTCTACAATGGTTTGAAGGCGTTGATACTTTTCGGCATTCTGCGGATCCATCTGCGACATTAGGTTGTATTGGTTCGACAAAATGAGTCGTTGAGCGTTGGTCATTTCCATAGCATGGTCTCTTAAATTTTATTACTTAATCTATGAAATAGGGTAACAGCAAGTATCCGTACCGAAACATGATCTCAACACATGTTTAATAAGGTTTGATTGGAGATTGAGCGGATATTTTCGTGCTACTGCTAGACAGGAATTCTACTTGTTAGGGAAAAGGTAATGTCTGTCTGAGAATACGCGTAACCATTCTGGTCGATACACGCAAAGTACCGCTAATGTCATTCCGTTGAGGAGACCTTCGGGAAATGCCATTAAGGGAATCAGCATGAAGAAGTTATCCATTACCGTGGTGAAATCATACAAACCCTGCCAAAGATAGTAGCTTCCTTTCAGCAGTAGGTGTGTGCTCCCAACAAACATGGCATTGAAAAAGCCAGCAACAAAAATGAAAACGAAGACATTTTTGGGTAAATAGTGATAGCTAAGAGTGAATATGAAATAGCTTAAAAAAATAGGGATGAAGCCTGAAATGATAATTTGTACCGGTAAATCTATTAACGGCCATTGATTGAAAATGGCGAGAGCACCAAAAATAGGCAGACTAAGAAGGCAGGCGACTCGCCAGCCAAACATCATAGTAAAAGCCGTTATACCAAGAAAGTGAATATCTAAGCCGCTTTTGACCCCTGCTTTGGTTTGCCAAAGAAAAAAGAGTATTACTAAGGAAATGATAGTGAGGTTCTGAAAAGATTTTTCGCTTAGAAACTTAGGAATAAAGGCATGCTTTGTATCAGCCCAACTTCGTTGTACGACAAAGGCAGTAAAGACGAGACAAAGAAACTGAAGTATCGACATAGTGTAATTCCTAAGGGCACGAACTTTTGTGGAAACACACCCGAACGTCCCAAAATCGTGAGTTTAGCGCAGTTATTTCTATACCCAAGGGTAACTAGGCTATCAATACAACAAAGCCAGCATAATGCTGGCTTTGTTCGTGATTGGTTACTTTGCATAGCTTGAGTATAAGGCTTACATGGAAACTAGTATTTCACATTGTCGTTATATTGCTCAAGTATTCCTTTTATCGTATCCATTGTTTCTTTCGGAGGTGGGTTAACCCCTTCGAGTGGGTAGTCGTGCCCTAACGCTTCCCACTTATGTGCGCCCAATTTGTGGTAGGGCAGCAACTCCACTTTTTCGATGTTATCCATATCTTGAATAAACTCACCGAGCATATGCGCGGCCTCTTCGTCGTCTGTGTAGCCGGGTACAACGACATATCGAAGCCAAGTTTTTTGCCCAATTTTGTGAAGATACCGTGCGAAATCTAAAGTACGCTTGTTGGAAACACCAATAAAATCTTGATGAATGGCATCTTTCATGTGCTTGATATCGAGCATGACAAGATCTGAGGCTTCAAGTACTTCATCAACAACATCAGTATGTTTCCGAATATACCCGTTAGTATCCAAACAGGTATGCATCCCTTCCTCTTTAGCTGCACGGAAAAAGTCACGTACGAATTCAGGTTGAAGCATGGCTTCACCTCCCGAGCAAGTGACCCCACCGCCAGAAGCTCTCATGAAGTGCTTATAAGACTTTGCTTCGCTAATGATTTCGTCCACGCTCACTACCTTGCCATCGTGGGTGTCCCACGTATCTCGGTTATGGCAATATTTACAGCGCATTAGACAGCCTTGGAGAAACACAATAAAGCGGATTCCCGGACCATCCACCGTGCCACAAGATTCGAAAGAATGAATACGACCAGTAGTAGACATGAGCTATCTCTTAGGAATTATTTGCTGTCATTTTATTACAAAATGGCACTGTACCCTAGGAAAAACTGAGGTTATTTGGTCTGAAGGGCAAAATTATTATTTTGCAAAACATCGCTAATTGAATTGCTGAGTGTTTGAGATGGAAATGATACCTATTAACAATAGCTTTCAATGATAAAGGTATAAAAAACATCAGAATATCCAGAATAGGGAAACGGACCCGTTAGCATGAAAATGAGCTTGGTCTTCCTTAAAATCTGGCGTTTTAAGGGAGTAAGAGAGCGATACTCCCACCTCTTTGTAATGCGCTAGAGCACCTAAAACAGCCGTAGACTGTAAGTGAGTTACAGAAACGAGTGGGACGAGGGGGGGGCGCTTTCCTGTAATTGTGATGTCGTTAAAGCGATATCGAGCTTCTAACCCAGTAAATACAAACCATCCACTGCGACCATAATCTAGATGAAGTCGATGTGCTGGGTTGTCGTATTTAATCTCTGCTGAACCAAAAGTATTGGCAAGCGCTTCGCCCATTCGCCACATTACGCCGCTGCCTATTTCGGAGCGAAAGTTTCCTAATGCTACTCGATTGATCCAACTAACCTCAGATTCGTGATTTTCAAAATAACCCGAGTTTCTATGAAGCAAGTTTTGTTGCCTGTAACCCAATTGGTAAACCCAAGGCTCTTCAATTTGGTATGCCCAACCTTGGGGGCGAGCAGACCCAATTAGATCATGAACAAACACTTGTGCAGAATCGGCTTGGGCATTTTTTCCCATTGTGCCAAGCATAGCGTGGAGAGTTTGGTGTTTTTCGGTTGTTCTTGCGATCAATGAGCCACTGATGAAACTGATTCCAGAGTATGGGCGCTCATTTATCTTTGGTGTTGTGGATTCAATATCAGTGGGAGTCCATAGTTTTTGCCCAACGTTTAGATTCCAATAAAAGCGTGCATTGTTATCCCCAAAACCTATTGTGCTTAAGGAGTGGCTTTGTTCGCTGGACTCGTTTTTATCTAATTCAGACAGAATACCTAACTGAATACCACTACTGTAATCTTCATCGCTCCTTACTAAAGAGTCATTGTCCATTGTGAGAGATAAGTGCGATTTGGCTTGCGCAGTCAAAGAAGACAGCGACAGTAAAATAATAGGAACCCAGACAGCATTCATATCAATACTGACTCCTTAGTAAGTGAACTCGATATACGCAATGTGAGACTTTTCCAACTTTTATGCAATAAATCAAGTAAGTGGAAGCGAATAACTTTTTGCAAAAAGAGACATGTGTAGAAGTTTGAAATAATTAATGATGCATTTGTCAACAATCAAATGTTAGAAAATTGTAAATTAAACTAAAGTGTCGTCGTATACTTAATAGTACTTTCGAACATTGAATGTACCAACATTGGTTTATTAGTCTGAATTTCCAAAGTAGAGGAGGGAGTGATGACAAGTTTTGCGCTCTCACAGAAGCAAAAAGTATGGATATACCTAGCAGCGCTGATGGTAGGTTTTGCTGGGTTATCGGTGTTTATTTCAATAAAAATCAGCTCGGTAACTAATCAGTATCAAAATCAGGGGGTTATTCACGAAGGCGTTGCCGAAATCGGTCAAACGCAAATCAGTTTATTGGATTTAGCGGCGCGCTTAAACAATATGACTGGAGAGCAGGTCGAAGAAATTAACACCATGCTTGAAGATATCTCTCAAAAGGCATTGGGGAAAAAAACGATGCTAGCAGAGGTTGGGCTGCACGATGGAGCAGAAAGCTTTGTTCAGTCTATTTCGGCGTATCAGGATGCATTGGCACCATGGTTAGCGATAAGGCAAGAGATGGGGTTTAATGTTGATGATGGAAAATTGGGTGAATTAAAACAGCTAGCCAATACCATAGAGGCAAAGATTGCTGAAACGGGAATGGTGAGTATAAACTCCGATTTTCAGAACATGGTGAAGACACAGCAAACTTATCTTTTGCAACCCAATGAAGAAAATCTAAAGTACTTCAACCGTGCGTTGGCGATGTTTATCAATATGTCAAATTCATACGCAATGCTCGACTTATATGAAAAAGAAGTGGAGCTATTTAAAGAGCATTCTGCTCGTGTGAGTGAACTGTCCGTTGAACTAGAATCTGTCGAAGAGTCACTTTTTCAACGACAGAAAGATGTGCAAACTGTCGTTAGACAGCTAGGCGCGAAAATGAATGTGATCAGTGCGGAGTATGGACAGGCCGCCCAGCAAACGTCTTCTACAGTGCAACTTTCTACACTGATCGCTTGTCTCGTTTTAGCTCTGTTTACTTTGTTTATTTTTGTATCACAGAACATATCCATATCCCGAGCGCTTAAAAAGGTAACGCAGATTCTCGAGCTTGTTTCCAACGGAGATTTGTCACAGAGAATGCCCGTTTCGAACAATAAAAACGATGAGTTCAATCGTTTGGCACTCAACATTAACCAAGCTTGTGAAAACTTAGGTAAGTTGGTTAAAGGCGTGCAGCACAGCAGCCATGCGCTAGCATCCAACGCGAATGAATTGAATTCTGGGTTGGATGATTTGGTGGCAAGTCAACACGATGTTGTTGGTCAAACTCAAGTATTGGCTTCGGCAACGGAGGAAGTAAGCGTTACTACCCAAGAAGTATCAAGTAGCCTGGATTTGGTGGTGCAAGTGAGTGAGAAATCCAGTGAGTCGGCGCAAGAGGGGGCAACGATCATTACCAGCGCGATAGATTCAATTGAGGATATTGGGAAAATACTCGGAAGTGCAGCCACTCATATCAATGCTCTTGAGGACGCCTCTTCAAAAGTGGATTCCGTTATGGATATTATTAATGGTATTGCTGAACAAACCAATTTGCTCGCTCTGAATGCCGCTATCGAAGCTGCACGAGCGGGTGAACAAGGCAGAGGTTTTGCTGTTGTGGCAGATGAAGTTCGAAGTTTAGCCGTGAGAACTGTTGATGCTGTCGCCGAAATATCGGGCACGATTGAAACCATGAAAAAAGAGAGTGCTGAAGTGATTCAATACATTGGGCAGTCCGAATCTTCAATGCAACAGGGTCGAGAGAAAGGGCATGAAGCGATGGAAGCGTTGAAGTTGATTACTGAGCAAGTTACCGAGGCAACGGAGCAAACCGAGCGAATTTCATCATCGATTAAAGAGTTGGCAACGACCAGTCAATCTATGGCGGATAGCATGTCTCAAATTTCTTCCTCAATGAGCACAATTGAAGAAAATAATACCCAGCTTAGAGAGGCGAGCAGCCGAGTAGATGAACGATCTGGTGTATTAATTAAAGAATGCAATCAATTTGCAGTTTAGTTACTTGGGTATATGCCTATTAGAAACGCAAAAAAAGCCCCCGAATTTTCGGGGGCTTGTATTTTAGAACTCAGTGATTATAGAGATTCAGTGAAAGTACGAGCAATAACGTCTTTCTGCTGTTCAGTGGTCAGAGAGTTGAAACGAACAGCGTAGCCCGATACACGGATTGTTAGCTGAGGGTAGTTCTCTGGGTGCTTAACAGCATCTTCTAGCGTTTCACGGTTAAGAACATTCACGTTTAAGTGCTGTCCACCTTCAATACCTGTCTCATGGTGGAAGTAACCATCCATTAGACCAGCAAGGTTAGCACGTTGCGAATCTTCTTCTTTACCAAGTGCGTTTGGTACGATTGAGAATGTGTAAGAGATACCATCTTTTGCATCAGCAAACGGAAGTTTACCAACTGATGTTAGAGAGGCGACTGCACCTTTCTCGTCACGACCGTGCATTGGGTTAGCACCTGGAGCAAACGGAGCACCGGCTTTACGACCATCTGGTGTAGTACCTGTCTTCTTACCGTATACCACGTTAGAAGTGATAGTTAGGATAGATTGAGTTGGTACTGCATTGCGGTAAGTCTTAAGCTTACGGATTTTCGCCATGAAGTTAGAAACAAGTTCACATGCCATGTCATCAACACGTGAATCATTGTTACCAAATTTCGGGTAATCGCCTTCGATTTCGAAATCGATGGCAATGCCGTCTTCATCACGAATTGGTTTAACTTTAGTGTGCTTAATCGCAGATAAAGAATCGGCAGCAACAGATAGACCAGCGATACCACAAGCCATAGTGCGTCGAACATCGCGATCGTGAAGTGCCATCAAAGCAGCTTCATAGCTGTATTTATCGTGAGAGTAGTGGATAGCATTCAGAGCCGTTACGTACTGTTTTGCTAACCAATTCATTAGGTTGTCTAGACCCGCCCAAACTTTATCGAAGTCTAGGTACTCTTCAGTCATTGGTTCGCTCTTCGGACCAACCTGCATCTTCAGTTTCTCATCAACACCACCGTTGATAACGTATAGAAGTGTTTTCGCAAGGTTTGCACGAGCACCAAAGAACTGCATGTGCTTACCGATGATCATTGGAGATACACAACATGCGATCGCGTAATCATCGTTGTCGAAATCTGGACGCATTAGGTCGTCATTTTCGTACTGGATAGAAGACGTATCAATAGATACCTTCGCACAGAACTTCTTGAAGCCTTCAGGTAATTGCTCAGACCAAAGTACAGTGATGTTTGGCTCTGGAGAAGGTCCCATAGTGTATAGCGTGTTTAGGAAACGGAAGTTAGTACGTGTAACCAACGTACGACCATCAACGCCCATACCACCCATAGATTCTGTTGCCCAGATTGGGTCGCCAGAGAATAGCTCATCGTACTCAGGAGTACGTAGGAAGCGAACCATACGCAGCTTCATTACGAAGTGGTCGATCATTTCTTGAGCTTGTTCTTCTGTGATGATGCCTGCTGCGATATCGCGCTCAACATAAACATCAAGGAACGTTGAAGTACGACCTAGAGACATTGCCGCGCCGTTCTGAGATTTAACTGCAGCTAGGTAACCAAAGTATGTCCACTGTATCGCTTCTTGAGCGGTAGTCGCTGGAGCAGAAATATCATAGCCATATGAAGCAGCCATTTCTTTCAACTGAACTAGTGCACGATGCTGTTCCTGAATCTCTTCACGAAGTTGCATTGTCATTTGCAAATCTTCACCAGACTCAAGTTGATCTTGAGTAGAGTGGAATTGAGCAACTTTGTCTTTGATTAGAAAATCTACACCGTACAATGCAACACGACGGTAATCACCGATGATACGACCACGACCGTATGCATCTGGAAGACCCGTTAGAACACCAGACTTACGACACTTTAGGATGTCTGGAGAGTAGACATCAAAAACACCTTGGTTGTGTGTTTTGCGGTATTCAGAAAATATTTTTGAAACTTGTGGGTCAAGTTCACGACCGTATGCTTTACAAGAACCTTCGATCATACGCACGCCGCCATTAGGCATGATTGCACGCTTAAGCGGAGCTTCTGTTTGCAGACCTACGATAGTCTCAAGATCTTTATTGATGTAACCAGCATCGTGTGACGTGATGGTAGAGATAACAGAAGTATCGAAATCAACAGGCGCGTGTGTGCTGTTTTCTAGTTTAATACCTTCCATTACTTTAGCCCAAAGCGCATTTGTTGCTTCAGTGCCTTCAGATACTAGGAAAGATTCGTCGCCTTCATATGGCGTATAGTTCTTTTGAATGAAATCACGAACGTTAACTTCGTTTTGCCAGTCACCTTCAGCAAAACCTTCCCAAGCTTTAGCAAATTGCTCTGCCATGACATACCTACCTTTTTAGTAGTAAAAAACCGTACTGTCTTCGCCGTTGAGCCAGCTATCCTTTTCTTAAGGAGCAGTACACTCTAATTAATAACAATATGAATAGTCTCGACTTTTCTTCATGAAACCATACATGTTGTTACTGGTTATTCATTTTTACCTTCAATTTGAAAAGTGCTTTCTCTTTTCTTCGTTTCTGAGAATAGGCTAAAAAATTTTTGCAAACCTTAAACTAAATCAATAAATATCAAAAAAAATTGATAAAAAGTGGGTGACAAAGCTTGCCACCCACAAAATATTTTAATTTATAGCCAAGATGTCAGACCGTATTGGCTTTCAAGCATACCAACTGCCAGCATAGCAACTAGACAGATAACGAGTACACCACCAGGGATCACAACTCTGTCTATAAAAGAAAGTTTTTTTGAACGCTCTTTGTCACCGATAAGACCGTTGTTGTCTAGCAACATGGTGATTGCCCAAGCAAGTACAGGGTTAACAACGGCACTGCCAAAAATACAGATACCGGCAGCTTGTGAGTCTTTCGTGTCTTTCACCATCTGCATACCTGCTTCAAGAAGCGGAAGGAATACACCAACTAACAGTGCTACTCGCATAACTGGCGGCCAAACCGCTACATCCATTGGGAAACCAAGAATGGCAACAATGATACACAGTGAGCCAAGCAAAATAGCACCAGCAGGAATTGGACGTTTGGCGATGGCTGCTGGGATCATGTAAGTACCCCATGATGAAGTGATGTTACCGCCACCGACTGCTGTACCAACCATTTGGCGAACCGAACACATGGTCATGGTGTCATCTACGTCCATCAGCACTCTGTCTGTACGTTTTGGGTAGTTCAGTTCTTGGAAAATTCGGTGTCCAAGGAAATCTGGCGACCACATCGCAACGGCTAGAATGGCGAAAGGTAACGAAGCAATAAAATGCTGCATGGTAGGTAAACCTAACTGCCAACCTGTTTCCGTACTGCCCCACCAGTAAACAGGGTTCAGGTTAGGTAAGCCCATTTCAGTTTCGAATTTAAGGTCGAAACTAGCACCTAGCGCTAAAGCAATCACCAAACCGACAGCGGCACACACAGGTATGGCTAACCAACGCATGTTTATTTTCGCAAGAAACGCGTAAATAACGATGGTTACCGCCAGCACAACTAAACCAACGTATCCCATGCTGCCAGCCGCTACATCTGCCGACTGTAGACCTGTCGCCCAGCTTTGAATAGAGCCGATTTGGCTCATGGTTCCAGTAAAGCCGAGGAATATGAGTAAGCCCCCAGCAGTACCTTCTGAGGTGAGGTTAACCAGTTTTGAACCTCCCTTGAAGTAGCTGAGAAGTAGACCAAAGACACCAAGAAGAATTGCGAGAGCAAGAGGGTGAGCACCGGCAAGAGCAATCGTACCGATTAGCGGAATCATTGGACCGTGGTTACCGGCTAAGTTTGCTCTAGGGTTTATAAATCCAGAGGCCAGAATACAAAAAAGAAGAGCAGGAATGAGCATTTCTACTCGTGCGACTTCAATGGCAAATTCTTTACCGAGATTGACATGATCCCAAGCAGCAGTTAGACCGTCTGCCCACGACATCATTACGGCGGAGTACATCGCGATAATACCAATGGTGCCCGCTAATGCTGGGACCAGATCCTCAAGTTCAAATCGGAAATCGCGACCAGGTAGGTTCAAACCATAACGACGAGGCTTCATAATTTGAAGCTCGTGATCTAGATAATCGGAACGACTGTCGAATTCTGAAGCTGGTCTATGCAGTTCGCTATAGCTTTTTTCATCTATCGCGTCTGAGTTGTCTTTATGGACGGCGTCGGACATAGAATCCTCGTTTTCTTAAAGTTAGTAATTCTTCAAAGCGATGAATTAGTGCAAAGATGGCACCATTCATCAGTCTAATTAGTAGCACGAAATAATTGAGCTAGTTTTGCATAATATGAAACTAAATTTCAGACTAATTTCTTGTTTTTTCGTCTAATGCGAGTTTATCAATAGCCACTTTTGAATGATTGATCTTGATCACTTTAAAGCTAAAGATGAAATAAAATTACAATACGGTGGTGCAAGCATCAGAAGCAGGACAGAATACGTAAGTTGGTTACGTTTATTTTTGGAAAGATACAAGATTTGCGATGCACCTATCAGCCCGGATAATAAAAACATGATTTTTATCATTAAGGCTATGGGATGAGAGAGAATTTAATTATTTCCAGTGTGGTAAATATGCTTTTGAAAGCTTGTTGTTTTGATTTTGATGTTAATTCTTGTGAGCTAATAGAGATGGCTTGATATTTGCTTTAATCCCCCTATACAGAGAAATGAACTTGCAGTGGCAATAGGTTGCCACTTTTGGGGACAAAGAATGAACAAAGTAAAGTATAGCGCCATTGTCGTCGCCTCATTGGTGGCGTTGTCTGGTTGCGGCTCAGAAAGCAAAAGCAGCACAGGCAGTAATAGTAAGCCACCAACACCTCCAGCACCTGAGCCTACTCCACCGCCAACACCGGAGTATTTTAACTTTCAGTTTTTACAGCTTTTAACAACGACAACAGCAAGTGAAGTGGCCGGTTGTACGGTTTTTTCAGAAAGCACGAGCGGTTCAACAACAACTTACACCTATGGCAAGCTTGCAAGTGATCTAACTGCACAGATTAACAATGCCGATGGAACGATTAATAGGCAGCTTACGGTGCCATCTTCAGGATATCTTAAAGTTGATAAAACATTGGTACCGACGGGTGGCTTCATAACTGTGATAGATTCACCTAGCGAGACGGACCACTATTACAAAGCGTTGTCTATTCAACGTAATCTATTGAGTAATCACACTATTAATGTTGGTCGTAACCAAGGCAACGTTCAATGCTATTCGGCAAATCAGTCGTCTAACACTAAGGAAGGGTATGCCTCTGTAGGGGTACTAGGTCTTACAGTGACGGGTTATGACTATGCTTCAACACAGGGCAATAGCGGGGTAGTTAATTCAACTTCCCATGAAATAAAAGCGTTAACAAGCGAGCCAGTATTGGTGAGGGCTTACAATAATACTGACCTTGTTGGATACGCTGAAGTGACAGAGTTAACGCCAGCTGCCTTTGGGAGTGTTAAGCAAATTCAGGCCCTTACGGAAAGTGTGGACGGCTCTTTACAAACTTCTGGTCACACATGGAATTCTATAGGTGTTAACCTTCACAAATCTCCTTACAACTATTCTTGGGAAAACCCTTCAGCATCAGGTAGCGCGTTCACTATCAAATCGAATTCCGATTTAACGTTTAATTACCGTGCAAAAGGAACGTCTTCTACAAGTTGGAATTTTACAGTAAATGGTGTGGTAGGCAGCACTTTAGACATACAGTTGCCTGACTCATTAAGCTTGAACGATACAGCACCTACCATACAACAAGATGCGTTAGGTCACAGCTTCATTAACGCTGGAGTGTCAACATCAGGTAAATCGCTGATTACACGAGCTCAATACAACTCGACGGTAACTGGTTCAACACTAACTCACGCGATCTATTCTGTATCTACAAATGGTAATACTAAAATTCCACAACTGAATTTACCCAACATCAGTGCATCTAACAGCAACAGCGTTAGTACTTCAGCGTTCGAAGTTGCGACTTTAGATTTGAATTTTGCTCGTTATGTTATGACAGACACAGGTGCAAGCGCCAGTGACACGGTTCGCGACTTGGCGTTACCAAACCAAATTGTTTCGCAAGCAAATACATTACGTCACTCAAACTATACGAAAGTCTCAAGGTAATTCGCTAAACGTACGAGGGTTTTTCTAGCAAGATTAATTTCGTATTTATGTGTGACTCAAGTTAACTTTTAAGAGCCTCATTAAAGAGGCTCTTTTTACATCATTATCCAGATTTGCTGATGATAAAGTCTGGTCGATGAATACTTATTCAGTTATATTGTCTGAATAATGAAAACTTCAAAGTTAATAATATGTTGCAAGAAGGTTTCTTGGATGCTAGCTTGTAACACAATTAGAGGTCGGAGTACCTTGCAGTCGGAAAAATACAGGGAGTAAAAGCGCATGAAGGATGTAATCGCGCTGGATATAAAAGAACTGCACAAAACATTCGGACAGAACGAAGTTTTAAAAGGCATTTCACTAGAAGCCCATAAAGGGGACGTAATTTCAATTATCGGCTCTTCCGGTTCAGGAAAGAGTACCTTCCTTAGATGTATCAACTTGCTTGAGACGCCTACTGCTGGCGAAATATGGGTTAACGGCGAGTTGATCCAAATGAAGCAAAATCGTCGCGGCGAATCTCTCCCCGCAAATGAAAAGCAAGTGCAACGAATCCGTTCTCGTTTAGCAATGGTTTTTCAGGGGTTTAACCTATGGTCACACATGACCGTTTTAGAGAACGTCATTGAAGCACCTGTGCATGTGTTGGGTGTGCCAAAAGCGGAAGCGAAAGAAAAGGCAGAAGAACTGCTGAAGAAAGTGGGTCTCTACGAACGTAAAGATTATTACCCTGGTCACCTGTCTGGTGGGCAGCAGCAGCGTGCGGCAATTGCAAGAGCACTCGCTGTGGATCCAGAAGTTATGTTGTTTGACGAGCCGACGTCGGCACTAGATCCAGAGCTTGTAGGTGAAGTGTTGGGGGTTATGCGTGATCTCGCGGAAGAAGGTAGAACCATGCTTGTCGTCACACATGAAATGGCTTTTGCTCGTGATGTTTCTAATCATGTCATGTTTTTGCATCAAGGCTTGGTGGAAGAACAGGGAGATCCATCTAAACTATTTACAAACCCTGAATCCGAAAGGCTTCAGCAGTTTATATCTTCAATTTATTAAGCATTGTTTGCTTAAGTATTGATTTAAGAATAATTGGTCACTAAGCACCAAAGTAAGTAAACACAATATTTGAAACCATTCACAGGAGTATGGAAATGAAAAAATGGTTACTCGCTGCAACTTTAGCAGCTACGGCTATTGCTGGTACTGTTCAAGCAAAGGATTGGAAGACAGTACGTTTTGGAATTGAAGGAGCTTATCCTCCGTTTAGTTGGACGGAAGCTGATGGCTCGTTGAAGGGTTTTGATGTCGATATGGCCAATGCTCTGTGTAAAGAGATGGCTGTGAAATGTAAAATCGTTCCACAAGACTGGGATGGTATTATCCCTTCACTTCTCGCTCGCAAATACGATGCGATCATTGCGGCAATGTCTATCACTGAAGAACGTAAAAAGAAAATCGATTTCACTGGTAAATACGCACTGATTCCAAACAAATTCATTGCCAAAAAAGGTGCAAATATTAACTTCGACAACCTTGATGGTGTGAAGATTGGTGTTCAGCGTGCTACAACGCACGACAAATACCTAACAGATAACTACAAGGCAGTTGAGATTGTACGTTACGGTTCTTTTGATGAGGCTTACTTAGATTTAGCAAATGGCCGAATCGCATCGGTTTTGGGTGATGCCTCTGCACTTGAAGAAGGCGTGCTTAACAAAGACGGTGGGGAAGCTTATGAGTTTGTGGGTCCTTCGCTAACTGATCCAAAATGGTTTGGTGAAGGCTTTGGTATCGCAGTCCGTAAACAAGATAAAGATCTTACGGCTAAACTTGATAAAGCAATCAAGTCTCTACGCGAGAAAGGTATTTATCAAGATATTGCTGCTAAATACTTCAATTACGACGTATACGGCGATTAATTTCCGCTTTTCTATTCAATAAAGAAGATTAGATTAGATGACAAAAGCAGGGGCTTTTTAGCCTCTGCTACTTCAAAAAAACGGTCTTATTTTTCTTCTCAGCTCGTTGTATTACTGGATGTAAATATGCTGGATCTTCAAGGATACGAAGTCTCGATATTAAAGGGCGCGTTACTTACAATTGAAGTCGCGATCCTGTCACTGATTCTTGCAATGGCATTAGGAATGCTAGGCGCACTCGCCAAACTCGCACCTTATCGTTGGGCTCGTGCCATCGCTACGTTGTACACCACCGTCATTCGAGGCATTCCTGATCTTGTGCTGATGATGTTGATTTTCTTCGGTGGTCAGATTCTTCTCAATAATAGTTTGTATTCGATTAACGAATGGTTGAACGAGTGGATGACGTCTAGCAACCCAGACCATGAGTGGGTGTCCTACCTACCGGATTACATTGATGTGAGCCCGTTTGTTGCAGGCGTGTTGACGATAGGGTTTATATTCGGGGCCTACATGGCGGAGACATTTCGTGGCGCTATCATGGCAGTGGACAAAGGTGAGCTCGAAGCCGGTAAAGCGTATGGCATGAGTAGTGTTCTCGCTTTTCGACGTATCTTGTTGCCTCAAATGATTCGACATGCATTGCCTGGTTTCGGTAATAACTGGCTGGTATTGCTCAAAACGACGGCTCTGGTATCCATTATCGGTTTAGAAGATATGGTTCGTGTAAGCTCTTTGGCTGCGGGCTCAACTAAAATGCCTTTCACTTTTTACATGACTGTTGCCGTTATCTTCCTCATTTTTACCAGCGTTTCTACTGGCTTCCTAAAGCTTGTAGAGCGTAAGTTCAGTATTCACGCGAGGTAATCCCATGGACTTTTCATTGATAATAGAAAGTTTCCCGGTTTACTTAGAAGGTTTATGGACCACAGTATGGTTAGTCGGTTTGGCACTGATCACTGGGTTGATGGTTGCGATACCTTTGGCGGTAGCGCGCAATAGTGCGAATTATCTGATCAGTACGCCTTCTTGGGGTTTCATTTATTTCTTTCGTGGAACTCCGCTCTTGGTTCAGCTCTATCTGATTTATTATGGGATGGATCAGTTCTTTCCGGTGAAAGATACGCTGTGGGAACACGCTTGGTTCTGTGCGCTTGTTGCGTTTGTTTTGAATACTTCGGCTTATACTGCTGAAATTATACGTGGCGCGATAAATGGGCTCCCTAAAGGGGAAGTTGAAGCTGCAAAAGCATACGGAATGAGTACTTGGAAGACATATCGGAGAATTATTTTACCAAGTGCCTTAAGAAGAGCACTGCCAGCATACAGTAATGAAGTGATATTTATGCTTCATGGCTCGGCAGTAGCAGGCATCGTTACCATCATGGATTTGACGGGGGCGGCTAGGTTGGTGAACTCACGTTACTACGCTCCCTTCGAATCATTTTTAACGGCTGGGCTGTTCTATATGGGACTAACCTTTATCATTTTGGGTTGCTTCAAAGTCGCAGAGAAAAGATTTCTGGCTTACTTACGCCCGCTTTCCTAACTCGCCTTATCAAACCAAAAGTATCTGGGTATAAAACAGAAACATGAAAAAAGCTCAATGCAGAGGGTGAAAACCGATGCATTGAGCTTTTTGAGTTTGGGCACATTCGTTTATTCTACGATCTCTCCTGCAATGACAGATGGCTCGCCCGATACCGTTGGCATCACCCCAATATTGGCATTACCAGAGATGGAGGTGGGCACAGACACAGCGGGCTCCTCGAGGGTTAGTGCAGTACATTGCCCAGTAGCGTCTTGCATTTGCTGCTCGATTTCAATTGCTTTTACCACGTAGATGTCGCTAGGGCCAACAAGCGTACCATCCGCCAATGAGAACTTAGGTCGATATTGGTTACCTTGCTTCTCATAGGGAATTCCCCACAAGTCACCATTACCGCCATAGTTCAGCATGAACGTTTGCCCAGCATAGCTTCCTGCGCTACCGGAGCGGTCATTACCATTACTGTGCGTATAACTGAACTGAATTGGTTTATCAAAGGTGACAATATTGTTTTGGCTATTACGAACAGTGGAAAGCTGGTTCCATTGGCTGATCCCTGTTTCCCAAACGTAATAGGTGGTCACAACACTAGGGTCGTAAATATCCCAAATGTTAGTCATGGTTGCTGCAATGTCACTTGTTACCATGGGCCCTGATCTCACACCCCAGTTGTAAGGTGAGTTATTTAGCTGTTGCTTGGTAATGGAGGAGTTGTATTGAACGGGCTCGCTATTACTTGTTCGCATTAGTGTTAGTGCGTTACTGCCTGAGTCAGAGAATGAGAAATCAATAGCAGAAGCAACGTTGGCGACTTGTGCCGAATACGGGCTACCTGAACCATCAAAGTTCGCTAAATCGCTCAAATCAAGCGTACCGACAGGGCATCGGTCAAAACACTTGAGGGAAACAGAGCCTGTCTCCAGTAGATCTCCTGTTCCTACTTCGCTGCCATTGATGAAGGTTTGTTCGTAGAAAGTTAAGCTTGTACTACCATATAAGTATTTTACTTCTCCCCCTAGTTGCTCCGACCACATGTAGATAGACTCACCTGCGGATATCGATATCAGCTGATCAGTAACATCTGTGATTTGTTGCCCGTTATCCCCCCAGTTAAGTCCGTCAGTAATATAGAATCCATCAGTGCCAACAGAGTCGTCATTGACCGTGAGATATTTCACAACCCATTGATTGTAACCAGCGCTATAAACACTTGAGTCCCAATATGAAAAAATAACGCCACGAGCATTACTTAAAGCAAGCGTTTTCACTTCATTTTTAATTAAGCGTCCTGGTGCTGTAACTAACGTGTAGTTTTGACTTGTCCCTGTACTTTCATCTTCGGCTACTAAAGTTGTCCCGTTTGGTAGTGTAGTATCACCTTCTGTCCATACTCCCCAGTACCCAACATGTCCGTAGGCATCTACTTGTGTATCGTTGTTGCTGTCATAGCGGAAAGAGAATCCGCTGTTTAGCGAGATACTGGCGCCTGTCGATGCGTTAAACAAATCGTATCTATGTACGGAATCATTGAACTGCGTTCTGTCTAGACATTGCCCGGTATTACTACCCGTTTTAAAGGGGAGGCTGTCAATGTCTGTGGCGTTTTGGATCAATACATTGTTGGAATTGAACGCTAAAGCGTATGCACTGCCAGTATTACTGCCACGATCGGCTGAAGTAATAGCGCTACCCGTTGAGCGATCGGCGCTCATTACCACACTTGCGCTTTGGACATATGTGTCAGCTCCTCGTGTACTGGACTCATATAAAGTAAACCCAATGGAGTTTTCGACGGAGTCCGAGGCAACAATTTCACCGGCCCCATTTTGTGTGCCTTCCAATTGGTCGAAAAGTTCGAAATTAAATGTAAAGGCACCAAATGGATTACTTTCACTCGCGCCAGATGTCACTTCGGCTTTAAATTTGATGGCTTGGTCGCCATCACCACCGGACATCTCCGGAATCCAGACATTAATCACAAGAGGGTCACTGTCTGACGCACGAGTAACGTTTGCCACCGCTTTTAGATAAGCGGGGGAATTAGCGGCACCAGAAGATTGCCCTGTTGAGCCATCGTCTTCGTTATCGAAGCATGCAGCTTCATCAGCTAAAACAAGATAGGGACCTTGATTAGCAAAATTGGTCGCTTTGAACTGGGCAGTAAAACACAAAATGCTGTTTACGAGCTCAATAGGCTCTAACGCCTCAATCCACACATGTGACCTCTGGTTAGCATTTGAGTAATCGGTTCCAGTATCGTCGAAAGCCGCCAACCCTGCTCCAGAGAAAAGAACGCTACTGGCGAGTAATATTTTAATTGTTTTCATTAGTCACAACCTCCAATTGTTCTGGAAGAACCAACTGAGAAGTTGGTGTTGCTTGGGATTGAGCAGCAGAACTACTACTGTCACAGCCACTTAGTCCTAAAACCATAACTAAGGTAAGTAAGCCGCCAACGATGACTTTGTTCATGTAATGTCTCCCTAATGTAAGCCTCAGAATAAAATATAGAAGACTGTGATAAGAAATCATTACAAAAAATAATGTTATTTATTTCTATCTAATAAACAATATATTAAAGGTAACAAATCAGCGTTGGTGTGATTTTTGGATAACGGGTGTGAAAATTTACTGAGCTAATTATTAAATTGTTTTATGTGGGAAATGCGAGCAAGTTTGAATGATAAAAAAAGCCCAAACCACAAGGGTTTGGGCGGATACAAATAGGAGTTAATAAGAAAAAAGCAGCGTTTGTAACAAGTTACAGTGATTAAATCAGTCTAATACGGCCCTAAACTCAAAATGCTCTGCTTGTTACATAAATTAGGACTGACCAAAATTCGTTTAGTTCAAAATTATTTTAAAAATTTTTCCAGTTTCTAAAAGCGGTTACCGATGAGGTGATGGATTTGTGATGTTATCGCCTTGTTAAATAAGTTGTAGAGGAGTATATTTTCAAACAAGCGTTTAATACGAGTGATTGAAATGAGTGCAAAGAATAAAACCAAAGACAAAATCTTAGATGTTGCAGAAGCGCTCTTTGCTGAACATGGCTTTAATGATACTTCGTTAAGAACCATAACAAGTAAAGCGAACGTGAACTTAGCTTCTGTTAATTATCATTTTGGAGACAAAAAGACTTTAGTACGAGCTGTGCTCAATAGATATTTAGAGGCTTTCATGCCTGCATTAGGGAAGGCGCTTTCCGAGCTAAATCAATCAAAGGACTATTCAATGGAAGAGGTCTTCCAAACGTTAAAACAGCCTCTTCTTTCTTTAAACACGCTTCGTCCGAACGGAGCGAGCCGATTCATGTCATTGATTGGGCGAGGGTATACCGATGTACAGGGGCACTTACGTTGGTTCATTACCACGCGTTATGACGAAGTACTAACTCAATTTACCTCTTCGGTTAGCAAAGCGAACCCCTCCCTGACTCCTGAAACACTTTTCTGGCGGCTACACTTCACTCTAGGAACGTGTGTATTCACCATGGCTTCAAGCCAAGCATTAGCCGAAATTGCTTTTAATGATTTTGATAAACAGGTGGACTCAGAAGCCATCATTGACCAACTCATACCCTATTTAGCGGCAGGCGTTGCCGTAAACTAAAAAACAGGTCAACAGAACCTAACCAATAAAAATAAATATCAGTTATATAAAGAAACAAAAGGACTGAAACATGAGCTCTCTAAAACAACTAAGAAGAAAATGGGTCAGTGACCCTGCGTTCAAATTCTTCAAAAAAGTGCTTCCACCACTCTCTGACACCGAGAAAGAGGCAATGGAAGCAGGCAGCGTATGGTGGGATGGCGAACTGTTTGGCGGTTCCCCAAATTGGCATATGTTGCATCAATATCCTAAACCCGAACTGACGGATGAAGAGCAAAGCTTCGTTGATAATGAATTAGAAACGTTGCTCTCAATGCTGAATGATGACCAAATCGTCAGGCATGATCGAGATCTTCCGGAAGAAGTTTGGGACTATTTGAAGAAAGAGCGCTTCTTTTCATTGATTATTTCCAAAGAGTACGGTGGACGGGAGTTTTCTTCTTTAGCCAATTCCACCATTGTGACCAAGATTGCTACAAAGAGCATCAGCGCCGCGGTGTGCGTAATGGTGCCAAACTCACTTGGTCCTGGTGAATTGCTTTCGCACTACGGAACACAGGAACAAAAAGACTACTGGTTGCCGCGTCTGGCTGATGGTCGTGATATTCCTTGTTTCGCTTTAACCGGTCCTGAAGCAGGCTCTGACGCAGGTGGTATACCTGATCAAGGAACTGTTTGTATGGGCGAACATGACGGTAAAGAAGTGCTTGGTATTCGGCTTAGTTGGAACAAGCGTTATATTACCCTCGCACCAGTCGCGACGGTATTGGGTTTAGCATTCAAGCTTAAAGATCCAGATGGTCTACTTGGGGATAACCCTGACTTGGGTATTACGTGTGCGCTAATTCCAGCTGATCACCAAGGGGTTGAATTGGGTGAGCGTCACGATCCACTTGGTCTGGCGTTTATGAATGGACCAACTCGCGGAAACGATGTTTTTATTCCTATGGAATGGTTAATCGGTGGTTCTGAATATGCCGGAAAGGGCTGGCGGATGCTGGTGGAATGCCTTTCTGCAGGTCGTGGTATTTCACTACCAGCCCTTGGCACATCGATTGGGCACTTATCTGCGCGTACGACGGGTGCATACGCATACGTCCGTAAACAATTTGGTATGTCAATTGGTAAGTTCGAAGGTGTAGCTGAAGCCATGGGTCGCATTGGAGGACTTACGTACCTTCTTGAAGCCACCCGCACCCTAACAACAACCTCATTGGACATGAAGGAAAAGCCAGGGATTGTTACCGCTATCGCCAAATATCACATGACGGAAATTGCGCGGGATATTCTGAACGATTCCATGGACATTCACGCAGGTCGTGCGATTCAAACAGGACCGATGAATTACCTGGCGCACCATTATTCAGGAATTCCAGTCGCGATTACGGTGGAAGGGGCGAACATTTTGACCCGCAACCTGATGATATTTGGTCAAGGTGCAACGCGATGTCATCCTTATGTATTGAAGGAAATGGAAGCGGCAGCGAATCCAGACTCCAAAGAAGGAGCTAAAGAGTTTGATGACTTGCTTTTCAAACACATAGGTCACGCAACAAAGAATGCTTTTGGCGCTTTTGGTGCTGCCCTAACGGGTTCTAAGTTTGTTTCGGCATCTATGAGCGGCGAAACAAAAGAGTACTACCAACACATGACTCGCTTAAGCCGTGCCTTGGCTATCAGTGCAGATGTTGCCATGCTGACACTCGGTGGGGAACTCAAGAGAAAAGAGATGATTTCCGCCCGATTGGGAGATGGTCTTAGCTATTTATTCATGGGTTCAGCAGTGCTGAAGAAATACGAGGACGACGGTAGACAGCAGTCCGATTTGGATTACGTCCATTACGCCATGAATCATTGTCTTCACCATGCTGCTCAGTCGTTGCAAGAAGCGTATTCAAACTTCCCTTCTAAAGTTGCGGGTAAGTTCCTTAACTTCTTGGTTTTCCCTCTGGGGAACCGATTCAAGAAAGCATCGGATGATAATGCCGTTGCGATTGCGAACAGCCTAATGACCCCAGGAGCCCACCGAGATCGCTTAACTCATCTTTGTTACGTCGGTAAAGATAACGACGATCCTGTTGGTTTAATGGAAAATGCATTCATGGCTATGTACAAAGTAAGAGGTCATGAGCGCAAGGTTATCCAAGGCATAAGAGAAGGAAAAATCGACAAGAAAGCCCCACTCAGTGTTCGACTGGAGCAAGCACTCGAGCATAAGATTTTAAATAAAGTCGAAGTGGACGAAATCTTAAGTGCAGACAAACTTCGCTACATGGCAATTCAAGTGGATCACTTTAGCCATGATTTGGTCGAAACGCGTACTCACAAAACGAATGAGGTTTCGCTAAATAGCGTTGCGTAAGCGTGGATTTATCTTGTATTAGAAAAGCGCTGCAGAAATGCAGCGCTTTTTTTGATCAAACAGCTCCAACCACTTTCTCATTTTGTAAGAAATTAGGTGCGAAACGGTGTGTAAACTTTTATCCTAGCAACGTTTTTTAAAGGGAAATGAATATGATCATCAAACCAAGAATTCGTGGCTTCATTTGTACCACTACACATCCAGTTGGCTGTGAAGCAAACGTAAAAGAACAAATCGAATATACGAAAGCACAAGGTCCTATCAAAAATGCCCCTAAGCGCGTGCTCGTTGTTGGTTCTTCAAGCGGTTACGGCCTATCTTCACGCATTGCCGCTGCTTTCGGTGGTGGTGCATCAACCATTGGTGTGTTTTTCGAAAAAGCAGGCACAGAGAAAAAACCAGGAACAGCCGGTTGGTATAATTCTGCTGCATTTGACAAGCTAGCGAAAGAAGAGGGCTTGTACTCAAAAAGCTTAAATGGCGACGCATTCTCAAATGAAGCAAAACAAAAGACAATTGATCTGATCAAGGAAGACCTAAGTCAGATCGATATGGTGGTTTACTCACTGGCTTCTCCAGTACGTAAGCTTCCTGATACAGGTGAAGTGATCCGCTCATCTCTAAAGCCTATCGGCGATACTTACACGTCTACAGCGGTCGATACAAACAAAGACCTAATCATTGAAGCGAGTGTTGAACCTGCTACCGAGCAGGAAATCAAAGATACCGTGACAGTAATGGGTGGTGAAGATTGGGAATTATGGATCCAAGCACTATCAGAAGCTGGCGTTTTGGCAGAAGGTTGTAAGACAGTAGCATACAGCTACATTGGTACTGAGCTAACGTGGCCTATCTACTGGGATGGCGCACTAGGTAAAGCGAAAATGGACCTTGACCGTGCCGCGACAGCGTTAAATGACAAACTTAGCACCACAGGTGGCAGCGCAAATGTTGCTGTGCTTAAGTCGGTTGTTACTCAGGCTAGCTCCGCTATTCCGGTTATGCCGCTTTACATTGCCATGGTGTTTAAGAAGATGCGCGAAGAAGGCGTTCACGAAGGCTGTATGGAACAAATTTTCCGTATGTTCAGCGAGCGTTTATACAAAGAAGATGGTTCTGCAGCAGAAGTAGATGACAAAAACCGCTTGCGTTTGGATGACTGGGAACTGCGTGATGACATTCAAAAGTACTGCCGTGAACTTTGGCCACAAATCACATCAGATAACCTAAAAGAGCTAACTGACTACGCTGAGTACAAAGAAGAGTTCTTGAAGTTATTCGGATTTGGTTGTGAAGGTGTTGACTACGAAGCCGATGTGAATCCACTGGTAGAGTTCGACGTTCAAGATATCTAACCAGTTGTAATGTATTAATGAAAAGGCGCTCTGTGAGCGCCTTTTTTATGCCTGAGTAAAAGTAATAACCCTAGGTAATGATGATCAAGAACGTACCAGCGAGAGTCATTAAGATGTTGGCGATCGCGTAAGTGCCCGCATAGCCCAAAGCCGGAATTGTAGATTTAGCTTGTTCATTGACGACGTCCATTGCAGGGCCACATGTTCTTGCGCCGACAATAGCACCAATTAATAGTGCTCTGTTCATCTTCAGCACATAGGCGCCCACTAGATAAGCAATCATGACGGGGATTACGCTTACAAGTAAACTTACACCTAATATCTGAGGACCCACTTGAGACATATACGAAACAATACTGTCACCAGCACTTAAACCAATGCCTACCATAAAGAACATTAAGCCCAAGTCTTTGACCATGTTCAAGGCACCTTGAGGAACGTAGCCAAAAGTAGGGTGGTTAGCACGCAGGAATCCCAGAGTAATCCCAGAGAGCAAAAGCCCAACAGCATTTCCTAGCCCGAAAGTCACCTGCCCAAATGTCATGGTGATTAAACCAAATAAAATACCTAGAATAAAAAAGCTACAGAATGCTAATAAGTCGGCCATTTGGCTGTGGATAGAGATGAAACCGATTCGCTCAGCCAACCCCATAACGCGACTTTTTTCCCCGCTTACTTGAAGGATGTCTCCCTTAGCAAGTACGATATTCAAATCCATTGGCATTTCAATTTGCGCGCGCACTACTCGGTTTAAGAAACACCCATATTCGGAAAGATTCAAATCCGAAAGCTTTTTACCGGCAATGCTGTCGCTTTTTACAACGATTTCTTCTTCAACAATACGCAAATCCAATAGATTTCTGTCAAATACTTCTTTACCGTTTCTAAAGCTTGGATCCAGTCGAGCGTGGCTGTCTGGGTAACCAACCAAAGCGATTTCGTCTCCTTGCTGTAAGATAGCGTCGCCATCTGGATGGGCTAGGATCCCATTTCGTCGAATGCGCTCAATGTAGCACCCCGTTTGGCGATAAATACCCAGCTCCCTCAGGTTTTTTCCATCTGTCCAATCCACCAATTCTGTACCAACGCGATAGGCTCGAATAATGGGTAAATATACTTTTCGTTGGGCGGATGTATCTAGCCCTCGTTCTTGAGCAATTTGTGTGGCTGAGTCATGAAGGTTTTGCCTCTGAAATTTGGGTAGCAACTTAGCCATTAAAATCATACTGGTTAATCCAACCAGATAGGCAATAGCGTATCCAACAGAAAGGTTTTCACGGACTTTATCCATTGTGATATCAGACGGTACAGTGGCTAAGCCCGTTTTCAATGCATCTTGAGCACCCACCAAAATAGGTGTAGAAGTTAAAGAGCCCGCCATCATTCCGGCAGAGAATCCAAAATCAAGCTCGAGATAACTGCTCATAAAATACGTTATGGCGAGTGCGGAGCTGAGGACGGTAAGGCTCAAAATAAAATAATGCTTGCCGTCGCGAAAGAAAATACCAAAGAAGTTTGGTCCCGCCTCTATACCTACACAAAATATAAACAGCATGAAACCAATGGTTAACGCGTCGGCATTGAAGGAAAAGCCAAGATTGCCCATGAGTATGGCGCTAATCAATACCCCAATGGCACTGCCTAATTGCATACGACCAAATTGAATTTTGCCGATGCCTAACCCAATGGCAAGCACGACGAAGATAAGCAAAATAGGGTTTTGCTCTAATAACGTGACGATATCGATGTTCACTGCTCTTTAACTCGGAATCGCTGTAACAGAATGGAAAAGGAATGTGAAGTGTAACTGAAAGTGTCAAAGGGAATAAGGTATTTGTTCGCTTTTTCTTTATTTTTTTATTAGTTATTCAAACCTACAAAAACAGCTCGTCGAAACGAGCTGCAATTTAATAAAATCAGAGTCTTGGGATTAATCGTATAGACCCAAGTTTTCTTTTGCGTATGCTTCAAATTCGGTGAATCCACCAACGTGGTCTTGGTCAACGAAAATTTGAGGCACAGTTTCAACTGGCTTACCTACCGTTTTTTCTAGGTCCGCTTTGCTGATGCCTTCTGCATGGATATCAACGTAACGGTAGTTAAAGTCGTCACGTTCTTCTTTCAATTTATCTGCAAGGTCTTTTGCACGCACACAGAAAGGGCAACCAGGACGACCAAAAATCACTACAAACATATTCTTCTCCTTCGTTCTAATGGTGCCACTATGCCTGAATAGGCTAGGGAAATAAAGCTTGGAAAACCATTTACTTCAATAGGTATTAACTATCAATTTTTTATGGGGTACAGTTGTGATTTTCGGCAAAGATCAATTTATGCCATCGAGCTAATATGGATTGATTAGACAGGACGTCAAAATAGGGTCTAAGCCTATAATTAATGAGGGGGAGTTGAAGAAAATCAATGTTCAAGTCGGTGCGCTAGGGCATTCTGCTCAAACTATGCATTTTTCAAGGTGGTTGCATGTTTCAATTTATGACTTCGACAAAAATCGTATTTGGAGAAGGTGCGCTCGCATCGTCTCTATCTGCCATTTCTCAATACGGCTACAGTGCTCTGCTTGTTACTGGTGAAGATCGAAATCGTGCTTTACCTATCATTGAATATTTTAATTCACAATCGATCCGTTTTCATCATGTCGCCATTGCAAGTGAGCCTTTTATTGCGATGATTGAAGAGATAGCTGTGCAAGGTAGAAAGTTTCGCCCAGAAATGGTGGTTGCGATTGGTGGCGGCAGCGTAATTGATACAGGGAAAGCGCTGGCAGCTATTATTCCAAACCAAGGTAATCTTTACGATTACGTTGAAGTGGTAGGGCGAGATGTCCCCTTGAAATCAAAACCGATTCCTTTTATTGCCATCCCTACAACTGCGAGCACTGGTGCAGAAGTGACCAAAAATGCGGTACTTCGTTCTGGGCAAGATAGAGTAAAAGTGAGTTTGCGAAGTCCCGATATGCTGCCGGATCTTGCCATTGTAGATCCTGAACTCACGTATGGGACCGAGCCACAAACCTCAGGAAGAGGCGCTATGGATGCGTTTACCCATTTGATGGAAGCATACGTGTGTGGTGATCCGAATCCGCTTACGGATATGATTTGCGAAGAGGGGCTACGCAGGCTTTCAGGTGCGATTTTAGCGGCATGTTTAGATGATCACCCTGAAGCGCGCTCCGATATTTCTTTTGCAGCAATGTTGGGTGGGATGGCAACCACCAATGCCAAGCTGGGTGCTGCTCATGGGTTGGCATTTGCTTTAGGTGGAAAACTAAAAGCGCCTCATAGCGTAATCACTGCGCAATTAGCACCATACGTTATGTTGGAGAACATTCATGCCGCGGAACAGCTTGGGCGAGAAGACATTTTATCCCGTTACAAGAAAATTGCTCAGATTGTAACTTCACAAGACGATGCGCACGTAGAAGATAGCGTGATTTGGGTTCGAGCGATGCTCGACAAACTCAAACTGCCTAAGCTTTCCACTTTTGGAGTTTGTAACACCTCATTTGAGCAAGTGGCGGAAGATGCGCTGCGTACCGTTGCAATTAAAGGGAATCCAATACCACTTAATTACGATCGGTTGATCTATATATTATCAAAAGTATGCCCATGTACAGGAGCGATTCCTCACCCTATTACTCGGACCTCTGAGCAATATCGTTCATCAAAAACAGATTGGGCTTCGCAAACAGATCAGGCTTCACAAACAGACAGTATGGAAGTGTTTGGTCAACGAACCTTAGATAATGATTTTGAGAGGGAAGAATAAAAAACGGAGCCGCAAGGCTCCGCATTAAATAGAACGATATATAGTTGCTAAATAGATACATGCCACTGTGTTTGGTTCAGCAGACCCGTATAGACTCAGTATTGCGCTATTTTGTCGTAACGTGAATCTTTCAGTGCATCTTTAACACGTTTTAAGTTTTCTCTAAACCCAGATCCGCGGCGCAATGTAAAGCCAGTAGCAAGAACATCAATAACAGTCATTTGGACAACACGGCTCGCCATCGGCATATAGACATCCGTATCTTCTGGCACGTCCAATGAAATAGACAGTGATGAAGCGCGATCAAGTGGCGAATCTTTTGCTGTAACCGCTATAACGGTTGCGCCATTTTCTCGGGCGAGGTTGGCAATTTCGACCAAACTCTTTGTTCGACCAGTATGAGAAATCAGAACGATAACGTCGTTGTCTGTGCAGTTGATACAGCTCATACGTTGCATCACAATGTCTTCAAAGCAACTGATTGGGATGTTAAAGCGGATGAATTTGTTTTGTGCATCTTTGGCAACGGCAGAAGATGCCCCCAAACCAAAGAATGAGATACGTTTTGCTTGAGTAAGAAGGTCTACGGCTCGGTTAACTTGCATTGAGTCGATGCTATTTTTGGCAACATCTAAGCACGCCATAGTCGATTCAAAAATCTTATGCGTGTAAGCATCAGGACCGTCGTCTTCTTCGACATTTCTGTTTACATAAGGCGTACCATTCGCCAAACTTTGAGCTAAATGAAGTTTAAAATCTGGGAAACCTTTGGTATCCAGACGACGACAGAATCGGTTAACGGTTGGTTCACTAACGTCTGCCATTTTCGCAAGCGTGGCAATACTAGAGTGTATGGCGGTTTGAGGAGATGCCATGATCACTTCGGCAACTTTACGTTCAGACTTGCTGAAGTTCTCCAAATTTTTCTGTATTTTTTCTAATGTATTCATCGCGTTCACAAAGGTATAGAGAACATCTTCATTGACCCGATCTTTCCATTTATTCTGTAAAATGGGACCCACAAGGAGCGAGTCAGAATGATCGATGATGGTCAATGGCTTATACAGACGAGTATAAACTAAGGTGGTCTGTTGGTTGACTAAAAGACCCGCAATTTGGGAATTAAATGTCTATAATATGACAAGCCTCAAACTTAATTTCAGTTCCGAAATCCAATTGTTGGAGAAATCGCTCAAATAGCGCTATTTGCGCCTATTTTACTGTGATCAATTTTCAATAGCGGAAAGAAAATTTCATTTTTGTAAATTTCAAAAACATATGTGTAGAGTTGCGTACTTTTTCAGTGCTGAGCTATTTTCCCAATATTTTCTTAGAAAGCTCAATCACTTGAGTCATAAGTTTCGGCAACTCAGCCGCAATTTCTCGTTGTTCTTGAAGAACTGATTGGAGTATGTCTTCAGTAGTCAGCGGGTTGGCGAGTACAACGCGAAATACGATGGTATGCCTAAAGCCCCATTTTTCAGGGTTCAATCGGGTTCGAGAAACGAATGTTTTACCTGTTTCCCGTTGCTTTTTCTGAATCAGTTTCGTTAACGCATTTAATGCTTCATGCAATTCGTCTAATTGTTCGTCGCTCGCAATTTCAAGGGCTTGCTTTGTCACTACCGGAATATATCGATATGTGAGTAAGCAAAGTTCAGGTTCAGTCACCAGCTCAAAGTCGGGTTGTTTGGAAACGAGAGAAGCAAAATATTTTGCCTTATCGATACTCTGATCGATAAGTAATTCATAACCAGGTCGACTGATAATATGCATGCTTGAATAAACCAGCATTGCCATTCCTGAACGCGAGCCTTCTAATGTATGGCTGCCTAAATCCTTCGAGCCCTTGCGCAATATATATTGAGCATGATGTTCAATAGCAGTCATGGCACTAGGATCTTTGAAGAGCACCATTCCAGCCCCCATGGGGATGTATAGCTGTTTGTGAGCGTCAATTGTTACGGAATTTGCAAGCTCGATGCCTTTGAGTAAATGACGGTGGTTATTAGACATTAATGTTGCACCACCCCAAGCTGCATCGACATGGAAGTGGCAACCGTGCGCTTGGCTGATTCGAGCGATATCTTCTAATGGATCAATGTTGCCTGTTTCCGTAGTCCCAGCCACACCAACAATGGCAAATGGCTTTATGTTGCGTTGCTTTAGGTCGGAAATTTTTAGTTCGAGGTCATTTGGACAAAGTTTGTTTTGATTGTCGGTTTTAACCGAAACCAAACAATCTCTCCCCAAGCCAAGCACGTCTGCAGCTTTATTTAAGGAGTAATGACCACGTTCGGATACCAAAATAGCTAAACCGTCATAGCCATAATGTTTCATGGCTTTGAAAAGACCTTCTTTTTCTACTCCCGTAAACTCACCGTCTGCTTTAAGAGCGTTATTTCTCGCAACCCATAGTGCCGTGATATTTGCGATGGTTCCACCAGAGCAAAAAGCACCAAGCGAATGGTTCGCGCTGTGCATCCATTTCTGATAGAAATCGGGCGTTTCTTGGTAAATTAACCCGTGAAGCATTCCGAGCACTTGGCGTTCAAGCGGGGTGAATGCTTTCGACGTTTCAATTTTTACCAAGTTCTGATTCAACGCAATCATGATTTTTGAAAGCGGCATCAGGAAGTAAGGGAGTGCCGAGGTCATGTGACCAATAAAGCTTGGTGCCGAGGTATGAACAGATTGAGAAACTAAATTGTCCAGTAAGCTTTGTGTGTGTTCAGATACAAACTGAGGCTGTTCGGGCAAATAGGGATTAGAGAATTGCTTTTCAATGTCGACCAAAGGCTTTTCTTCAGCAACGATATGTTCTCGCAAAAACTGGTTTAAGTTTTGCGATAACTTATTCTCGATATGACCAAGTGTTGAGTCTGGTGCTTCCGGCACAGTAAATATTTTCAGCAAACTTTCAAAGCTTACATCTGCTGTCTTATTCTCAGATACCATAACCTTATTTACTTATATTTCTACGTTTGCAAGCGGGTCAATCTAAACGAAAACGGGCACAAAGTCCCGTCTTAATTATTACCATTTTGTATGTTTGCCGAAACTTTAACCTGACGTGCCAGTGAGTTATTGGCAGCGTTTCTGTTCTAGTTTACTGATGCTTTGGTTGTACTTATTCAAAGCACTGTCGATCTTTTTGGGATGACTTAGGAGTTCAGCAAAGGCGGTTCTTAATTCGTAGTTTTGGGAATGCGGTTGAGATTGACGATCATCGAAGGTGACTTTAGCGAGTTGGCCAAGCTTATCGCTTCTGGATGCAAGAACTTTGATTTCTTTTTGCTCAAGCTTCAACCACGCCTCAACTGACTGCTCAGTGGCAACTTTGCTAGGGTCGTTACTCAAATAGTAACGTACGGCTTCTCTATTGAGCTCGAAGTGGTTCTTTCTACCGTTCAAAAACCATTGCCCAACATCGGTGAGCGCAGGGTTATCTTGAATAGTAAAAGAGACGAGGTCTTCATACCAAGTCAAAGACGCATCAACATAATTGTCGTATTTCTTTTCTAAGCATAATGCTTGATCCGCATGTACAAATGTTGATGAGCTAGCTAAAAGTAGGGCGAAGGCAAAACGTTTCATTGCGAGTTCCTTTAGAGTCAGACTTCAGGCTATTTGGGTTTGTTGAATTATTTATGCCCGAATAACCTTATTTTAATCGTTGATTTGGTGAAGGTAAACGTTTCACCTCTAACTCTTTGAGGTTACTTGGGTATAGCTTATGTTCCGCTTAAAGATACAAAAAACAACATTAAGACCGGAACCAATAAACTCAAAATAAACCCACTAACAATCGCAATGGGAACACACCGAATTCCGCCAGTCGATTGTATGACGGGTAGAGTGAAATCCATTGCGGTTGCCCCTGCGTAGCCAATTGAGGTGCATGGAAACCTTTGAACTAGCATTGGTATTAAGGCTAGTGCTACTAGCTCGCGTGCAAGTTCCAATATGAATGAAGCACCACCATAGACGGGACCATAGGCATCGCCCATTAAAATACCGGCTAATGAATACCAGCCAAATCCTGAAGCCATCGCCATACCTTGGAAAGGGTCGATTTCTAGCAATAGTGATGCGATGTAGCCACCAAATAGAGATGTTGAGATTATAGCTGATGCGATCAGCATGCCGTGCTTATTAATCAAGATTTGTTTAAGGGTTAATCCACTATTTCTAAGTTGAATTCCAATGAAGAGTAAAAGAAATAGAAGAACGGCTTCGCTCGTTTGATCAACCCATTGAAGAGAGAAAAGGGATAACAAGCCAATAGCCAAGCCTAAAGATACGACGAGTACTAATTTGACTGACTCCATCATCATTTTGTGGAAAGGCAACTTAGTAGCTGTGCTTTCGGTTTGCACAGGGAAATACTTATCTAGAATGGGCAGGACTAGCAGGTTAGCAAGTCCAATAACAAAGAAAAAGGTCATTGCTATTTTAAGAATGAGTTGGAGGTTACTAGAAAGATTATCCAGTGCCGCGAGACTCAAGCCCATCAAAAATAGAATAAAATAGATTAAGTAGTGCGTGATTCGGTTAACGTAATCCAAATAAGATTTATTGGTGAAAGGAAGGAGGTAACCAATCACCAAAGGCGTGAATATCAGAATCATCCCTGAATACATAAAATCCTCAAAATATCAGAGAGATTAGAACCCAGTTGAATTCATTATCTTTTTAATTTCATTTTCGAAGTCAGAATCCGAAAGGTTACTCAATTCATAGAGTACTTCTGCGCCATCAACATCGAATTCAACTTCGTGCTCGTCAATCTCATCATCTTCATCACGGAACATTAGGAGATGGTTCGCTATACGGGCAACATCCAAGTAGGTGACTGGATGCGCTTGCTCTTCTACCGATTTATTCGTCGCGACTTCAATAAAGTCTCGATCAAATCCCCAACTTTTTAGTACAAGTTGGCTGGTAACAGCACAGCGAGACTGGAAAATTTGAAGTGCTATGTCGTAATCAAGGTAATTTCCTCGATCAAGGTATAGGTGGTATTCGTTAACAAGACAGAAAACACCAATGTCGGCCAGTAGACCGCTGAGAAGCGCTTTCTCTATTTCCATGTATTCGTACTTTTCACCGTCTTCTGTCGCTTGGAATGAACGAACAACAAGAACCATCGTTGCCGCTAACCTGCGAGATACAGATGCGCTATTTGTTAATACATGATTGCATTCTTTATTCAGGTTAACCGAATTCTTTAATTGTTCGATTGCCTGCGCTGTCACGATATCTCGAACGCGAAGGATGCCTAATCGAGACACCGCAGTTTGCAAATCAGTACAGGTAATATTTCTGCGATTAAAAACCACTGAATTAGCGACTCGGATAACCACGGCGGTAAGGCTTGGATCTTCCATTAGACACTCTGCAATATCTGGAATACCAGTGGTATCCATTGTACAAAGTTGCTGGATCTTCAAGACAGCGTCTGGGATTGGCGGAAGACTGATCTTGCCAGTATTTATGGATTGCTCCACTAATTGAGCAAATTCGGACTCAAGCCCTTGGAGCAGTAACTGGTTGTTATGAGGTAACCAGTAAAATGATAAATGATTCATTTGGGTACTTAGAACAGTCTAATATGGGCTCCATTTTAGCGCGCTATCTATAGGTCGCGCAACAAAACGCACAAGAAAAAAAGTCCAGCATTTCAGTACATAAAGGCTCAATAAACCGAGCGTTTACGACATTTTAACTGTGATTAATTACCTCTGTTACATAAAGATGTGATGAGTATTCACTTTTTTGCTTATTGATACAGAGTTACTGTGAGCAATATCTTAACTTATTTCATTCAGTTAAGTATGCGGTTTCATAAAGGTAAATTTCATCATAAACTTCGAGTCACATTTCTAATTTTGAAGTGTTTTTTGTAACCGTATATTTGGTTGCATCTCTAAAGTCGATATTTATTTAATATTCGGCGCTTGTGTATTGATCGGGGGGTTAACACATAAGTTTGGAGGTTACAGAACATGAAGGAATCAATGTTCTATGATTTTGTTGATCAATTTGGTAGTTATCAAAAACGATCAATGTTCGGTGGAATTGGCTTATTCAACGAAGGAGCGATGTACGCACTAATTACTAATGAAACAATTTTTATTCGAGGCGGTGGAAACCTAGATAAGAAATTGGTAGAGCTTGGATGTGAAAAATATAAGCATGTTAAAAAGCAAACAACAGCTATTGTTAACTATTACGACATTACTGATTTGTTTGACGCCATGCACGAGGAGCTAGAAAGCATCGTTCGGGCATCTATAAATTTCTCTAAACAGCAAAGAGCTTTTCAAAAGTCTAAAGACAGTAGAAGATTGCGTGATCTCCCAAATATGCAATTAACCTTAGAAAGAATGGTGAAAAAATCCGGTGTAGAAGATGTCAGTACTTTTATGCGGTTAGGTCCTGTTGATGTATTTAGACGTGTTAAGCAAACATATGGCGGCGAAGTGGATATTCGTTTGTTATGGAAATTTGCTGGTGCAGTAAAAGGTTGTCACTGGAAACTGATTCAAGAGCAGCAAAAGGATGAATTGCTTGCATTGTGTCAGGAAGCGTAAAAATTGAATTAGCAAAAAGGCTCGCACTAGCGAGCCTTTTTTAATATTTGTGTAACTGCCAGGTGTCTAATTGATAGTTGTGTAGGTATTGAAAGTGCGAGGATTAAAAAGAGTACATCAGAAAAGTAATAATTGGGAGATCTGTTAATAGTGATGTCGGGTCACTAGTTAATATCAATCCATTAACTCTATGTGATTGTTCATCGCTTTATATAAGAGAATATTATTTGAACAAATCTACGTATACTTATTTCTGTTTATTATGTCAATAGGGTCTTAATAAGTGAGCCGGATTTTTAGCTTTGATGTCTGACTCTAATAAACCAAGATTTGATGGGGTGAAGTTTCAGTTTTGAGATCTATATTGGGTTTTAATTCTTCATATTTACAAATAGACATATTTACAAATGAAATGACACGAATGAAGCATGATGCGTGCATTGAAGTTGTTAACTGTTTTTCTTTGTTAATTTGGTGTTAAGGGTTGATTATAACTAATTGTTCGATTGTTAAATCTGATTTATTAAGATTTTTCAGACTATATATCTTTAATCTCCCTTTGCCTTAGGGAAACGTTTGCTGTAATTAGGAATTTGATACCGCGTATCATATAAGGAACACATAAATATAATGGAATAAGGTAGTTTCAGATCTAGTCTGACAAGAACCGTCTACGATAGTTCAGTCTCATTAAATTTGAAGCGGTACTGGGACAATGATGTTCAATCCAGCTCCGCCTAACTTCACGGCACTATGAATACTAAAGTGCGTGAATGACATTTTTATGGCAGAGAAGCAAAAGACTCGGAGAAGGTCGGTACGTGTTATCTTATTTCTTACGCCGCTTAGGGCTTGTTATTCCAACATTTTTAGGAATAACCATTTTAATTTTCGCCATTACACGGTTTGTTCCTGGTGGACCAGTTGAGCGAATGCTCGCAAACATGCAGCCACAAGGAGACAGCGCGTCAACATCGGTAGCGGGTGACAGTTCTGCCTTATCAGAAGACCAAATGGCAGAATTAAACGCATTCTATGGATTAGACAAACCTGTACTTGAAGCTTACGTTGACTGGCTAAGTAAACTTGTTGTTCTAGATTTTGGAGAATCAACTCGTTACTACGAACCTGTAACTGACATGATCGCTGAGAGATTACCAGTTTCTCTGTTTTACGGCGGTATGACTTTCTTCATCAGTTATTTCATATCCATCCCATTGGGTTATTACAAAGCCCTCAAGCACGGCAGCGTGTTTGATTCATCTTCTTCCATTCTTATTTTTCTAGGGTATGCATTGCCAGGATACGTCGTGGGCGTACTGCTTATTACGTGGTTTAGCTACAACTTAGAGTGGTTCCCTATGGGAGGCTTTGTAGGGGATGATTTTGACGATTATGAAACGGTCTACGAACGCGTCAAAGACATTATGTGGCATGCAATTTTACCTCTAATTTGTTATCTAATTGGTGACTTCGCAACCCTCACTATGACCATGAAAAATAACCTCATGGAAAACCTTTCCTCAGACTACATTCGTACAGCTATAGCCAAAGGCTTACCGTTTAAAAAAGCAGTAAGAAAGCACGCATTACGCAATAGTTTGATTCCAATTGCTAGTCACTTTGGCAACTCTTTATTGTTCTTTATGTCTGGGTCTTTCTTAATAGAAGTAATTTTCAATATTGATGGCATTGGTTTACTTGGGTATGAATCCATCATGGAGCGAGATTACCCAGTTGTTATGGGGATAGTCGCCATTAATGCCTTAATGCTTTTGGTCGGCAATATTGTGTCTGATATCTGTGTTGCGTTGGTCGATCCACGTGTGAAGTTTGGAGCGTGATGATGTTGAATTTAACGCCTTTAACAAGAAAGAAAATCAAACGTTTTAAAGAGATTAAACGTGGCTATTGGTCTTTCCTAATCTTATCTGTACTGCTTGTTGCGTCTCTATTTGCAGAAGTTTTTGTAAACAGCAAAGCACTGGTTGTTAAGTATCAGGATCAATGGTTTTTCCCAGTAGTGAGTGATGTTCACCTTGCAGAAACCTTTGGGCAGACACATTCAGGTGAAGCCAATTACCGTGAGTTAGCTAAGTCTTTTGCAACGTCCGATACTGATGATTTTATTTTAATGCCAATTGTTCCTTGGAACCCGTATGAACAAGACTTTAGTGGCGATTTTCCTCCAACATCTCCTAATGCAGAAACTCAGCACTACTTAGGAACAGATGTTATTGGACGCGATATTCTAGCTCGACTCGTTTATGGTTTTAGAATTGCGATGGGTTTTGCATTACTCACTATGGCTATTTCGTACACAATTGGTACCGCTGTAGGCTGTGCAATGGGCTTTTTTGGTGGAAAGTTTGATCTTTTTGTTCAGCGTCTTATCGAAGTTTGGTCAATGGTTCCTTTCCTTTATGTGATTATGATTTTGGTATCGATCACTCAGCCCACTTTCACACTGTTTGTCGCCATAAATGTTCTCTTTAGTTGGATGGGTTTGACGTGGTATATGCGAACCATGACTTACAAAGAGTCGGCGCGTGAATACGTAATGGCTGCACGAGCATTGGGTGCTAGCACTTCAAGAATTCTGTTTAAGCACATTTTGCCCAATACAATGGTTATGATCGTGACACTTGCTCCGTTTACCATTGCAGCCAACATTACCGCTCTTACTGCATTGGATTATTTAGGACTGGGTCTACGTCCACCAACGCCAAGCTGGGGCGAGTTGTTACAGCAAGGCAAATCTAACTTGGATTCACCATGGATTGTGTCTTCGGTAGTTGCCGCAATCGTATCTGTACTTATTATGGTTACGTTCATTGGTGAAGCGATACGTGCAGCCTTTGATCCAAAGAAATTTACTCGTTACGTATAACTAGAATAATTAAATAGGGAATGTTTATGAAAAAGATAGTCATAGCTGCGTTGCTTTCTGCAACAGGATTTGCAGCTCAAGCAGCTTCGTTACCGGAAGGGTTGAACTGGGAAACAAATTGGGATGAACCTCTGATCGGTTCAGAAGAAGCCAAGCGCGGTGGAACCTATAGAACCCATCTCCTCAGCTTTCCACAAACCTTACGCAGTGTGGGCCCCGACTCGAATTCAGGACTACGTAAGTACTTTCTAGACAGCGTTCCTTCATTGGTTGGTCAACACCCTGACACGTTAGAGTGGATTCCTGACTTAGCAAATGAGTGGGCATTTGCTGGTGATAATAAAACGGTTTATTTCAAACTGAACCCAGAGGCTGAGTGGTCTGATGGTGAAAAGGTAACAGCAGACGATTTTGTATTTATCTTAAAGTTCTTCCGCTCAAAAGATATTGTTGCACCTTGGTACAATACTTACTACACAGAGCAAATTGCTGATGTCATTAAGATTGACGAACACACAATCGCTGCGGTATCTGCCATAGAAAAAAATCCAGATGAACTAATGCGTATGCTTGGTAGCCTTCGCCCAAGACCCGAGCATTTTTACAAGCCATCCAAAGATGAAAACGGCGATGGAATTGACGATAACTTTGTCCGTAAGTACAACTTTAAAAGTGAACCCACGACTTACGCATATTATCTAGACAAAGTGAAAAAAGGGAAAAGCCTAACCTTTAAACATGTCGGCGACGATTGGTGGGGATACAGTAATCAGTATTACAAAAATCGTTTTAATGTGGAAAAAATCCGCTTCAAAGTAATTCGTGATAACGATATTGCCCGCAAACATTTTGAAAAAGGCAATTTGGATGCGTTCAGTGTCATCCTTCCTGGAATTTGGCACGAGAAAACCAATACGGAACCTTACCAAAACGGTTATATACACCGCTTTTGGGGCTTTAATGAAGTTCCTCAAGGCGCGGGTGGTTTGTGGATTAACTCCGCTAAGGCTCATTTGAACGATATCAATCTTCGTCAGGGCATTATGCATGCTACTGATTACGATGGAATGATCGAAAAAATTACTCGCGGCGACTATTCGCGTAAGCCGCACGCAATGGGCTTTGGTCATGGCAAATACGATATGCCAAACCCTGTTCCACCTAAGTTTGAGCCAGAAATAGCAGGAGAGTTTTTTGCAAAAGCTGGATTCGACAAAGTAGGGGCTGATGGTATTCGAGTTAACGCAAAAGGTGAGCGTCTGAGTTTTGCTATTACTTATGGCTACAACTCTTGGACCCCTCGAATTGCATTTCTTAGAGAACAGGGAAAGAAAGCTGGGATTGATTTTACCTTAAATTTGGTTGATGGTTCTTCCGCGTTCAAGTTCATTCTAGAGAAAAAACATGAGTTAGCGTTTATCAATATGGGCGGCGGTGAAGTTCCTGCGTATTGGGAATACTTCCACTCTGCTAATGCAAACAAAGCTCAAACCAATAACCATACAAACTTCAGCTCACCAGAGCTAGATGCGCTGATCATGCAGTATAGACAAGAATTTAATGTAGAGAAAAAGCATAAGCTCTCTCATCAAATTCAACAGAAAATTACAGAAGCTCATGTAATCGTCCCTGGGTACATGGTGCCTTATACTCGTGAAGCTCACTGGCGTTACCTAAAATACCCTGAGCAAGCAATGAACCGCTATACGGATAGCATATTCCCAATTGATCGTGTTGTAGGTCTTCATACTTTCTGGATCGATGAAGAAGAAAAGAAAGCAACGAAGAAAGCGGTAAAAAGCGGAAAGACATTCGAACCAGTAACGGTTATGGATACGCGTTACAAGCTTTAGTCAGTCAGGAGTAGTGGTATGTCTGCGGAAACAATATTAAGTGTCAGAGACCTAGAAACAGAATTTACAACCGATGATGGCGTTGTGAAAATTCTGCATGGGGTTAACTTTGATGTAAAAGCTGGTAGAACCTTAGGTATCGTTGGTGAATCAGGGTGTGGAAAGAGCGTCACGTCCATGTCCATCATGGGGCTCCTTCCAAAGCCTTATGGTCGGGTTACTAAAGGTGAAATATTGTACCGCGGAACCGATCTTGTGACTCTTCCTCCTGAAGAAATGTACAAAATGCGCGGTGATAATATTTCGATTATTTTTCAAGATCCAATGACCGCGCTAAACCCTGTACATACGATAGGTAGGCAGTTGAATGAAGTTCTGGAGTTGCATCGTCCAGAACTCTCTAGAACGGGAAGGAATGCATACTCGCTTGAAATGCTTGAAAAAGTACGTATTCCAATGCCTGAAAAAAGGTTAAACGAATACCCGCATAATCTATCTGGTGGAATGAGACAACGTGTCATGATTGCAATGGCACTGGCTTGTAAGCCTGATATTTTGATATGTGATGAGCCAACAACTGCTCTTGATGTGACGGTTCAAGCTTCAATTCTTGAGCTTATGCGTGAGCTTCAAGAAGAGACGGGAATGGCGATGATATTCATTACTCATGACCTTGGTGTCGTTGCGGAAATATGCGATGACGTAGCAGTAATGTATGGTGGTAAAGTTGTCGAATATGCTGATGTATTCGATTTATTCGACAACCCTCAACATCCTTACACCGAAAGGTTGATGGGTCTTATGCCAAGCTTGGATGATGAGCCAAAGCAACCCATTGAAATTAAACCAATTGATGTTAATGCATTTCCCGAGTTTAGAGGTTAATGGCTGTTATGGATGAAGTACTAAGAATTGTTGACCTTAAACAGCATTTTGTGTCTGGTAAAGGAATTTTAAAGAAGGGCTACACCATAAAAGCAGTAGACGGTGTTTCGTTTTCTGTTGCTCGTGGTGAAACACTGGGGTTGGTTGGCGAATCGGGGTGTGGGAAAAGCACGCTTGGGCGCACAATATTAAAACTATTTGAACCAACAGAAGGCAGAATATTTTTCGAAGGTGAAGATATAACCAAGCTAAGCCCACGACAAATGCGTCCCCTACGTAAAGACATGCAGATTGTCTTTCAAGACCCAATGGAATCACTCAACCAGCGCCATACGATTGGAATGATTTTGGAAGAGCCCTACGTAATTCATGGTGTGGGAACCAATGAAGAACGTAAGAAATGGGTATTGGAATTACTAGAAAAAGTAGGATTGCCTGCTAATTCAGTTGAACGTTATCCGCATGAATTCTCAGGTGGGCAACGTCAACGTATAGGAATCGCCAGAGCAATAGCGCTAAAGCCTAAGCTTCTTATATGTGATGAATCTGTATCTGCATTAGATGTTTCAGTACAAGCACAGATTCTTAACTTATTGCTTCGATTACAAAAAGAGATGAATCTTGCGATGATTTTTATCTCACACGATTTGTCCGTTGTTCGCCATGTATCGGATAGAGTTGCGGTAATGTACTTTGGTAAGATTGTTGAGCTAGGGAATGTAAAAGAGATATATGACCATCCCCAAGCGGATTACACCAAAACACTTTTATCAGCGATACCGATCACGCACCCTAAATACCGTGAGCATAAAAATACAAAACCACCTTCGAAAGATGAAAATGAAAGATTATTAATAGATGGTTAGAAATATTTACATTTAAAAGATGAAGTAAGTCGAATATTAATAATTAGATACACTCTATAAGATGAACTTTATATAAAATTAAGAGATAGTTAATACTAGGTTATCGCCTATCAATTTAAATATAGTTTGCTCATACGGATAATAAACAAGCTATATATCATATCAAAAATAACAAAGTCTTGGCTGGGCTTGATTGAGTACTTAATACTCACTTTATATCGTAAAAGGAATTACAGGAAAGACAGCATATGAATAAGCATCAAATCTAATTATAGAATTATTTAGTTATATTTAATGAATAATAGCTATGGAAAATCTCATAGTTACTATGACTATTTATTTTATATATCTGAATAAAACCTCAGTAGTTAATATTGTTATATTATAACACGTTCTGATTTAGTGAGCGCACTATATTTATGTCTTTTAATTACTGTTGATATTTTGAAGAGTAGCGACTGAATTAATTTCAGTAAACCTTTTTATCCCTTTCATTTTTTAGGGAAGGTCGCGTGCACTTCAAATTTAGGAAAACTAAACAGGAAAAACGGAAACGTTTATGCAGCACACAAATAAATTTGCGTTGCCAAAACTTGTTTTAATGACTGGTGTTTTAGCCTCGTGTAATGCGTTGGCAGATGAGCAAAAGGAAGTTAAACAGGAAGAAGTAGCGAACAGTGCAGTTCAGGAAGAAGTAGTTGAAACCAAATACGGTGGTAGCTTATCGCTCGGTTATCAAACCAATATTTATCATCCAGATGATTATCGTTCTTCACGAGCTTTGAACTGGAGCGCTAGTTTTCGAGCAACAAGAGAAAAGTATACCGCTTACTTATCTACAGGTGCGTATCGCAACTTAGAAGATAAGACGGGCGATTTCTTTACAGACTCCGTAGTAGGTCTTTCTCACTCTAGTTTGGCTAAATTTGGTGAAACAGGGAATCTCTCCATCAGTGGGCAGTTAACCATCCCGACTTCAGAGCATTCCAGAAAGCAAGAGTTAAACACAGCTCTTCGAATAGCCGTACCGGTTAGTTTTAAAGTTGCTGATATTGGTATCTCAGTATCACCAAGAGTGAGAAAAAATTTCCATCAGTACAAGACGATTGCTGGTCAGTCATTGAGTGAGTGGATTTACTCCGTTTCGACTTCAGCAAATATCTCTAGTGGTGATTTTTCTTTTGGACTCTCCATCTTAGGTGGTAACTCAATCAGCTATCAGGGTACCCGTAGAAATAGTTTTACGTACGGAGGAAGTGCTTACGGTAGCTATAAGGTAGCGGATTACCTTTCCCTTTCGTTAAGTGCATCTTCAAGCGGTGTTTATGCCGACGCAGAGCGAGGCACTTTAGGCAATATCGACTTATTTGACAGCGATAAAGCCACTTATGTTGCGACAGCAACATTCTCTTTTTAGGAAATAAAAACAACAACAGGTAGTTACTTATGAATTTTAAGAAACTGAGTTTGGTCACAGCAGTAGGTGCGGCACTAGTAGGCTGTGGTGCTGATGATCAGGCATATGATTATGTCGATAAAGACATAAACCAGTCAGCATTGTCTAGCTTAACAGGAAGTGCTCCAGTAAAAGTGGGCAGTTGTGCAGATTGTTATGAGATACCGCTAGAAGGTATCTGGATGTTCCAACAAACGTTTGGCGATGTAACCCGTACATCTGACGTTCATCCGTACATGTATGACTTCTTGAACGAAGAGAAACTTGTAACGTTAAAGTTCACTCAAGAAGGTCTTGTAGCGGAAAGGCTAGAGGGTGACATTACATTTGAGGGAGAAGTAACGAGATTCCCTGGAGATCACAATGAACCAAGACTTCTTACATTAGAAGGCTCTTATGAAGCATATCAATGTAAAGAAGATTCATATGGTGATTGCACAAACAAAGAAGAAAAAGTGTCAGACCCAGCGGTACGCTGGTGGCAAAAAACACACTTTACGCCAGAATTTGATGAACTAACCGTTCACGATGACCAAACCTTATTTAAAGCTTACTTCGACAACATCATAAATAAAAATGTTACTCATGTAGAGTTTGACCCTAAAAATGGCGTCATCAATATTGAATATGAGCACAATATTGTGGGTGACGGGGTATATGGTGAGCCTGAGAAAAATACAGCGTTTTACTCTTTGGTTCGCCTAGATACTATTGCGTCCGAGGGATATAAGCCTGTTCACTACGATATGGCTGAACATGATAAATTTGGTTTCTTCAAAACAGATTATGAAAAGTTAGACCCAAATAACATTGGTAATCAACATGGTTACAAAGGTCACTTTATTAATCGTTTTAATCCAGAAAAGGACAAAATCGAGTACTACTTAAGTGACGAGTTTTTCCGCAAAGATGAAAATGGTAGTTTGATCAATCAGCAGTGGCTTGATGCAACAGTCCGCGGGTTTGATATTATTAATAAAAGCTTGGAAGATAAATTTTCCATTAATAACCGCATTCTTCCTGAACTAGTTTTGGTCAATGCCAATTCACGAGAACCAAGTGGTGTTCGTGTAGGTGACTTGCGTAAGAATGTGATTCATATTGTTCCTGAAGCGAGCGATGGTGGTGGTGGTGGTCTTGGTCCTAGTTATGCCAACCCTCTAACCGGAGAAATTCTTAGCGCATACACAATTATGTTCCCAGGTAACCTTATTCCTGGAACAGGAAGGCAATGGGATACGTTAGCTCGTCATTACAACGAAGGCACGTTGAGTGAGCAGTTGAAAGAAGAAGTGGTAGAAAATAATGAATCAAGTCAAGGAATTACGAATTCCAATGTTTCATTGTTAGATAACGCTGAATTTGGACCTGTCGTTTCAAACCAACAAGATGAACTGTTAGCGCAAACAAATGAGTCTGTTCGAAATCTAGACCTTCCATACGACTTGGATGCTTTCCAAGAGTTGAATCTAGAGGAGTTACACTCGGACAAAGAAATGAAGCTGGCTAAGATGATTGAGAACAACATCTACCCAGTTGATCAGTATTCGGTTTCAACTTCTATTAAGAAGACAAACGTGACTGATCTAGACTTCATTAGCCAAGGCTTTTACTTTGAACAAACGCAAGATGAAATTAATGCTGGTCTACCAAAGAAACTTAAATCTTGGACTGATTTAAACATTGAACAGCGTGCGGCAGTTACGATTCAAATTTCTACACACTATTATCTACATGTTCTGACCCATGAAATCGGTCACAACCTAGGTTTGAGACATAACTTTGCTGGTAGTTACGATGGTCATAATTTCTATTCTGCTGAAGAGTCTTTGAAATTTGGTTCAACTGGTATATCTGCAACTTCCTCTGTTATGGATTACATGCCTTCAACGCTGAATTCACAGCCAGCATTTGGACTATACGATCGTGCAGCATTGAGATTCGCATATCAGCGTAAAGTGGAATCACATGCAATCATCGACGAGGATTCTCTATCTGACGAGCAGATAGCGAGTAAGGTTAAAGAATATCGCAGTAGCGAGAATGGAATTTCGATGGTAGACCTGTCGAAACTGGATGAAGTTAAACGCGAAGACCTTACACAAGATTCTGCACTGTTATCAGTTATGAACTCTGGTGATCTTGCTGATGCAGGTAAAGAGCTGCGTGACTACGCATATTGTACTGATGGGCGTGGAAGAGCTTCATTGGAGTCTGGATGTCTAATATTTGATGAAGGTTCTAATTTAACTGAAATTACAGACTATTATGCGCAACAATATACGGAGCGTTTTGAGTCTTTCAGTACACGTAAGGATCGAGTTGAGTTCAACGAAAACATGCGTTCTGTGAACAAATACTTTGCAACGCACGGTATGTTCTCGCGTATGAACATGGTTTTGGATGATTACTATCAAAGCTTCAGAAGCAACCCTCTGAAACCAAGTGAAGTATGTCCTGCTGAAGACGACAACACTTTGCGTACTTCAGAGCAGCAAGAGCGCTGTGATACAGCAACTGCCGCTTACCAACAAGCTTTCTTCTACTTGGATTTGCTTAAGACGCCAACAAAAACGTGTAACGTTAATTTACTACAAACTGAGTACGTTAACGGTGCTCCTAAAACGCCAGTTCCATTTTTAAATGAAAAAATGGATTTGAGCTTGGTTAATATTTACGGAGGGTTGATTGCGGGTGATGAGTATACCGGTCAATTGCGTGTACCAACGTCATGCTTCGATCCAAAGTTAACTGAAGCACTTTCGCAAGGACCTTTCGAATTTACTGGTTCAAATGGGAATAGATACGAGCTTACACTCAACGTTACTGCTGAATCTAAGCATGGTGAATTCTTAAACAAGGTTCAGCTTGCGAAGAGACCAAGTACGGACAATGCTCCGCGTATTGGGTATGAAGTCGAGCATCTTGGTAACTGGATGGATAAGGTATTGGCACTTGAATACTTGCTTACTCCTTCTAGCTTACGTGGCATCGATTTTGCCCTAATCGATCTTCCTGGGGTTCGCGAGGAACTTAACATTCTCATTGACCACTGGAACATTTCTACACCAATTCCATTGCCATCAGATATTACGTCAAGCTTTAGTAACGTAGTGAATCCATATGAGATGGTTGATGCGGATGGTAAGACGATGGCAATCGCTTGGAATCCTAATTGGAAAACTGAGGAAATTCGTTCAACACCTAGTTTCCTTTCTTGGTGGTTTGGTAATAGATACGGTCTACATACTAGCGGTGGAACACCATTTGCTAAAGCAATGAACCAAGTACTAGTACGCTACGATAGCCATCGCACTGACAGTTATAAACCAGAAGCATTTGCGATGCGCTCCAAAGTATCAGTGTATGATTATGACGGTCATGTTCCAGCTGGTTACGAGCTAATCGAGATTCAAGGTGAGCCAATCGTTGTTGACGCGAGAACTGATTCTCTTGCATTAGGTAAAACAATGTTGAATCAGTACAAGAAAAGCGATGCTTACATGATGACAACTTTCGATGTTTCACAAATTGCTGGTGTGCATGAAACTCGTGTAAATGCAGAGCAGACTGCAGCATCTGGTTCAGAGCGCAGTAACGATTTACTTTCTAGCGAAGCAGTAAAGAACATTGTAGATAAAGGCCCTGGCACTGCTACCTTCTTACGAGTACTAGACAGAAACTTAGTATTGGACGCTGAGAACCCTGATCTTACAGGTCAAGAACTCTTCAATACAGTAGTTATGTTATTTGGTACAGGCGATGTAACTGTTGATACAGTTGAGCGATGCTACACCCTACAAGGCTTTGGTTGCTTGTTCTTCTTTGACTCAACGTTTAACAGAGCATTCATTCAAGCAAGTGCTGCATTTAAAGCTCTTAGACTATCTGATCAGGACTTAGCAAATGAAACGCTACTATATCTAGATCGTTATGCAGCAGCTGTAGCTTCTGTACCTGCTGAACAACAAGCATTGCTAAACACTCCCAAAGCGACTCTTAAAGAATACTTTGAGAACCCATTAGGTCGTGAAGCACTGAAACTAAAAGCGCTAGATGAAACTGGATTTAGAAATTTAGTTATCCTAGATGAAAGGGAAAATATTTCTCGTTTCTAAGTTGATAGTGATTTATTAGTTAAAACACAAAACCCCCAACCAATCGGTTGGGGTTTTTTATTACGCCAACAAAAAAGCCAGAGACTAAAGTTGAAGTGACCCCCAATAGTTGGACACCAATTATTGGGGGTCTTTTTATGTCCAAATACAGCCGAGCATTGAAATGCTCAATTGCTAAACAATATTTACAAGGTGAGAGTTCATCTC
>NZ_PIZL01000041.1:0-142584 GCF_002835515.1 Vibrio sp. vnigr-6D03
GGTTCGTCATCAATCTGAAAGCCCCTATTATTAGGGGCTTTGTTATTGGTGCCGACTTTGCTGTGATGGTTAATGAATCGATGAATAGAGTCGTTTTATATATTTGATTGAGCTCAGGTTTAACAAGTACCTACTTCAAAGTAACTTTTAGTATTTGAAGGCATGACACTGAAAACCAGTTAGGCTGAATAAGTGATGACAGGTGAATTTCGCAACGCTTTGTTTCGACAACCACGAAATGGTTGTCGATTTTGTAATGAAATTTAATCTCATTTTTGGGAACTGGCGTACAAACAACAGAGATATATGAATGAGGTTTGTATTTCGGCTCTATGGTTGGTCAATTTCCAATCGGTGGTCTCAATATTTGTAGATTATTGGTCACAGAACCTTTACTTAATTACCCAATTTAACAATGAGTTATTCAATTTTTTGAAGAAGTTTGGCGTGGATCATACTTCACTCAGTTTCAATGAATCGAGTATTATTCTGTGCTATAACTAATCCGACTATATGATAAGAATAATCGTGCTTTGGCTAGGGACACTAATGCAGTTCGATCGTGCAAAAAAGATCTATGAATACGCGGAACCTAATCTGACCATTGTGGCTTTAATGGGGATTATTGGTTTTCCAGCTTATTACTTCGTTTGGACATGGCTAGCGCCTGAAAGCTACGAGAATTTAGGCTTTCGAATTGTATGCGGACTATTACTCGTTCCTATTTTACTTCGAGATGTTTTGCCAATCTATTTAAAGCGCTACCTGCATATCTACTATGTCATTTCGTTAGGCGTGTGCATCCCTTATTTCTTTTTCTACATGCTTTTGAAAAACGATTGGTCAATGATCTGGAGCATGTCGTTAATGTCGGGGATTTTCCTTCAGATTTTGCTGATATACGACACGAGAATCGTATTCTTACAAAGCCTTACTGGCTATGCAGCAGCTTATGCGACAATATTTGTCCAAGGTGATCCTGTAACGTATTTTGAATGGACGCTGATGCCCGTATTCTTCTTTACATACGCATTTGGCACGCTCTTTTATTATCGAAACTTTACAGAAAATGAATCTAAAGTTTCGCTAGCTAAATCATTTGGAGCTGGTATTGCGCACGAAATGAGGAACCCTTTAAGTGCGGTTTACAGTTCCATTGAGGTAGTAAAACATTTGTTGCCGGAGCGCAATGCACAGCAACTATCCGATTTTTATCCTCTCGATGCCAAAAGCTTAGACGAGATTAATGGCATTCTTGACGACTCTCTTAATGTCATTGAAAGGGGCAATGAAACCATTAGCCTTTTATTGACATCCATTGATGAGCACAAACTTTCCACATCTAGTTTCCGACGACATTCATTAGGTGAAACGCTAGAAAGTTCAATTGAAGGGTTCCACTTCAATAATGCTGCGGATAGAAGTTTGATCCGACTGACATTTGACGAATCCGAACCCTATTTTGGTAGTGATGTACTGCTACGCTACGTTATCTTCAATTTGTTAAAAAATGCACTTTATTACAAACACCGAACGGATTTCCAAATTGATATCAAACTTGTCATCGGAGAAGAGTTTAATTCAATATTTGTCGAAGATACGGGACCAGGTATCGACAGTGAAAACATCGAAAACATATTCAGTGATTTCTATACTTCCGGTAAAAAAGGTGGCTTTGGGCTAGGTCTGCCGTTCTGTCGTAAAGTGATGAAAGCGTTTAAAGGAACTATCGTTTGCAAAAGTGAAGTAAACAAAGGAACACAGTTTGAGCTTAGATTCCCTAAATACGAATCTGAGCGCGTCTTTTCTTTAAAGAGTAGTGTGGTTAAAGATAAGTCTTTGCTTTACCTCGGCGGAGCAGGGGAAACACTCAATGCGCTTCAATCCCATGCTTTCTTCACTGGGTATGAACTGAGCCACAGTGAACCTACAAGCCTGGATTTGAACGCGGGCAAACTTATTCAAGATGTAATATTGGTAAATCTTTCGAGCTATCAAGAAGATAAAACACGCTTCATTTCTCTTGAGAAGGAACTTTGCAGCTTTGAAGGAAAAATTGTCTACCTTTACTCTGGAAACATACTGAATTACCTAACATTAAATCGAATACTATCCTATGAATTACTAGAGGTAACTGCGTTCACAAAAGGGTTAGCGACAAAACTCGATAAGTTATTTTTTGAAAAGGCATCGAAGGGAAGCGAGATTACAAGAGTACCTGAGGGCTATAAGGGAAATACAACCATTTTAATTGTTGACGACAACGCGTCACTTCGGCTTTATTCATCCACTCTTTTGGAAAGGCAGGGCTATAAAGTACTCCAAGCCGAGAATGGCAGAGAGGCGCTGCTTTTGCTTAACTCTAACGATGTAAATCTCATTCTAATGGATTTAGAAATGCCCGAGATGGATGGCATAGAGACCACTGTCGCCATTCGTGACCAAAAATATCAGCACAATGGGAAAGATATACCGATCATCTGCTTCACTGGTGAAAAATGCGAGAAAACGCTTAAATCTATTTCAGAAAGCGGTATGAACGACTACATATTAAAACCCGCATCCAAAGATGTGTTGATACAAAAAGTGTCTACTTGGATATAAAGTGAGCCCCAAACATAAATAGTTACAAAAGGCTTAGCTAGACCAAAAAATGTAGGGCTATAGCATCGGTAAAAAACAAAATGTTTTATAAATTACCATGCATATAGCCCTATTCATTTTATTGCTTATTTATTTATCAACTAAACCGATATACTGGATATATAAATTAACCAATTAGCTAATTAAATTTCATATTAAGCTAACAAACCTTGCTCTTTAGCTAAACTGCAAACAGTCAATACTTTGTCTAATTGTGCATCACTCACTTCACTATTTACAGATAGACGAATAACACTTTTATTTTTTGGTGTTGCAGGGCTACAAAATACCGCACCAAAAATTCCGTTTAATTCGAAGAAGTCACGCACTTTTTCTGTGTTCTCCTCGGTTCCTGTTTCTATTGCAACAATTTGTGAGTTGCTGTCTGTGCGAATATCCAAGGATTTCAACCCTGAAATAAGTTTATGAGATTTATTGAATAAATCCTCACGTCTATGGTCACTCTTTTTAATGAGCTCTAATGTTGCTTTTAGTGCTTCCATTTCATAAGGAATAATGCCTGAGCTAAAAATTGCGGGTAACGAGATAAAAGGTAGACATTCATGTACCTTGTGGTGGCACAAGATTGCGCCTGCGCGGTAGGAGAACGTCTTAGCTAGGCTAGTTGTTACGAAGTCCACCTTGTCGGTTAAACCAAGCTCAGAGAGCAAGCCAGCGCCGTCTGGGCCGTGTGTTCCAATCGAGTGAGATTCATCAACAATGATGGCACAGCCTTGCTCGTTGGCTACTTCTACAAATTCCTTAAGTGGTGCGACGGTTCCGTGTGTACTGTACACCGAATCAATAACGACGATACCAGGGCCGTATTTCTTTATTTGTTTAAGTAAATTCTTTGGTTTGTTGTGAAGGAAAGGGTGAATTTTACTGCCGGTGTTTTGTGCACCGTGCCATAAAGACATATGGGCAAAAAAGTCAATGTAAACATGGGTATCTTGGTCGGCAATGGTTTGAAGCAAGCCGACGTTCGCTGCCCACCCAGACTGAGTGATAATGCAATGGTCGAATCCTAAGAAATCTGCAAATTTCTGTTCAAAAGAGCTTTCATCTACCGTTTGGCTTTGGAATACAGCAGACATGATGGGTTCGCGAGTCGCATTACTCAGTGCGTTGATTTGCCGAGCCTTAATGAAATCGTGATTGCATATGGCCAAATAGTCGTTGCTTCTGAGTACTATCGAATCGTCGCTAGGTTGTAAGCCTTGTACTATGTGTTTACCGTTATTTCTGGAATAGATGTGCTTTTCGAGATATGTCTCGAGTTTATTCTCAATAAAAGACGGCAGTGGTTTAGCGGTAAAATTACTCATGATATTTCTCTTATGTGGATATTTGTGAGGTCAGCTGACCCTTTTATTAATATCCAGAGAAATAGATACGTCATTATGCAATATTTATGTTTTTGGCGCTTATTGCAAAAAAAGCTATCCTTTATTTATCTATTTATTATCTAAATTACCCTTTAGGGAGTGCGGCTTAAATAGATTTGTTGAAATAAACAAGCATTATTCCATTAGTTTCATCTATAAATTAATCGGGCTTAGTTAACTTTAATGATAGCTCAGGCCAGTACATTTTTAGATAATTTGCCGATACCCAAACCACCAAAACAGTCGCTATTGTAATTTCGAAGAAGCCAAACCAATGTAACCATACCCACTGAGTGTGTTGTTCTGCAAACCATGTGGTTAATCTTTGCATAGCAATTGCACTGATTACGGAAGGAAAGGTAACAGCTGCAATGGATGGCTGAAATTTTAGCCTCATCAGTTTGAAGTAGCAGAGATAGATGAGAAGAGTCATTGTGATCGCAATACCAGATAATGCCCCAGCTAAAATGGGGTCTGGATTTGGGAAATTGACGAGATAAGCGGCCAGAGAAAGGTTTACAGGTGCCGCCATGATGGCAAGGGTTGGGCGAGCAGGTCGGGGAAGTTTGCCTGCGAAAACCAAACGGTACAGAACCATAGGCAGCATAACAAAATAGATAGCAATGCATACCATCGCCATATTTTGCGAAAATACAGTGTGACCTAATGTGCTTCCGGCTAGCGTTGAACTGATCACACCTACAGGATAGAGAAACCAACTTGGAAAAATATTGGTGAACTTAAAGTTACTTATCTGAAATGAAAAGAACAACACCATCATGGTGATATGTAAAGTTAGCGCCGCAAACCAAAGTGGATGCGCAATCTTAGGGAGTAATATGGCGAGATAATCGCATAATACTAACAACGCCATGCTCATCGGAGCCATTAGGCTTCCTCGGAGCGGGTGCTTGATATCATGGAGAAACAACCTGGGAGAGGTAACATATCTAATTAGGACTGGAGCAAGGAGCAAAGAACCGACAATAGAGCAAAAGGGACGAATTACATCACCAAATAAAGGAAAATAAAGTGCCCAAGCTTGACCAAGACCAATAAATCCAAGTGCGAGCGACGCTTGTGCTGTTGGGACATGTTGGAAGTAGATAAAGCGTTTCCAGTCCAATGATGTGATTCCTTCTACTGCAAAATTCTACCGCGTGACGGATTTAGCGTGATGCATACCCTAAATGTCACCGACAAGGAGTTACATTTACTCTATTGAATGACTATTCAAAGGTGCATAAATTAAGTGCGCGTATTATACCGAAGGGCTTTTAAGATGCATTGTCTTCGAAGAAATAATGCGAAGTGTGCCGTTGTCGTACTGATTGTTTTCTCCAATTAGCTATTTGAAAAGCGAAAGTGTGACATTGGCAGGATCTTTAAACGATCTTTTTCTAGAATCGATTGCAAATTAGCCGATATGGACGATACTAAAAATGTAGAGCAAGCGTGACACTTCATTGAAGGGAGAAAATTGGCTCTACATAAAAATTTGGTAGGAAGACAAGTAAAACACAGGAAATCCTCGTAAGTTGTTAGTACCCGACTGGTAGCTAATTCGCAAACTCACGATTGAGAACGAGGTCTGAGGCGTATCACTTTATGTGGTGCGCCTTTTTAGTTTCTAGCGCTTATTTTTTCTAAAACATAGAGTTTAGATCTTTCTCTGGCTAGCGGTCTCTAAAGCCCTTAAGTTCAAGAGGTTGGCGTTTATTGAGTAATGGTTAGTTAACGACCTAAAAGATGAGTAAATCGATTTGCTGTCGAGAGAGACTCTTTTGAGAAATGATAAGTGTAATAATATAACAATATGGTTATAATGCCGCGCTGCTTAAGACTAAACAACGCTTGCCCAAAGGAAATACGATGGTTCCAACGAATATTATCACTGGCTTTTTAGGTGTAGGAAAAACAACAGCAATTCTTAACTTGTTAAAAAATAAGCCAGAGAACGAATCATGGGCTGTTTTAGTTAATGAGTTTGGAGAAATTGGCATCGATGGAGCGCTCTTGACCGACCAAGGAGCGTTGATTAAAGAAGTTCCTGGTGGTTGCATGTGCTGTACGGCAGGTGTTCCGATGTCTGTAGGAATTACGGCATTGTTACGTCAGAAACCCGATCGCTTGATCATTGAGCCGACGGGGCTAGGTCACCCTAAGCAGGTGATTTCAACATTGCTTTCCGAGCAATACGCGAATTATGTCGATTTAAAAGCCACGTTTGCTCTTGTTGATCCTCGAAACCTCCAAATCGAAAAGTATTTAGAAAACAAGAATTTTAACGACCAACTCGCTAGTGCAGATGTTGTAGTAGCAAACAAAGCAGATGAGTGTAGCGAGTCGGAATTATTGTATTTTGAAGACTGGGCTAAACGACAAGAAAGCATAAAAGTATCTATCGTTACCGAGAGAGGCATTCTGGATATTCAATCCCTAGATATTGAAAGGAAAGAGCGAGTTGAATCATCTTCCAAATCGAGTCATAACCCCTCGTCGCTCGATGCAGTGAGTGATGACCAACATGACCATGCGATAGACTTACCTGAATTCATCCTATCTCCTGATCAAACTTATGTTAGAAAGGAAAATAGAGGGCAGGGCTTTTATAGTTGTGGTTGGGTTTTTGGTTCGGAATGTATCTTCAATTTTGAACTCTTAATGAGTATGTTACGTGACTTAACGGCAGAGCGAGTAAAAGGCGTGATTAATACGGACAAGGGCTGCTACTCCATCAACAATGCCAATGGCGTCATATCTGTAAATCAGATAAGCCTAGAGGGATTTGAAACTCGTATAGAGGTTATCGACACTCAGCTTATGCCATGGGAACAGCTAGAATCTGTTCTTTTAGGGATTTGCGGGCTCAATTAAGAAAAAGCACACTGTATTAAAATGCGTCCCAATTCCAATTGGTGACTATTTTACTTTTGCAGTACACATAAGGGGTTCTGGCATTGAGAACAGATACCCTTGATAGAAGTCTATACCTAACGCTTTCATAGCGTTGTATTGGGCTTCTTCTTCAACTCCTTCAGTGATAATCTTTGCATCTATTCGTCTTGCTGCGCGTACTATATCTGTTAGTGCACTTCCGTTTCCCGACATGTAATCAAGTAATAGGGAGCGATCAATTTTTACTATTTCTGGATTAAGAAGGTTGAGACGTTCAAAGTCGGATGATTTTACACCAAAATCATCCATTGCAACTTGAAAACCAGCATTCTGCATTGAACGAGTGGCATCAAGCAGTAATTGATCGTCGAAAGCCGCACTTTCTACAATTTCCATAACAACTTGTTTTGTATCCATTCCAAGCTCAGCAATTCTCTTTTCAAGCAAGCTGGCTTTAATTGCCATAAAAGCATTGTATTCGCCAGAAACAGGGAGAACGTTTAAAAACAATTTAAGATTTGCCTTATTGGATTGAGCAAAATTTCTAACGTGAATTGCGCGAGTAAGGCGATCTAAATTGATCTTTTTGGAGATAGAAACCTGCTCTGAGTCAAATAGAATATCGGGGCGGATATTTTCTCTTGTCGTTTCACTACTGAATCTCGCGAGGGCTTCATAGGCGAAAGGCTGCATTGCCGGCGTCATGATTGCCTGAAAAGCACTCGTAATGATCAAATTGTCGTATTTTGCATAATGCTTCCCCTCATCGTCTATAAAACAATGTGCATTAAACTCTTCACGATTATTTAAAATCATAAGCAACCTAGTAAGCATTAAAGGTTAAACGGCAACCATTAACAGACATGCAATTTGAGGCTATATCCATGCTTGTGTAGCAAGTACTATAACCTCATTCACTATGCGTAACCCTAAGTACTATATCAAATTAATAGCAAGCTATCACTTTGTCTATTGGATGGTTTTATCAATAGTTCATAGTGAAGTCCCAAAAATGAAAACCATTACATTAACCAACTGCAAGAGAACAAAGAATAAAATTTTCACAAACAGAATGATTTACACTACTATAAGTTGTGGTAAATCATCGATTTGAAGGCTAACTCTCGATATAAGCATGGCAATCAAATCTAGAAACTGCCAGTAAAAACGAGAATTACGCACCTAACATAGGTATTCTTTTGGAGGAATATTCACCTCACTTTAATAAGACCGGATGATCTGCTTAAAGTGAGGTGATGAATGAGATGAAGGGATTATCGCTTGTTTTTCAGGTAACGTTTACGGCGTTCTTCTTTTTTCTTAAGCTTTTGTTCTGCCTTTCGTTCTGCTTCTTTTTCTACTTCGATGAGCTCTTGCGTAATCATTTCTGGGCGTTCCAGAGTGATCTGACCAATGGTACCGCCTCGTAGCTCATGGAGGAGAATTTCTGATGCCTTATGTAGGTCGACTCGACCACCTGAGCGAAGTGCACCACGCTTGCGACCAATTTCTTCCATTAATTCAATGTCTGAAGTGGGCAACTCATCTAATTGGTAGCGTTCTTTTAGAAGGTCAGGGTACTGCTCAGCTAAGTACTCAACGGTGTAAAAAGCAACCTCGTCATATTCCATCGCGGTATCTTTTACCGCCCCTGTAGCAGCGAGCCTGAACCCGCTGTGAGGGTTCTCTACTTTTGGCCAAAGAATTCCGGGTGTATCCGACAACACAATGCCATTTTGCAAATTTATGCGTTGTTGCCGACGCGTCACCGCTGGCTGATTACCAGTTACGGCTATGGTTCGACCCGCTAAAGTGTTAATGATTGTAGATTTACCGACGTTTGGTATGCCCATAATCATCGTGCGAATGTTTTTACCCATCTGTTCACGGTGAGGCGCTAACTTACGACACAATTCCATTATCTTATGGACTTCTTGCGGGTTAGACGTAGTGATTGCCATGGCTTTTACACCTTTCTCTTTTTCTAAGTGCTCTATCCAGTGATCAGTCATGGCAGGATCGGAAAGGTCACGTTTATTAAGGACTTTTACGCAGGGCTTGTCCTTTCGAAGTGAAGAGATCATTGGGTTTTCAGAACTGAAAGGAATTCTTGCATCCAATACTTCGATGATAACGTCGACTTGAGGAATGACTTCTTCGATCTCTTTTCGGGCTTTGTGCATGTGGCCCGGAAACCATTGAATTGACATAGAGAGAACCTAGGGAAATAAAGAGTTTGGGCTCATTGTAAAGCCAAAAAATGAAGAGTAAAGGCAGATTGTATTGCTTAAAGCCGAATACGGCGTTAACAAAGTCGTAAAGGCTTAACCCTTAGTATGAGATCAAGTCAGAAAGCTCTAGCGATTGAGCTTTCTTGTTGATTGACGAACGACAAGTTTTGGCTGTAACAGAACCTTACGAGGAGATACTTCTTCCGTTCCTGCTTTAATTTGATTCACTAACATATTGATTGCTTCATTTGCCATCTCTACATTAGGGATAGACAACGTGGTTAACGGAATTCTAAACCAGTCTAAGAATGGCATGTCGTTGATACCAGTAATAGAAATGTCATCTGGACAGTGGACACCTTGGCTTTCTCGCTCACCAATGCAACCTAACGCCAACAAGTCATTACTTGCTATTACAGCGGTTGTTTCTGGGTATTTCTCAAACAGCTCTATAGAAGCATTGTGCCCAGCTTCTTCAGAGAACGCAGAAGCTTGCACTAATGCGGGTTGAAGATCGTACATCTCGGCAGCGGCTTTGAATGCCAACCTTCGATTAAAGCCAGAAGAAATCTCGCTTGGTCCAGCAATGTGAGCGATTTTTCTGTGCCCCAATTTGTATAGGTGTGATGTGAGCTGCTGAATTCCTTCATTGTCATCAACAAGTATTTGGTCGGTGACGAGTGAATCAACTGATCGTGTAAGCAGCACAAGTGGAACATGCATTTGCTGACAATACTCAACGGTAGGGTCTTCACGAAATGCCGATGCCATTATGATTCCATCAACGTTTCGGGAAACAAGTCGCTTTAACTCTTCCATTGCAATTAAGGAGTTATTTTCCGTATAAGCAAATGTCAGTGTATATCCCAATTTATGAGCGCGTTGTTGAATTTGATTGATGAGTGGGGGAAACATCGGGTTCAAGATGTCGGGGATCATAACGCCAATTGTTTTCGTTGAGCCCTTTTTAAGTGCTGAAGCGAGAGGGTTGACGCTGTATCCCATTTCTCGACTTTTCTTAATTACCTGCTCTACAACTCGATCGGATACTAAATGCTGTTTATCGGGGCTTAAAGCACGAGAAACTGTAGATGCGTTAATATTCAAGGCATTAGCAACATCTTTGACGGTTACTCGCTTCTTATTTGTACTTCGTGAGGAGCTCAATCTTTATCCCTTACTTTATTATTCGCACTTTGGCGAATAGAGAAAATGATGTAAACATAATGTTAATTACATGATTGACAATTAATCTACTATGTGCTGCAATCGTTTGCAAGCTGAAGCCTATCCAAATGCAGCCTGTGTTATAAGACATAGGATAGTACGGATACGGCTTATTATTTGGAATTTGTTTGCAAACGTTTGCATTAATAACAAAGGAATGTCTATGGAAATTGTCAAACCCACAGAACCAAGGATAGTTCGAGAAAGTGATATAGAGCCAGGTTGGGAATGGTCTAAGAAGATTCCTGCGCCAGGGAAGATGAGCGTGGATTTTGAGCAAAGAGTAGACTTCAATCGTTTGCATCGGTATCGGGTCGGACGTGTACAGACAGTTCTTGAAAAGTCGGAATTTGGCGCGGTTCTTTGCTTTGATAACAATAATATTCGATACCTCACGAGTACGGTAATAGGAGAGTGGGCAAGAGACAAAATTGCCCGATACTCTCTTTTCACGGGAAACTCAGATCCCTATTTATGGGATTTCGGCTCTGCTGCCAAGCACCACCAGTTATATCAACCGTTAATCGATGCAGAACACTTTAAATCTGGGATGCTTGGATTACGAGGTTCGATGGGTGAGGAGGCTGGGCTCTTTAAAAAAGCTGCCCGAGAAATTAAAGATTTGCTGGTGGCAGAAGGCGTTGCAGATATGCCTGTTGGTGTTGACGTTGCAGAACTCCCAATGCTTGAAGCATTAAAAGCAGAAGGGTTAGAAATCCGCGATTGCCAACAACTCATGTTGGAAGCGAGACAAATAAAATCGATGGATGAAGTCGTTCTTTTGAATATGGCTGCGGCGATGGTTGACGGCGCTTATCACGAATTGGCGTGTGAGCTTAAGCCGGGAAAACGCGAAAATGAAAGCGTTGGACTTGTTAATAAATTCTTATACGACAACGGATCTGATGATGTCGAAGCCATCAACGCGATTTCCGGTGAGCGAGGAAATCCGCATCCTCACAACTTTACTGACCGAATGTACCGCCCTGGCGATCAAGCCTTCTTCGATATAATTCATTCATTTATGGGCTATCGAACCTGCTACTACCGCACACTCAATGTAGGCAGCGCAAGTCAGGCACAAATGGATGCATATAAAAAAGCGAGAGAGTGGATAGATGCAGCGATTGATCTTATTCGTCCAGGAATGACGACAGATAAAATTGCCGCGGTTTGGCCAAAAGCGGAAGAGTTCGGCTTTGCTAGTGAAATGGAAGCCTTTGGTTTGCAGTTTGGTCATGGAATAGGACTAGCATTGCACGAACGTCCTATTATTAGCCGCTTAGTCTCTATGGAACATCCATTTGAACTTCAAGAAGGTATGGTGTTTGCCCTTGAAACGTATTGTCCTTCGGCAGATGGCAACGGCGCAGCTCGAATCGAAGAAGAAGTTGTCGTCACAGCGACTGGTTCTGAAGTGATTACATTGTTTCCAGCGCAAGACCTATTTATTGCAAATAAATACTGATTCAAGGAAGAAACAAATGCCCCTAGAAATTACAGAGGAAATTCAATGGTCGCTGTACAAGACCATGCTCAGAGCCCGCGGGTTTGAACAACGCGCTTCTGATCTGTTTTTACAAAATTTAGTGAAGGGAACGAATCACTTAGCTATGGGTCAGGAGGCGGTAGCTGCTGGCTTTGGTGTAGCGATGAAAAAGGGCGATTATACCTTTTGCACCTATCGTGGCCATACGCACACCTTGGTTCGTGGTGCTGATATGTCGGCATTGTTTGCTGAATTAATGGGTCGCGAAGGCGGGATTCTTAGTGGTAAAGGTGGCTCTATGCATTTAACGAGTGTCGAGCATGGTGCGATGGGTTCATACGCTATTATCGGAGCGCAACTGTGTATTGCCACTGGAAGTGCATGGAAAAGCCAATACAAAGAAAGCGGTGAAGTCACGGTTGTTTTCTTTGGTGATGGCACAACCAATATTGGTGCATTCCACGAGGCACTTAACTTCGCTGTTATTTGGTCTTTGCCCGTTGTCTTTGTGTGTGAAAACAACCTTTATATGGAATACACGCCAATCGGCAATGTAACAGCGGTTAAGCATCCAGCGGCTGATCGCGCTTCAGCGTATGGCTTAGAATCCATCATTGTGGATGGAAATGATGCCGATGCAATGTTTGAAGTGGCTCAGTCGGCGATTGAAAAAGCGAGGCAAGGCGGGGGTCCTAGTTTAATCGAAGCCAAAACCTATCGTCACCAAGGGCACTCACGTGCAGACCCCGGAAAATACCGCCCTAAGGAAGAGCTAGAAAAATGGCTCGCGTATGACCCAATTGATATCTATCGAGATCGTTTGCTTCAACAAGGGGTGGATAAGAAACGAATAGAACAGCTAGAAGCTGAAGTCGAAAATGAAATTGACGAAGCCACGGAAAAGGCAAAAACATCTCCAGCTCCATCGGAGGCGTTGTGTTTTAAAGATGTGTGGGCAAATGGAGGTTGGGAATGGCGAAGTTAATCAGCTACCGAGAGGCCGTTGCTGAGGGGATTGCCCAAGAGTTACGACGTGACAATGATGTCGTATTTCTAGGGGAAGACGTAGCAGCAGCAGGAGGCGTGTTTAAAGCAACGGTTGGTCTGTATGAAGAATTTGGTCCTGAGAGAGTTAGGGATACCCCTATATCCGAACAAGCCATATTAGGTGCTGCGATGGGTGCGGCGATGACAGGGCTTAAACCCATTGCTGAAATAATGTTCTCAGATTTTTTGGCCGTTTGTTGGGATATGGTTGCTAACGAAATTGCAAAAGCTCGGTACATGACTGATGGACAAATGACGATTCCGCTTGTGATTAGAACGGCAAACGGTGCAGGTTCTCGCTTTGGGGCGCAGCATTCACAGAGTTTAGAAAATTGGGCAATGATGATACCGGGAATTAAGGTTGTTGCACCTTCTAATCCAGCGGATGCGAAAGGGTTACTCGCTGCAGCTGTTCGAGATTCTGATCCGGTCATTGTGTTTGAACACAAATCTCTTTACGCGATGAAAGGTGAAATACCAGATGGCGAGCATGTTGTCGAGCTGGGGAAAGCTAACCAAATTCGCTATGGAAGTGACGTTACAATTGTTGCCTTAGCAGCAATGGTTCCAAGAGCAGAAAAAGCGGCAAAAAAACTTAAAGAAGAGGGGATAGATTGCTCAGTTATTGATTTAAGGTGCCTCGTCCCACTTGATGTAGATACCATTCTTAATGATGTAAAGAAGACGTCTAGGTTAGTCACCGTTGAGGAAAACCCTCAGTTATGTGGTTGGGGGGCGGAAATTGCCTCTATTGTTGGGAATGAATGTTTTTTTGAACTGGATTCACCGATAACTCGCATCACAACGCCCCATATCCCTTTACCTGCCGCTGATAATTTAGAAGACCATGTCATCCCTTCCGTTGATCGGATCATTGATGAAGTAAGAAGGGTGGTGTCAATATGATTGTCGACGGTATTAAGCTGCCAACCGGTGTATTTATTGGTGGAAAGTGGTTCAACAGCCAAAGTCGCGATATCCCTGTTTATAACCCTGCAAACGAAGAGCTTCTTACGTATGTCGCTTCTGCGAACGAAAAGCATGTAGAGGCAGCCATAGACAGCGCTGAAAAGGGGCTGAAAATATGGAAGAAAACCGCGCCCAGAGAGCGAGGAGAGATTCTGAGAAAAGCGTACCAACTGATGCAAGATGAAAAAGAACTCATCGCCAAGATCATCACTTTGGAAGAGGGGAAAACACTTGCCGAATCCAAAGGAGAAGTGAACTATGCGTCTGAATTCTTTCGCTGGTTTTCAGAACAAGCGATTCAACTGAATCAAACAATGTCACCCGCCCCCAATGGTGATAAAGCAATCATGGTGTGTCAGCATGCAGTAGGGATAGCCTATCTTGTGACACCCTGGAATTTTCCCGCAGCGATGGCGACAAGAAAGATTGCCCCAGCATTGGCAGCAGGGTGCAGCGTTATCCTCAAACCTGCTACAGAAACACCATTAACTGCTTTGTATATCGCCGATCTACTAAAGCGAGTTGGCGTACCTGATGGTGTTGTTTCTGTTCTACCCTCTATCAGCGCTAGAAAAGTATCTCAAGTTATGTTTGCCGATGAGCGAATCGCTAAGCTTTCTTTCACAGGCTCAACTGAGGTAGGGAGAACATTGCTTCACAATGCAGCGGATCGTGTAGTGAATACGTCAATGGAGCTTGGAGGTAACGCGCCTGTCATTGTACTTGATGATGCAAATCTGGTGAAAGCCGTAGAACAAACGCTTTTAGCGAAAATACGAAATGCAGGTGAATCATGTATCGCAGCAAATCGAATTTACGTCGCTCGAAACCTGTACAAATCATTCTACGAACTCTTAGCTACTAAAATGGAACAACTTATTATTGGCTCTGGAACGGATGCGGATGTTGATGTTGGTCCTATGGTGAATAAACAAACGCAGTCTAAAGTGGAACGTCTAGTTCAAGATGCCGTGGAAAAAGGAGCAACACTGGTTACCGGCGGAAACACATGGAGAGGCAAAGGGTTCTTTTGCCGACCAACCGTACTTTGCGATCTTCCGAGTAACTGTGAAATATTGGAAGAAGAAATCTTTGGACCTGTAGCCGTTGTTATTCCCTTCGATTCGGAAAAAGAAGTTGTCAAACTAGCGAATGACACACCATTTGGATTAGCAGCTTATGTCATGTCTGAAAATATTCCTCGCGCAGTCAATGTAGCGAAGCAAATCGAAGCTGGCGTAGTAGGAATCAATAAAGGCGTGATATCGGACCCTGCTGCCCCGTTTGGCGGGATGAAGCAAAGTGGCATTGGTCGGGAAGGTGGTGAGATGGGGATGGGTGAGTTTTTAGAAACCCAGTACATCGCTCTTGATTGGCCTGGCTCCCCAAATTTATGAGGCAATAATATGGATATTGTAATGCCCCAACTCGGAGAAACCGTGGCAGAAGGGGAAATCATTCTTTGGTGCAAAGAAGTTGGTGACGAAGTAAAAAAAGGTGAAACACTTTTTGAAATTTCAACCGATAAAGTAACAATGGAAGTGCCGTCGGTCGAAAATGGCACTCTTGTTGAAAAGCATGCTCAAGTGGGTGAGGTTATCGATGTTGGTTTACCTGTTGCGACTTTGCAGGTCGAAGGTGAGGAGGCTCATTCTTTGTGTACCGTCGAAGAAACCAGTGAAACTGAGCCGACTGAAGGTACCTATAAAGGCTTAAAATCACCTGCCTTAAAATATTTGTGTAAGCATAATAACGTTGATTTGGATGATATTGTAGGTTCGGGTTTAGATAATCGGATAACAAAAAAAGATGTACTTCAATGGATGTCATTGGAGCAAAAGCAGGTATCGGATGCGCTATCACCCGCCGTGCGGCGATTACTCGGAGAACACAATCTTCATGCTTCTGATATTGCGGGGACAGGTAAACACAGCCGAATAACAAAGCAAGATGTCTTAGACCACTTAGATAGTACGACCGCTGAAACCGAGCCTACTATTAACAACGACTTTCATCCCGCTATTGAAACACAGGCTGAACTTTCGGTATCGAATTCGTATTCAGAAATTGAGACGGTTAAACCTTTCAACCACATGCGAAAAATGATTGCCCATCAAATGTCGAAGTCGGTTGATGAAGCCGTTCATGTTGCACAAGGTATTGATGTTTGTTTTGACGCTGTAGAGCGGACTAGGCTTCAACATAAAGAAGCATTTAAGACAAAATATGGATGCAGTCTTACACCACTTGCATTTATCGCTCGTGCTGTTTGCATAGCGTTGACCGAATTTACTGACCTTAATGGTCGTGTAGAAGATCAAAGGCTTATTACGTCGAGAGATATCCACCTAGGTATTGCTGTTGATTTAAATCATAAAGGGCTTGTTGTGCCCGTGATTAAAAATGCAGCGGATTACAATGTAACAGGGTTGGCAAAGAAGATAGCTTACTTAGCGAGAAAAGCGAGGGACAACGAGTTGAGTGCTGATGAGCTTCAGGGAGGCACTTATACACTCTCAAATAATGGTGTTTATGGCACGGCTTTCACCACACCAATCATCAATGTTCCTCAAGTAGCCATTTTATCTGTCGATGCTATTACGAGGAAACCTGCTGTATTTGAATACAATGGACAAGAATCGGTCGGTATTTCGAGCCAAGGAATGTTAACTCAATCATTTGATCACCGCGCTGTCGATGGTGGATACTCCGGAGCATTCTTAAACAGAATCTCTGAAGTATTGATTCAACACCCATGGCAAGATGAGGTGAGGGTTTAAGAAACGCTTTATAAGAATATTGATCCTCAAAACGAATAGCCCAATCAATTCTCATTGGGCTATTCTTGCTTTTCCACTAATGTTCATGGTGATGTGAAGGTACATAGTCCGGATCGGTATCACCGATTAGGGCTTCCGTAGTTAACATCAATGCAGCAATTGAACTCGCGGTTTGTAAGGACATACGAGTCACTTTAGTTGGATCAATAACGCCCATTTCAACCATATCGCCGAATTCGTTACTTGCGGCGTTTAATCCGAAATTTGTATCTTTATTGCTTACTTTTTCTAGATGCACACCGGCGTCTAGACCTGCATTAGTAATAATCTGTTGAAAAGGAACCTTCATTGCGTCTAGCGCAATGTTCATTCCTGCTTGCTCATCGGGTGAACGAGGTGTTGGAAGCTTTAAATTTTCTACGACTCTAAGCAACGCTATACCACCGCCAGGCACTACACCTTCTTCTATTGCCGCCCTTGTAGCATGAAGCGCATCTTCTACTCTGGCTTTCTTCTCTTTTACTTCTGTTTCCGTTGCTGCGCCGACTTCAATCACCGCAATACCACCAGAAAGACGGGCGCGTCTTTCCGACATTTTTTGCTGATCATAATCCGATTCAGAGTCGATGATCTCGGCATTAATTTTTCCTATGCGTTCATTTATAGCGCTTTCGGTACCATTCCCCTTAATAATGGTGAATTGGTCTTTAGTCAGTTCTAGGCGTTCACACGATCCAAAATGGGACTCTGTAATTGCTTCTGGTGTAAATCCTGTTTCCGCAGATAGGACCGTTGCACCTGTTAGTGCGGCGATATCTTGAAGGATAGCAGAACGCCTTGGTCCAAAACCGGGCGAACGAGCGGCAACCGCTGAGAGTGTTTTTTGTATATGATTGACGACAATTGTTGAAAGTGCTTCACCTTCTATCTCTTCAGCAATGATAAACAGTGGTCGATTCTTTTTGGCGCATATCTCCATAGCGGGGACTACTTGGTCATAATCGAGTAACTTGCCATCGACTAACATGATTAACGGAGTTTTATGAAGAACTTGCATTTTCCCTTGAACGTTAACGAAATGGGGAGAAACGTAGCCTCGTCCAAATTGCATTCCTTTAACAACGGATAATTCAGTATTGAAACCACGACCTTCTTCTATGGTTACGACGCCATGTTGACCAACAGAACGTATTGCATCGGCAACAATTTTGCCAATGGTAGAATCATTATTAGCGGAAATGGTGGCAACATTCTGAATGTCGCTTTCGTTATTACAAGGTATTGATAGGGCTTTTAACGCATCAACAGCAGCGGACGTGGCTTTTTCAATTCCATATTTTATATCAATGATATTGAAGTTAGCGGCCTGGGCCTTGAAACCTCGATTCAAAATAGCCTGCGCTAAAACCGTTGATGTTGTGGTTCCATCACCTGCCTCATCGTTGGCTTTTGAGGCAACAGCGCGCATTAAGGATGCGCCCATTTCTTCCATTTGACCTTTTATGGCCACTTTTTCAGCGACTGATACGCCATCTTTAGTGATGATTGGTGGCTGATCGAAGTGTCTCATAACGACATTTCGTCCGCGAGGTCCCAAAGTTACCTTGACTGCATCCGCTAATAAGTTAGCGCCAGTAAGTAATCGTTGGCGAGCTTTCTCTCCAAACTCTAAATGATCCTGATCCATAATCTCCCTCATGATTTTTGTTGCTCTGCTTAGAAATATCTTGTTCCTATTTGCAAACGTTTGCAAATAATAAATCACATATTGATAACATAAATGAAGCATAATGAACGATGCAATGTGATCAGTTAGTCATTTTGAGTATTTTTTAATCATTAATAATAACAAATAATAAGTCCATTAACTATTTGATATATATTCATTAAATGAAGCTTGCAAACAAAGGAGGAAATAACATTCTTATAATTGAGTCAAAAAAGGGGATGTAAAAAATATGTAAATAGCTATTCTGTTTGTAACTTACTAAGCAAAAAATTTTTCAAAAGTAATGCAAACGTTTGCAAAATTGATATAAAAAATAAATTTAAAGGTTTGTGTGAAGTAAGAAGCCAGAGCTTTTGGTATGACTAAGATTAAAGTTGAGTTGACACAGAAAGGAGATGAATTGTGGATATAAACAGACTCAAAGGAAAGCATGTTTTGATCACAGGTGCTGCCAGAGGCATGGGCGCTGCTATTGCTGAAAATTATGCAGCACAAGGTGCCAAAGTTTGTGTTGCTGACCTAAACATTGATGGTTGCAAAGAAGTAGTGTCGAGAATTGAGGCCGCTGGTGGTGAGGCGATTGCGGTAAAGATGGATGTCACGAAAAGAGAAGACATCGCTGCCGGTGTAGAAGCGACGGTTGAGGCATTTGGCTCAATTAACGTGATGCTCAACAATGCGGGTATCAATAAGCCGCTTATGTTTATGGATATTACTGAAGAAAACTGGCATCAGATTATGACCGTTAACGGGCTTGGGTGTCTGATGGGAATGCAGGAAGCTGCTCGCCAGATGATTAAGCAAGGACCACAGAAAGAACCCTACAAAATTGTAAATGTCGGCTCAATTGTGTCTCGTATGGCTTTTGATGACGTTGTTCCATATTCGTGCAGTAAACACGCGGTACTTGCCATGATTAATGGTGGTGCTAAAGCACTCGTTCAGCACAACATTACTGTAAACGGCTATGGTCCGGGTGTGGTGAGAACTGAATTATGGGAGCAACTAGACAAGGATCTGGTGGCGATAGGTAAATTCGAAAAAACCGGTGAATCAATGGATAAGCTTGCTGAAGACATGATCTTACTGGGCAGATATTCATACCCAGAAGATGTGCTGGGTACTGCTGCATTTTTAGCAAGTCCGGATTCAGATTACATGACCGGACAGCTGATCATGATTGATGGCGGTATGGTGATGCAATAAAACGAAGAGATAAAGAAAGTGCCTGAGGACCGAATTATTGGGATGTATGCGGTAGAAGGCACTAAATAACGTAAACAAGGAGTAGTTAACAATGAAAACGGTAAAAATAACGCTATTAGCCTCAATGGCTGCTTCAACAGCATTTGGTGTTACTGCAAAAGATCTTGTTATTGGTATTACCCAAAATAATGTTGGGGTCGATTCTTACCAAACCACTTATGAAAAAGCGTTTAAAGAAGCCGCCGCGAATACGAGTAATGTAAAGACGGTAGTTCTGGATGCAGGTGGTGATGTTGCTCGTCAAATCGCTCAGATGCAGGATCTCATACAGCAAAAAGTCGACGTGATCATCATATGGCCGACCAATGGTAAAGCCGTTGTTCCTGTCATCCGAAAAGCAAAAAAAGCCGGTATTCCCGTTGTTGTGACTAACTCAAATGTCGCAGAAGAAGGTCAGCAATTTATTGCTTCATTTTCTGGTCCAAACAATATTGTTCAAGGCGCCTATTCTGCGGAAATGATGTGTGATGCGTTAGATGGTAAAGGCAAAATCGTACAGATTTCTGGGCAACCCGGTTATACCACTGCAATCGAGAGACAATCAGGCTTTGAGGATCGATTAGCTGAGGCGTGCCCTGGAGTAATGATTATGGAAACTCAACCTGGTGATTGGAATAGAGAAAAATCCCAGCGTGTAATGGAAAACTTCTTAACTAAATACGACAACATCGATGGCGTATATTCTGGCGACGATAACATGGGAGTCGGCGCGTTAAATGCTGCTAAAGCCGCAAATCGCAAAGGGATTACATTCATTGGTGCCACCAACTTTGCTGTTGGTTATGAGGCCATGGGACGCGGTGAATATTGGGGATCGGTATATCAATCTCCTGTCGATGACGCAAAAAACGCACTAGCGACGGCTATTTCGGTAGCGAATGGTGAAGAGGTACCTAAGCAGAACTACTTTGATACGCCAAAAATCACCCAAGACAACATGTCTCAATTTACCAAACCAGTTTTCTAATTGTGCAGATGGAAGCTATATAACAAATAGAAGCTATAAAAGTAGATGGTAATGGATGTGGCTTATTGAGCGCGAGACGTTTTGAGTTCCTATAAGCCACAGATTTTCCACGGTCTCACTTTGAAAACCTATGTAGGTAAATCAAGATAACGTTAAACAAATCTTGAGGACACCTCTTTAAGAACTTAATGGTTGATGAGTTTGTATTTTAGTTCTTAAAGTATCTATTCGGACCGTATCAATTTCATTTCTAAGGCAGCGGTATGACAATGGACTCTCCACCAGCACAAACCTATAAGAAAAATGACGAAAGTAAAAAACAACCATCGGTTGATGAACCCTTATCTCAGCATTCGTTGAGTAAGCTGATGGCCAAGCACGGAATCAGTGTGGCTTTCCTTCTGTCCATCGTGGTGTTCTCTGTATTTTCTGAACGTTTCTTAAGTACCGATAATTTTATGACGGTGATTCGCCAAGCGTCCATCATAGGAACGATTGCTCTGGGCGTCACAATTGTTGTCATTGGTGGAAACCTCGACCTCTCAGTGGGATCACTTCTGTCTTTTTCGACGGTTCTCGTCGTCGATTTACATGACAAGGTTGGTCCTTCTCAAGCCATTCTATTTATGTTTTTTTTTACGCTCCTTATCGGTGCAATTAATGGTTTTCTCATTGGATATCTTAGGCTTAATTCTCTCATCGTCACACTTGGTATGCTTTCGGCAATTCAAGGCATTATTTTGGTGTATACCGGCGGTCAAAATGTCGATATTGCTAACCAAGAAGATACATGGTTTGCATTTTTTGGCAGAGGGTTCATAGGACCAATTGCGGTTCCAATTATCATCTTTGCGGTTTTAGCGATTGTGTATGAGCTTTTATTAAAGAAAACATCTTACGGAAGAAAAGTATTTTCTTTGGGTGGAAATCCTCTCGCTACAACCTATTCGGGAATTCGCCGAAGTAAATTAGTATTTACTACTTACATGCTTTCAGCGCTTTCTACTGGCGTTGCTGCGCTCATCTTAGGATCAAGAGTGATGGGGTCACAGAACAACGTTGGTCAAGGGTATGAGTTACTTGTTTTGGCGGGCATCATTTTAGGTGGTACGAGCTTGCTCGGTGGTTCTGGAAGTATTGTGAAAACGGTCATTGGGGTATTGATGCTTGGCTTCATCCAAAATGGTTTACTGCTGATGGGATACCCATATTACGCTCAGTGGCTCGTGACTTGGGCTGTGATCATTTTAGCGGTTTGGCTCGACGTGGGCTCTAAGCGCGGAAGCTTGTTTACCAAATACTGAGTAAAAAGAGGGAAGCATGAATCAGCTAAAAACATTCTTAACCGCGCAGCCGATTTGGATTTTTGTACTTGTTTCAATTTTCGTATTCAGCTTTGCGTCCGAGCACTTCTTTGATGTGACCAACTTTCAGAACATTCTGATCCAAACGTCGACGATCGGTTTCATTGCGTTAGGTATGACTTACGTAATGATCAACGGAAATATCGACCTTTCTGTTGGTGCCGTGGTTGCACTTTCGGCGAGTTTAGCCGTCGATTTACAAGGAAGCATTGGAATTCCATTTGCTGTAATTGCTGCTCTAGGTGCCGGCGCCTTGTTAGGCTTTTTAAATGGTGTTTTGGTGTGGAAAACCGGTGTCGACGCTTTCATTGTGACTTTAGGGGCAATGATTGGTGTACGCGGGCTTGTGTTTGTATACACGCAAGAGCAGTCTTTTTATGCACTCGACTTTGCGTATTCAGATTTTGGCAGTAGCGATGTTTTCGGATTCCCCACGTTGGCTCTGCTGTTTTTAGTCGCCACTCTACTTATGCATATCGTACTTAAATATACGGTTCATGGACGCAATGTATACGCCGTTGGAGGGAATAGAAAGTCTTCGATTGATTCGGGGATTCGAGTCGGTCCTCACATGGTAATTAACTTTGTGTTAGTCGGCTTCTTTGCTGCATTTGCAGGTGTGACGTTATCAACTCAAATGGGGGCAGCAACCCCAAACCTCGGGCGAGATTTTGAATTGTGGACAATCACCGCTGTTGTTTTAGGAGGCACACGGTTAACAGGTGGTGCAGGGAGTATTATTGGGACACTAGGCGGTGTACTCGCTATTGGCATATTACGTAATGGATTGAACTTGCTCCAAGTACCTGCATTTTATGTGTTAGTCATTATGGGCTCAATTTTGATTTTAGTTTTGTTTATTGACAAGAAGGTGAATCAATCTGGCAGTAAAGGGGTAACGGCATGAATACGTTAATAGAAGAAGACGCAACAACATCAGCCGTAATAACATCCGAAAAAACGCAACCTAATACACCAACGTTAGAGCTAAAGGGTGTACGTAAAGAGTTTCCGGGTGTTGTGGCATTGAATGATGTGAGCTTTGATATTCGCTCGGGTGAAGTGCATGCGTTACTTGGGGAAAATGGTGCGGGTAAATCGACGCTGATGAAAGTCCTTTCTGGGATTTATCAGGCAGAACACGGACAAGTACTGATTGATGGAAAACCTGTTGTCCTTAAAACTCCAATGGATGCGAGAAATCAGGGTATTTTAATGATTCACCAGGAGCTTTCGCTTGTCGAAGATCTTACTGTAGCAGAAAACATTTTCTTAGGCATGTTACCGCGCTTTGGGCTTGGCTTTGTCGACAGCAAAACGCTGAATCGAAGAAGTTCAGAAATATTGTCTCGACTAAATTGTGATTTTAAAGCTAACGACAAAGTAGCAGATCTGACCATTGCAAAGAAGTACATGGTTGAGATTGCTAGAGCGTTGGTGTTCACCCCCAAAATAGTCATTTTTGATGAACCTACAGCGTCGTTAACGGACTACGAAAAAGTCGTGCTGTTCGACATGATCAACGAACTTAAAAAATCAGGAGTAGGGATTGCTTACATATCGCATCGGATGGATGAGATTTTTACCCTGTCCGATAGGCTCACCGTACTTCGAGATGGCGAATACCGCGGAACGCTAGAAACAGCCAAAACAAACGAGCAAGACGTAACCGCGCTAATGATTGGCCGGGAGCTTGATAAGAGTGGCTGTATTGACCCTCAATTAGGCGGAGAGACCGTTCTTGAAGTGAATAAGTTAACTCTGAAACCTTACTACGAAGACATCAGTTTCGACTTAAAAAAGGGAACGGTAGTGGGTATGTACGGATTAGTCGGAGCGGGACGAACTGAAATCGCAGAGACATTGTTTGGATTAAGAAATCCAGAGAGTGGCTACATTACCTTTAATGGCGAGCGAATCATTATTTCTGACAGTAAAGTAGCTGTTGATACGGGGATCGCTCTGGTTCCTGAAAATAGGAAAGAACAAGGTCTTGTTCTTGAAATGAGTTGTCGCGATAACATGACGATCGCTCAAGTCGATAGGCTTTCTGTGCTTGGATGGTTACTTCAGGGAAAGGAAGGGAAAATATACGATGATTACGCACAGCAGTTATCAATAAAATCACCTGATGGTTCTTATCCCGTAAGCAACCTGAGTGGCGGTAATCAACAAAAAGTCGTTATAGGGAAATGGCTGTCTATTCAGCCGAAGGTACTCATATTAGATGAGCCTACACGCGGTATTGATGTGGGTTCAAAATCGGAAATTCATACCCTTATTCGAGAGTTAGCACGCTCAGGCTTGGCCGTACTTGTGATCTCATCTGAAATGCCTGAAGTACTCGGTGTAAGCGACCAAATACTCGCAATGTATGAAGGAAAACTGGTCAAAACATTCACCTCAGAAGAAGTCTCGGAAGGCGCGCTAGTCACTGCGATTACTGGTCAATAACTTTACTCATATCCTTGGAGCGCTCGCTAGCGCTCTAGGCTAGTTATGTCTTTAAAATAGTGAATCAAGCTTCGAAAACGATGTGTATGACTTATTGTGCCAAATTAAAGGAATGCTTACATGAAGATTGGATTTATTGGGTTAGGAAAAATGGGGCGGCTTATGGCTTCAAATCTTGTTGCCAATGGTATTTCGTTGATGGTTTATAACCGAACTGTTCAAACAAGTTTGGATTTACGAGCGCGTTTTGGTTCTGTCCAAATAGCTAAGAGTCCGGCGGAAATCGGTCGCCACTGTGACATGGTTTTCTCCATACTTTCGGATGATAAAGCAGTAGAAAGTGTGTACTTAACAAATAAAGACAGCGTCCTTTCTAGCTCCATGCGTTCTCGTTATTGGATTGAAATGAGTACCATCGGCGAACCCACCTCAAAACGATTACACCTTTCAGCGTCTGAAAATGGAGTGCATTACATTGATGCACCAGTGTCAGGCAGTTTAGATGCTGCTGAAAAAGGCGAATTGGTTTTCATGCTAGGTGCGAACGAGTTAAGAAACAGTACGCTACAAGCTTGTTTTGATTTGATGGGGAAGCAAACTTTGTTTATGGGAGGTCCTACACTTGGGCATATTGCCAAATTGCTGATCAACAGTGTTATTCACAGCCAAAACCAAATCATTGCGGAAATACTTTCACTCGCTGAACCGTTAAACGTCAAGCATGAAGCGCTGCTTGAACTTCTTAACCTCAGTGCAGCTGGCTCACCTATGATGCGATTCCGTACGCCTCTATATTTAGGAACGGACGATGTTGTGACGTTTGCTCTCGATCTTGCGAAGAAAGACATGAGGCTAGTTATTGAACTGGCCAATAAAGCTGATGTGGACGTTCCTCAAATGTCGATCAACCATCAACAATTATGTTTGGCAAGCCAAGCTGGCTATGGTGAGCAAGACATGGCAGGAATGGCAAATTATCGCAAACAACGAAACAAAAAGGAGACAAATTAATGAAGAAAGCAGCATTGTTTGTAGGTGGATGGGAGGGGCATACTCCTGAAGCATTTTGTAATTGGGCAACGAACCTTTTGAAAGAAGAAGGGTTTGAAGTGGTTGTATATAATTCGTTCTCTCCGCTACTGGAACGTGAATTAACCTCGGATATCGACTTAATCATTCCTATCTGGTCAAGCGCTAGAAGCAGCCACCAAGAAGAATTTGGAAATATTTCAAGAGAGGAAGAGCAAGGTTTATTAGCTGCGATTGCCGGAGGGTGCGGAATCGCTGGATGGCACGGTCACATGGGAGACGCATTTAGAGATCATCCAACCTATCACTTCCTTATTGGTGGGCAGTTTGTTGCTCATCCACCCGGTTGGCCCGACAATCCTATTCCTTCTGATGATTTCATCAACTATCCGATCCGGTTTCACGACTCAGAAGATGGAATTACGCACAATCTCTCAGACTTTACGATGTATGGCGAGCAATATTACATGTTGGTAGATCCAAGTAATGATGTATTAGCTTCGACTGAATTTAGTGGCGAGCACCTTCACTGGATAGAAGGTACTAAAATGCCCATTGCTTGGCGTAGACGTTGGGACCAAGGCAAGGTGTTTTATTGTTCTGTCGGTCACACAATTAGAGAGCTAGAATACCCTCAAATCGACGAGTTAATGAGGCGCGGGTTTCACTGGGCAGCAAGAGATAAATGATAGTCGACCCTTTTTTTTACTTAGTTGCCATCCCAGCAATTTTAATTTATGGAATAGGGAAAGGTGGGTTTGGTGGTGCCATTGGGAGCATTTCAGTTCCTATGATGTCGCTGACTATTTCCCCTCTTCAAGCTGCCTCAATATTGCTACCCATTCTGATCGTAATGGATATCTTTGCTGTAAAGCATCATTACAAAACTGCAAATTACTCCGTGATCCGCTCGATGCTCGCTTGGGCAATACTTGGTATCGCTGCGGCTGGTCTGCTTTTAGAAATGTTATCTATAGATTTGATTAAAGTGTTGATAGGAGGGATATCCGTTTTATTTTGCTGTTTGTATTGGTTTGGCATAAGTGACCATACGTTTTTTAAACATCCAAAATGGCGGATAATCTGGAGTTGTTTGTGTGGGTTCTCTAGTACGGCTATTCATTCGGGTGGTGGACCCGCAACCATTTACTTACTGCCTTTAAAGCTAGAGAAGGTAGTTCTTGTAAGTACTATGGCAGTTTTATTTGGGATTCTGAACGGAATAAAGCTCGTGCCTTATGGAATGTTAGGAAGTTTCTCAAAGGAAAACCTAATGACGGCATTTGTTTTAGTGCCGTTAGCCCCTATTGGTGTCTATATGGGTGTTTGGTTGCTCCACAGAGTATCAGAAAAGTTTATATATCAAGTATGTTACGTCTGCCTATTGGTATTCGGTACAAAACTGCTTCTTGAGGGGATTTTGCTTTAACTCAGTTAACGGAATACAAAGGTTCTGGATGAGCCAAATGGTAGCCTTGGAACATGTCGATGTTTAACGAGACCATGTTTTCGAATTGTTCCTTCGATTCGATACCTTCAATAACGGTTTTTGCACCGACTTCTGTGGCAACTCTAAGCGCAGAAAGGAGCGGGGATGCGATGCCACCCATAAAGTCATTCATTAGACTCTTATCGATCTTTACTATTGAAGGGTTGATGAGTTTCACTCTTTCTTTTGTGGACGCTTGCTGACCGTAGTCGTCTACGGCAATACCAAACCCATTTTGAGTCAGTAGTGAAGTGACTCGAGATAACATTTGATTGTCTTTAACTTGCAGTTCGACAAATTCAATAACAATTTGTCTGGTCCGGATTTTAAGCTCATCGAGTCTGTTAACTAAGACAGAGCGGCTCAAATCGTGGAACAGATTATGCTCCGGGTCCGGCAGGGCGTTTAAAAAGAGTTGTTTATTTCGGTGTTTGGATTGAGCAAAATTGAGTATGTGTATTGCCCTGCTTAGTGCTTCTACATCTATGCGAGTTTCGATACAAAATGTGTTGGTATGAAAAAATAAGTCAGGTCGAATGGTTTCACCTTCCTGATCAGAAATTCTAACGAGAGCTTCCACTCCCATAACTTCTTTGCCAGCATTGAAAATTGGTTGAAAAACACTTCTCAATACGAAGTTATCGTATTCTGCGTAATGCTCACCAGATTTGTCTTGCTTAAGGCACAGCGTAAAATTTTCTGAATTAGATAAGATCATACTTTCATACAAGCTCAAGGCAATACTAAGATCGATATATTAAAATAGCGAAATACTTAAAAACATCACTCTATTTTGGGCAGAATATCAATATTGTCAAGACTATTTATTTGGTATGCTAAGCCTAATTGATTTGTAATGATTTATTTGAAAGTAATTTACTTAAGTTATTGTTATGTATGGCTAATATAATAATTTCTTATAATTGCTATAAATATAAATAATAGGCGTATAGAAGAAGTTATTTTTACAAAATATAGAACTCGTCACAATATTTATAAAAGAGTCGATTGCTCAAATATCAAACGAAGCTCACATATAATTAGAAGCTGCTCTCATTTAAATTGTAACAAATACTAACTTCATTAATTAAATAAACACATTTTGTATTTAGATCAAAAAAAGCGCTGATAGTGATCTTAAGATCTATATTTGATCAAAATACTATTTGAATTATTTATCGTTCATCGAAAAAGTCTTTATTCCTAATATATTTTCTCATCAAATGGTATGAGAAGGGGCGGATCAACCAGCTTAGAATTGAACGTAAAAGTCGGATCCCAGTAGGAGTGTTTTCGTAAATTTTACCATTGTATAGCCACAAAAGTTTGCCTACGTGCCAATACATGAAAGGAAGGGGAGGCATAAATGTTACAATATCGAGGTCGCAGCATACCCTGTATGTTCTTCTTGCCAGTTTGTAATGCACTTTAAACTGATAGTTTCCAGCTGCTGGTTGACCAAAAGTGACCACGCGTTTAATGCAATTCGGATAACGGGACTCTAAATAGTCAGCCAGTACGTTACCAATCGCTCCACCCGAAGAATGGCCAGTGATGCTTATTCTCTTTCCTTGCTCGTCGACTAAAGGTTTCACTATATCTTCGACGCGCTCCATTACTGAGCGACCTAGCGTATCTTTTTTATGTGCTGGCGTACTTTCTTGACTAAGTAGGAAGTGAAAGCCGGCATGAATAGAGTAGTGAAGCCCCCAGCATTTACAGGACTTTTGCCACATTGCGCTGTTTAGAAGCCAATCCCAAATGTTGTGTGACCCTTTTATAACGATGATCACTTCATCGCTATTACGGCTCCATAGAATGCGCATCAGCACCTTTCCAAAGCGGTTGTTAATGACACGTTGTCCGTTTGGATCGAATCCGTATCGGGTTTGCTTAAAGGTACGTGGGTAGGCGAGTTCGCAAAGAACGGCGTAGCGTTCATATTGGTAACGTTTTAGTTTTTTCACAGCCAACTTAAGAGTTTTATTTCAGCTTGACTGTGCAGTGTTAAAACTTGATGACAAAAAGCAGGTGTTGTTTAGGTCGCTGGGTAAAGTTTATTTATAAATTGAGCCTAACGATGCCATTCAAGTATGGAGTAGAGGTGTATGTACTTAAGAATAGCGTCTTTGGTGTTGGGTTTTCTTAGAGGATGCGCAAAGCTAAGGTAACAAGGGCGAATAGAAAACCGTTGTTCCAGTTCTTTGTAGATCGAACTCTCAGATTTCCATAGTATGACGCCTTGTTCTTTGTACTCGCCTTCGTTCTTCGGAAGTTCAGTATTCCACCAGCTTAATATCTCACGGCTCCATTTTCCCCGAGTAAACCAGTGATCGGCAATAACAACTAATAGGTCATTCGGTTGTATGGCGTATCCATATTCAGCTTGCCATTGGTTTATGTCTCTTAGCATATTTTCCCGGCAGCTTTTACTGGCACTCATTAAATGGTGGCTATGCACCCAAACGGTCCCGATGTCTGAAGATACGCGGAAATGGAAAGGCTGATCAGGAACCGGAAGGCTTTCTATGGATTCGAAGTAGTTTGGGTGATCATATTCTGTAAACTTGCTCGCCATTCTACGAGCAAATGCTAAACCGAGATGATGCTCACTCATGCCACGATTATGCACAGTTGGGTAATGGCTTTCGCATAATTTCAGGCAGTCTTCCTGAAAATCAATCAATCCTTGAATGACTAAATCTTTTAACAAACAGAGCTCTCCTAGTGTAAGGAGAACTCAAAGACTCCTTACTTTACTAACCAACGTTTTACTTTATCTTTTCTAAATAATAGTAGTAAAAATGAAGATGTTAGATATAAAACGGGTTCTATACCTACAGATTTAACAGACCAAAGATAATGGATCGGTATAAGCAAGACTGCGATATAGACCCAATTATGCAAAGCTTGCCACCTTTTTTTTAACTTTCTTTGAGCTTGTTTCGTTGATGTAACTGTAAGAAGCAAAAGGATAATCCAGCTGAGTGCCCCAACTATGAGGTAAGGGCGAGTTATGATTTCATCGAGTATTAAAAGCCATTGATAGCCAAGATCCAACGAAACATAAGCTAAAAGATGCAATGCGGCCCACATAAAGACAAATACACCAAGTAAACGCCTTGTTCTGATTAGCTGCCCGATTTTTAACCATCGAACAAGAGGGGTAATAAGCATGGTGGCAATTAAGGTGTTCAGTGCAGCCTTGCCTGTAAAATGAATGATTTCATCTACTGGCTCTGCACCGAGGTGTCCATTCGTTGCTGCCATGAACAACCAAAGGAGTGAAAACCACTGAACAACATGAATGAGTGCTTTGGTCACAATGATGTGTGTGTTGCTCAGTGTCATTAATAGTTCCTGTTCAAGTCGAGTCCAGTATAGAGTTTGGCTACTTCATCCTCATAACCATTGAACATCAACGTATCCTGCCTTGAAGAACTAAAAATAGTGCCTTCGCCAATGAACCTTTCTGACGCTTGGCTCCAACGAGGGTGGTCCACTTGTGGATTTACATTGGCATAAAAGCCATATTCATGGGCTGCGAGTTGATTCCATGTTGTTGGGGGTTGATGTTCGGTTAATACGATTTTCACAATAGATTTAATGCTCTTAAAACCGTACTTCCAAGGTACCATTAGACGCAGCGGCGCGCCGTTTTGAGGCGCAAGGGTTTTGCCATAAAGCCCTACGGACATAATAGCCAATGGGTGCATCGCCTCTTGAATTGTTAAGCCTTCAACGTAAGGGTAGTTTATTCCCCCTCCGATGCGTCTGGACTTTTGGCCAGGCATTCTTTCTGGGTCATAAAGTGTTTGGAAAGCGACGTATTTTGCATTCCCTTTTGGTTTTGCTTTTTCAATTAACTTGCTAATCGGAAAACCAAGCCACGGAACGTTCATCGACCACGCTTCAACACAACGGAACCGGTAATACCGATCTTCGATTGCAAACTGATTTAAGATATCAGCAAAATCGATGGTGTAAGGTTCATGTACTTCACCACCGATTTCTATTTGCCAAGGATCGGTTTTGAACCCTCTGGCATTTTCTGCGGGCTGGTGTTTGGCTGTACCGAACTCGTAAAAGTTATTGTAAGTCAGAATTTTTTCTTCAGGGGTGAGCGTAAGCGTGCGATTTTTGTATTTTGATGGTACAGACTTCAGAGGTTTACGGGGATCAACGATGGGTTCTTCTTCTTTTGACTTAAACACATCAAAAATACCAGCATTAGCTGTCCCGGCTATTGGTGCTGTGGCTGCAAGAATCCCCAGTTTCTTTAAAACTTGGCGGCGATCGTCATAGACAGTTTCAGATGTAATGTCGTTGTCTTTTAACTGCCATGATTTTGCGATCCGGATTAGCATAAGGAACTCCTGATGTTGGTACAATTCGTTGCGTATTTACCCAACAAAGTTTAGAACTGATGAGGGTACTAATACTTTAGACCTTTTGTGGTAATAAAAACTTTCATTTCACAACCACCGAGAACTCATATGGCTATGTCAGAGATAAAGATTGAAAGAAAGAAGAAGAACGAACTCGTAGAAGAGCTTCAAGAGTATTTATTAAATGAGCTGGATACCGAGGCAGGGCAATTTGAAGCAGAGTTTTTACTCGATTTTTTCATTAGTAAAGCTGGACCAGCGATTTATAACCAAGCATTAACCGATGCAAGGACTGTTATTGAAAGGAAAGTTGCGGATATCGATGATGAGTTGTATGGCATTGAAAAATAATAATTAAAAGCTGGATCGTTTCGTGTTTTTACACTGTAAATTTTTTGTCGACCATCTTCATTTCTAATAGTTCACCCCAAATTGTTCAAATTTTTCGAATGAGTCAATCAGTTTGTACTACTTTTTGATAAGTACTTTTTGGTAAATACTTCGTTGTACCTAACCAAGGTTGGGTAACACAAATGCAAACATAACCCACACAGTTGGGTAAATAATGATAATGAGTAACATAATGAGCAACATTCCAAAAAACTATTCGCTTACTGCAAGAGTCGTACACTGGGTTTCTGCACTTTCAGTCTTTGGGCTGTTTGGTGTTGGTTTATGGATGGTTGACCTAACTTACTATAGTGAGTGGTATAAAACGGCACCGTATTGGCATAAATCAATTGGATTGATTTTGGCTTTGGTAACGTTGTTTCGCTTGGTTTGGAAACATTTGAGTGCCCACCCTTCTATTGAAGGCAAAGCATACGAGGTTTTGGCGGCGAAGTTAGCTCATATTGCGATGTACTTATTGTTGTTTACATTGTTTACATCAGGCTATTTGATCTCAACGGCAGATGGTCGTGGGATAGAAGTATTCGATTGGTTCGTTGTACCCTCGATGGGGGAATTATTTGCCAATCAACCTGACATTGCAGGAACGATCCATTATTACGCGGCTTTCGCTTTAATAGGATTGGTGGCAATTCACGCTGCGGCTGCACTTAAACATCACTTCATCGACAAAGATGACACGCTACGCAAAATGATAGGAGTTTCAAAATGAAAAAATCGATTTTCGCCACAGGGCTAGCTTTAGCAATGGCTTTGCCATTCGGTGCAAGCGCAGCGGATTACAATATTGATACTAAAGGTGCTCACGCCTCAGTAAACTTCAAAGTTCCGCATCTTGGTTACAGCTTTATCCAAGGTCGCTTTAACACTTTCAGCGGTGATTTTTCATACGATGCAAACAACGTTTCTGCATCTAAAGTTAACGTTGTAATCGACACTACAAGCTTAGATTCAAACCACGCGGAGCGCGATAAGCATTTACGTAGCTCTGATTTCATTAACACTGGTAAGTTTTCTCAAGCGTCTTTCAAAAGCACGAAAGTGGCGGATAAAGGCAACGGTAAAATGGCGATTGAAGGTGAATTGACACTTCACGGCGTAACAAATCCAATCACTATCGATGCTGACTTCATTGGAGAAGGTAAAGACCCGTGGGGCGGTTACCGTGCAGGTTTTGTTGGTACAACTCGCCTAGAGCTTAAAGATTTCGACATCGCGGTAATGGGTGCGTCTAGCTACGTAGATCTAGAGCTTCATGTTGAAGGCATTCGTAAGTAATTAAATCGCTTCGAATAAAATGTATGCCCCCATTAGATTAGTTGCTAATGGGGGCATTGTTTTAGGTGTTTCTTTCTATATTTCTTTCTGCGCGGATCATAATTTAAGCAATTTCTAAGCGTGATTCTTGCGTTTCCTCTCGCTCACCGTAAACCGTTCTAAGAGCTTGCATGACATCCATTCGCGTAACGGTACCTATGAATTTATCGCCTTCAAGAATAGGGTAGCACTTAGGCTTGTTCACTTTCATCGCTTTTGCACGCTCTTCCAATGAAAGGCTGCTGAAGCTGGTAGCAATACCCATACTTGTCGTTGGATAAAGCTGATTTTTATCGATACACACGTACTCTGCTACGTTAATAAGCGAATCGCTTGCGTCCAATGCGAGTACGTCTCTCGTCATCAAATCCACGATCTTTTGATCTTTAGCGGGGATGTAGTCTTGGCACCATAAATCAACCAACACATCGTGTATCGAAAAATAGCCTACGAGCCTCTCATTTTTATCTGTAACAGCAGCGCCTTGAAGACCAGAATCAAGCAGTATATCGACAGCGTCCACTGTTGGCATATCCGCTGGAAGCGAAATGGAAGGAAGGGTGATGAGTTCTTTTACTGTTACGTTACTGTTCATAGTGGAATCCTTAAGCGAAGACGTTGTTTGTGTTGTTGTAATCGGATGAATTTGGGCGGCTTTTAGCTGTGGTCTTGTGTAAATCGACCAATTTGTAAGCCCGACAAGTACCGCTCCTCCTACAATGTTGCCAAGAGTCACGGGAATTAGGTTTGCAGTGATGAATTGAACCCAATTCAAATCGGCGTAATGTCCTGGTGTAACACCCACTTGAGTCCAAAACTCCGGCGAAGCGAATGCTTTAATAGCCATACCAAGTGGCACCATAAACATGTTGGCTACGCTATGCTCAAACCCGCTGCTAACAAACATGGCAACAGGAAGAACAAGCATGGCTGCTTTTGTTGCCGCATTAGTTGCGCAAAATGAAAGCCAAATAGCCAAGCAAACCAAAAGATTACAAAGAACACCGAGAGAGAAAGCTTGTAGCGGCGTATGGTGAACTTTGTGTTGGGCAATATTCAGCGCATTAAGTCCCCATTGACCGTGGTCGAGCTGATATAAACCAGCAGCAGCAACCAATCCGAGTAAAAACATCGCGCCAAGAAAATTGCCGATGTAAACCTTTCCCCAGGTCGCAAGCATTTTACTTACTGATATTTGCTTGTTCGCTAATGCAATGGCTGACAGTACCGAGCTGGTAAACAGTTCGCCTCCACCAAGCACGATGAGTATTAATCCGAGGCTGAATGCGATTCCGCCTACTAGCCTGCTCAACCCCCAAGCAGCGCCTTCGCTACCCGTTGTCACTGTTATATAAAATAGAAAAGCCAGTCCGATGAAAGCGCCTGCCATCATGGCAAGATAAATCGTTGTGCTGGTGGACTTAGCCGTTTTGTTTAGTGCATATTTTTCCGCTTCTCCCATCATTTCTGGTGGGGTATTTATGGGTTTGTTTAAAGAGTTAGGTGCATGCATATTTGCTCCTTAGACTCGTATTCATGGCGTGTTCTCCTATATGGCTTCATGCGGTAGTTGCATGGCTCACATTCAGAATAGGGAGATTAGTTAGCAGATAAAAATTGATAATTTTCAGGATCCTTATCAGTTTTATTGATAAGAGTTTAGATGCATGTAAAATGACCAAAAAAAAGAAACCCCAGTGCCCTCTAGTTCAGAGTGCTTTCTATTGAGCTCATATGGGGTGATAAGAATTTCAAAAGGAAATCTATGCGCTATTCACTAAAACAGTTGGCAGTCTTTGATGCAGTGGCAGACACCGGAAGTGTTAGCCAAGCTGCAGATCATCTTTCATTAACCCAATCCGCAACAAGCATGTCTCTAGCTCAACTTGAAAAAATGCTCGGTCGCCCTTTGTTTGAGAGACAAGGCAAAAGAATGATGTTGACGCATTGGGGAACTTGGCTTCGTCCTAAAGCAAAAAAGCTCTTACAAGATGCGCAGCAGATAGAACTGGGCTTTTTTGACCAGCATTTATTAAGTGGTGAGGTTCGCTTGTGTGCAAGTCAAACACCTGCGGAACATCTCGTTCCAGACCTTATCAGTATTATTGATAACGATTTTCCTGAGATGCGAATATCGTTAAAAGTGAAAAGCACTCGCAGTGTTATAGAGGGCGTTTTGGATTACAAATACGACTTAGGCGTGATAGAGGGTCGTTGCGACGACAATAGAATCCATCAGGAAGTTTGGTGCCGAGATCACCTGACTGTTGTGGCTGCTGCTCATCACCCCTTTGCTCAACGAGATAAAGTCAGCCTTGCTCAACTTGAACAGGCTAAATGGGTGCTGCGAGAGCATGGGTCTGGTACTCGAAAAGTTTTTGATAGCAACATTCACAATTTAATTGCTGATTTAGACGTTTGGCGTGAATACGAACACGTCCCTGTATTGCGAAGCATGGTGGCAAATGGCCCTTACCTTACTTGTCTTCCTTATCTAGACGTTGAGCGGCTCATAGAATCCGGTCAATTGGTAGCGCTTAATGTACCAGAACTGAAGATGGAAAGAACGCTGTCCTTTGTTTGGCGAGCAGACATGGTTGATAACCCACTTCTGGATTGTATTAAGAGAGAAGGTCTTCGCATGATGAAGAATAAACCGTCATTTTTGTAGTGACGGTTCTTCAATAGCAACGTGGTAAGCCAGCGTTAAAATAAACGCTACATTATGTATATTGGTAAAGCGACCCGAGCGGTCGTTTTTCTAACTCTAACGCACCCTGGTGGTATACCACTGGTGTCGTACACCGCAAAGTCGATTTCCATATAGGTACACATGATAGCCGTCATCAATAAAATCGATTGCATTAACATTTCTATGTAATACACACCTTCCCGCTATATATAAATGTGAGTTAGATCGTATTCGATGTTGCTCGGTTTATATAACATCTCTTTTTGACTGCAATACAGGTTTTTCAATGAGTGTTCTATTTGCCATTGCACTTACAACTGGCATTCTTTCCGGTATCTGGGGTTGGCTATCTGTCGCTTTAGGTTTACTAAGTTGGGCTGGCTTTCTTGGCTGCACGAGTTACTTTGCTTCTCCACAAGACGGTGTAAAAGGTCTTGGTGCTTCTCTCCTTACAAATTTATCTGGCGTATTCTGGGCAATGGTAATTATTACCTTATCAGACTATCTGAGCTTAGAAATTATCGGTTACGCCGTCACTTCAATCGTTGCATTTTTTATGTGTATACAAGCTAAGAAAAGCTGGTTTGGTTATATTCCAGGCACGTTCATTGGCTGCTGTGCAACTTTCGCTGCAAATGGTAACTGGCAACTCGTTGTGCCATCACTCTTGTTGGGAGGAGTATTTGGCTATTTAATGAAAGCGAGCGGGGAGCGACTTCACCAATACCTAAACCTGACTAAGCAAGACGCCCACTAGCGATTACCATTTGCTAATGAAACCACTCGTTTTAAGGTCCAACGAATCAGTAATGGGACTTTATCTGTACCGTTATCTTCGCAGTAACTGACAATGGCGAGCGCCAAATCGGGTTTAGCGTATTTTTTAAGAGCACGCGCAATGACTTTTTTGGCTGGAATCTGATGATCCATCGGGATTTTTACAAGGGAACGAAAAAAGGGTTCAAACCCATTGGCGTATAGGAAATGCTCGATGTCTCTGTCGGGAAGCTCGGTTAAGCGGTGACGCTCTTGTTCGTGGTTGAGTAAGCTGCGTACTGATGCAGAGTATTTCTTGCCAGCGGCATCGCCATCGGTGACGACATGCCAATCGATATTGAACGATTGCGCAACTTTTACTAAAGATTTCAAACCAGATTGCGCGAACTCAATAATTTGAACGCCTTCGGCGGCTAAATTGTAATCGAGAAGTCGTGCTAGTTCGTTGAAAAGCCAAACCTCCGTTTCTCCTTCAACCAAAAGCCAACACCGAGCAAATAAAGCGCTTGAGCGGTGAAAGCGTATATGGAATCCGATTTTTCGAAGTTCGTCTGCAGTTAGCTTTTTATTTGAAATTGAATGTGCAACTGTTCGGTCGGAATGTCGAGTCAGGCGCCTAATCGTACTTAAAGGCACAGCGCTTAGAAGATCTCCGCTATTGGTGGTGATGATCTTTTGCATCGGCAATAGTTGAAAGATACTCCAAGCACGTATCAAGTGGGTAGGGTGTAGACGTCCTTCCGGATCTTCAATAATCAGTATGGGGCGAGCGCAACGCCTTAAATCAGCCGGACCTTTTGCTTGTAGATACGCGCTCAATAATCCCATGAGTAGTAAGCGCGTCTGTTTGTTATTGGTTTTATCTGCCAACTCCATAAGCGCGTTTTTGTCGTTTTGGCTTGTACTCCCAAAGAAAATTCTATCGCGCTGCCGCCTAGGATTCCCGCGAGTTTGCCCACGGACATTAAAATAATGTTCAACAAGGTTTTGCATGGAATTTAAACTACTGCGCATTTCTCCTTTGTTCACATGCCCAGGCATGGCCAATAAGCGTCTTGAGGTATTTTCAATCCGCTTTTCTGCTCGGGAGTTGATTTCATTTTGAGTGTTATTCGTGACTTGCCGTCTTGCGTCTTTCAAACGTATGACAGGGTGAAGAGCCATCAATTCTTGAGCAAGTTTATATGCATGGTGTAAATGCAGTTGATTGCCAGATGCGTCTAAGAACATATAGTTGGTGGTGATTTTAAAGAGATCTCGTGTGGCGCTTAATCGATATATTATTCGCTTAGTTCCTTCGTCATCGGTTATCCATACCGGTTTTATTTTACGATAGCGTCCGGCTTGTTCTTCACCAGAGAAACTGGCTTTCCAACTCAACACAATTTGCAGGTGCTGGGTCTGTTGCTCTGCAATAGAGTAGTCAACATGGAAATCTTGCATAACAAATTCATAAGGCACACAGTCACTAGGCAGCGCGATAGAGAGTGCGTCAAGGAGCGAGGATTTACCCCAAGTATTTTCCCCAACAAGCGTTGTGAGCTCATCAAACGTCAGGGATAAACGCTTAATCCCGCGAAAACCAGCTATCTCTATTCTTTCTAACTGCATACATACCAAAAGGTCTTCTTGAACTATGTTTTAAGCTTATACCATTTCGTTAAGCTTAAGCGGTAATAGGATCACAGTATTTAATAAACAAACACTTAGCGCCAACTTATCCATGATTCATTAATATGTCATTCACATGGGGCTATGATAGAATGTCAAAAAGGTCAGTAAGATAAAACAATGAAAAATCAAAATAAAAAAGCGTCGATCACGATTGCACACATCAACGATACACACTCTTATTTCGAACCCAGTACCATTCAACTTCACTTAAACATCAGCGGCAGGCAAGTTTCTCCTTTCATCAGTGTTGGCGGCTTTGCTCGCATTTCAAACCGGTTACAACAAATTAGAAAGACAGCGCTCGAAAATGATCGCCGCTTCTTGTTTCTGCATGCTGGGGATTGCTTTCAGGGCACACTTTACTTTTCTTTGTTTAAAGGAAGAGCCAATGCAGAAATGCTTAGTGCCTTAGGGCCAGACGCAATGGTGGTAGGGAATCACGAATTAGACATGGGAAATGAGCCAGTTGCTGATTTTCTCGACAATATCAATTTTCCTATGATTGCGAGTAATTGGGATTTATCCGCCGAGTGCAATAAACCTAATCAATTACGTACTAAACAAAACCTGCATTCGTACAACAAAGCAGAAAAACAAGGCAGTTGGTTAACGTTTGACGCCCACGGTGAACAAATTGCCGTATTCAGTTTATCTCTCGATAAAATGGCAGACATTTCGAACCCAGATCCAGATACCCCGTTTTTGAATGCAAAGATGGTTGCTGAGCAAACGATTGATGCGATTCGCGCATCAGGGGTCAATAAAATTATCCTGCTAAGCCATTTAGGGTATGAAGACGATAAACAGTTGGCAGAAGATGTTGACGGGATCAGCTTGATAATTGGTGGTCATTCGCATGTGCTGCAAGGAGACTTCACTGATATAGGTCTTACTAAACACGACGACTACGGGCTACTGATCAATAACACAAGAATTGTACAAGCTGGGTGTTACGCTCAATTCATGGGACACTGTGAAATCGATTTTAATGAAGATGGCACAATCGCCCGGTTTGAAGGAAAGAATGAACTTCTTGTTGGGCGCAGGTTAGCAATGGATGCCAGCTTAGATGAACTTGTAGACGATTCTGTGTACGACAGAACTCAAGCGGTAATTTATACCCACCCGAACGTTATTCGCTGTACGAAAGATCAGGCAGTGAAATCAATTCTTGACGACAAATATCGCCCACAAGTAAATGAGATTAGAGCGAGAGTGATTGGAGAAGCGTCAAAAGTTTATCGTCACGTCCGCATCCCCGACGAAGAAGGTCCCAGCGAGCTAGCGCCAATAGTTTGTCGTTCATTCTATACCGTGATGAATAACGACGGCCACAATGTCGAGTTTGCTATTCATAATGCTGGTGGAGTCAGGAATTCGTTACCAAGCGGCAAAATTACCGTGGATGAAGTGGCAGGAAAATTATTGCCGTTTGCCATACCTGTGGGCTATTACGACATAAAAGGTAAGTATCTCAAAGAGATGCTTGAAGGTGCCATCAATAACGCATTAAGTAATGGTGTGATTGGTACAGGGTCGGGTAGTTACCCATACACACATAATCTTTGTTTTGAATACGATGCGGATGCGCCAATGGGGCGCCGCATTACAAAGCTAATGATTGGTCATGATAAGGGTTGGAAAAATGTCGAAGATGAAATTATTTATCGCGGTTGTTCAACCGCTTACACGATGAAAGGTAAGGAAGGTTACGACGCTATTCTTAAGATGGAAGATCAAGGATTCGTGTCAACTCACTCTATGGCTGATTGCCTGATCGACCTCGTTCAATCTGACCCGACAGTATTTATTTGATCGAAAATTGAACAGTTGGTCTGTATTTTGCTTCTATCAATGCGAGAGATGATTCACTGCCGGCTACGAGTTAGCCATGAGCATCACTTATTTTATGCATTGGGAGAGTACCATATGTGGAGTAGAGACTGGCTAGACACCGTAATGGTGTGTGTATGGATTTTTGCTTGGTCTGCATTGGTCTATTTTATCCCGCTTACTGGGATGTAGTTGAGTATCGATATCAAAATAATTCGATAAAGATACAATTAAGGAGCCATATGGCTCCTTTGTTTTTGGCTACAACATAGACGTGTTTATGACTACGATAAAGACAAGCTAAGTGATACTCAAACAGTTCGATCAAGGCTGTTTGAGTACACACTCATTATCAAATACCAATTCAAAGTGAGTGGAACTTTGGTTACTTTGCAGCTTTAAATTGAGACTGCCTCATTCGGTTTAACGCTGCCATAACATCAATCACTCGTGGTTTTGCCAAATCACCGTGCTTAGGCATAGCATCAAACCAATTATCATTCTTAACCATGTTTGCTAGGTCTTTGGCTGGATACTTTGACCAGCTTGGAAGTTGAGCAAATTGAAACCAAACCCAGCCAATAGCGTTAATCTGACTTTCAGACTCGATTTGCTCAAGTGCTTGTAGATCCACTTGCTCTTTACCAAACCTCAAACGTGCTTTTCCTTTCGAGCCAACACGGAACTTACCTTCGGCCAAAATACCCTGCAGTGATTTTGAATTAAATGAGCGTTCAGAGAACTTAGCGAGCGCTTCAGTCGCTTCTTGAACACGCTGTGTCGGATGCAGTTTGATCACTTCTTTTGCTTTTTCAGTTACGTCTACTGCTTGGTAGTCGTGCATTTGAATGACGGTATCGGCAACGTCTAGGTAATCGCCGGAGCCGCCCATAACGATCAGGGTGGATATATCGAGCTCATCACGGATCTGACCAATACGATCCACTAACGGAGTTATGGGCTCTTCCCCTTTACGAACAAGCGCTTGCATGCGTTCATCACGGATCATGAAGTTCGTTGCAGACGTATCTTCATCAATCAGTAGAGCAGTAGCGCCAGATTCGATGGACTCTTGAAGCCAAGCTGCCTGAGAAGTTGAACCAGACGCATCTTGAGTAGAGAACTCTTCCGTACTGCGACCTTGCGGTAGGTGATTAATGTAATTCGATAAGTTTAAGTTGTGCACGCAACGGCCGTCTTCAGCACGTATTTTCATTGCGTTTTCATCAGCGACAACATATTCACGTCCATCGCCAGGGATGTGGTCATAAATAGAACGTTCGACTGCGTTCAATAGAGTAGATTTCCCGTGAAAACCACCACCAACAACGAGTGTGATGCCTTTTGGAATGCCCATACCTTTTATCTTTCCGGAATTAGGCGTATCTAACTCAATGGTGAGCGATTCTGGAGAGGAGAATTCAACCGCGTCTTGCATCGGTAAATCACTGTTACCTGCTTTACGAGGCAATACGCTGCCGTTACCGACAAATGCCATTAGGTTGTGTTCAGAAAGCTGCTTTCTTAATGCAACTTGATCTTCGATGATTTCACAGTGTTGCTTAAGGCGGTCAGTGTCGAGCTCCCTGTGAAGGGTCGCTTTACGAATAAACTTAGGTAAGTAAAACGTAAGAATATTAATCGCTTTCTTGCCGAGAATTGTGCGCCCATCGGCTGGGAGGTCAACTCTAAATCGAAGCTCGATGCCTTCTTCGGTAAAAACAACGGAAGTATGGTCCAAAACCGTTTGACCCGTTGACGCGATAAATACGTTGTTTTCTTGCGCTGCGAAGTGGGCGAAAGAGCGGGCAATAAAATCTCTGGCAGCGCGTTGGAATGCTGGTGAGGTTTCCTTTAACCACTCTAAACCAGTTAAAGACCACTGGCGGAAAGCACGAACTCGAGAAGCTGGGGCAAATGGGTCGGCTTGAGTGCTATCAATAAATAATTCAAAATCTCCGAAATCGTAACTGCCTTTAATTTTCTGGTAACTGCGGTAGTTTTGTTTTTCGATTGTTTTAAGTAATGCGATCAGTTGATCCATTCGAGAAGTCACTATTTAGATTGGAGTGGGGAGGATTATACCCAAACCATGTAAAGATGCGACCTTGAAAGGTTGTGGCTATGGTGATGTCTACTCAGCGGGTTGTTCTAGGGTCTGTTGACCTTTCGAGATGATTTTTGCAGCAATTTGTGGGTTCTTTATACAAGGCAGAGCTTATTCGGTGTAGCGCTCTACATCAATGAGCGATAACGCAGTAGAAATAAGCCACAAATGCTGCCCGAAGGGTTCGACTAGGCGTCCCCGTTCCCATGCCTTTTACTCTTTGTTGCAAGGTATTTACTTAGAATGACTAGGCGTCACACCTTGCGTCGCGATTAAAAGGCATAGAATTCGAACAAAATTTAACCGCGAAAGATCAACAGACCCTAGTGTCGCGCTGCAATTCGCTGACCATTGAATTTCTTAGTGATAAGGCTATTTTCAAACTCATGGGTATTCATGGGTTTGCCATAGAGGTACCCCTGAACATAATCGCAGCCTTCATCAAGAATGAATTGTTCTTGGTCGTGGCTTTCCACACCTTCCATAACCACTTTCAGTTTGAGCTTCTTAGCTACATGAATAATAGAACGGATGATTTCTTTATCTTGCTCACTACCGGAAATTTGATTGATAAAACTTTTATCAATTTTAATACAGTCAAATGGGTATTTCTTGAGATAACTGAATGAAGAATAGCCCGTACCAAAATCATCTAGTGACAACGTCACTCCAAGTCCATGAAGTTTGCGAAGTGTTTGACCTGCGAGAAATTCGTCGGCTATTAAGCTGGTTTCTGTCACTTCTAGCTCTAAGCATTTTGGATTAAGCTTATAGTAATCAAGCAATTGCTCAATTTGTTCGACAAAGTTTGGATCTCGCAATTGAACCGCAGAAACATTAATGGCGACACGAAAATCCTTCATGTACTTCGTCCACTCGGCGGCACGTTGAATGGCACTTCTTAGTACGTAGTTACCAACTTCAAAAATTAAGCCGTTCTTTTCTGCCAGCTGTATCAATGAATCGTTTGAAACTTGCCCCAGTACTGGGTGGTTCCAGCGAAGGAGGGCTTCTGCACCCAACCAATACCCATTCCTAGGCGATACCTTTGGTTGGAAGTAGAGCGTTAAATCATCGTTTCTCACCGCCTGCAGCAAGTAGCTCTCTAACTGGTTATTGGTGGGGGTTGTAATGTTGGAATTGGCATAGAAAGCGTATTTTTTGCCAGAATCTTTACAAGCAAGCATTGCTTCACCCGCGTGCTTAAGCATTAAGTTTGCGTTATCAGCATCGTATGATGTGGCGACACCAATAAATGCATGTAAATGAAGCGGCTGACCGTTAATAAAAAATTCCGATTGACCTATATCCACTAAGCGTTGACAGAGCGATTCAAGGTTGTGTTGCGACTCTTCAATCTCAAGCGCGAAAACGAGGTCGATAGTGGAAGTGCGAGCCGTGATGCTATGTAATACATCGATGAAACCAACGCGCTTTCGATACTCTTTAAGCACAGTATCAAACACTTCATAACCGTGCTTTGCTAACAATCGACGACCGTTTGTAAAACCAACATGAACAAAGGCGAGGGTACTGTCAGTAGATTTCATCTGACCAAGTAATGTCTGAGCCTCGTCAATCAAAGCAAGTCTATTTAGAAAACCTGTACCCAAGTCATGGGATTGTTGATACAGAACTTTTTGTTCTGCCGCTTTGCGACGGTCGATCTCTGTTCCAAGTGAAAAGTTCAAACTGGCGAGATCTTGTGTACGACTTTGAACTCGGTTACGCAATTCTTTGTTGGTTTGCTCCAATTGGTACTGTTGATAAATTAAGGCAAGTTGCGATTCTACTGACTCTCGAAATGAGTCGAGAAGTGACTTAATCGTGGGAGAAAAATGGTTTTCTTTATTATCAAGAATACAAATGGTGCCAAATGGATCGCCATTTGGCCAATTCAAAGGGATGCCGTAGTAAGCAATCATACCTAACTTAACATCAGGGTTGTTCGCCCATTTAGGATCTTTCAATGCATTTGGCACGGTGAGAGAGCGTTGCTCTTCAACAACGGTTTCGCAATATAGCTTACCGTCTAAGGGTTCACATTCTGATTCTTTATAAGGGGTGTTGGCGGAATTTGAGGTTTTATACACTTCGATAGAATGCCGATGCACTTGCATAATAAGCGCAGAGGGTACGTCGGATAACTCCGCAACCAAATTTACGATTTGTTGCCAGCTTTTTTGCATGTAAGCTGGAATTTCAATCTGACTAACGTCAATTTTTGACATGGAATCCTTTCCGTCCCCGATCTTTCTTAATCCTACCTACGATCATTATATGACGCAGGATTCACGTTCAACGTATTAGATGACGGATTGTCGCAAAATAGAGTCAGTGCACCATTTTTTCATTGCGCTTTCAGCGCAAAACAGAAGATTGGGATCAAGATCTGAGCATTTTGATTCAAATTATAGCCGAGTATAGGGCTAAAACATTAGACCAAAAACTGAACAAGCCACTCTCGGTGCAATATGGAGAATGGCTTGTAAGAAATGAATACCGCTTTTAGAAACCTTTTGAAAACCCTAGTACCCATTTAGTTCAAGGAAATCAGATTTGAAGCCTGCGTAGTCTCCGATTTGAGCGAAATTACTGGCGTTCATTTCTTTGAGTAAATCAGATACCTTTCTCTGGGTATCCGTGTCTAATTCGTACTCATCTAGCCTGATCAAACGCTCAGGGTCAACAGGGATTTTGTTAACATACAGTTTTTCCCTAAACAGTCGCTGCATCTGCTCAATGCAGCCTTCGTGCGTTTGCTTATCTTTCATTACCTTGTAAAGCGCAATGATGTATGGGCTGAACGTGGGTATGTAGACACTCGCTTTGGTAACCAATGCCTTACAAACGCAAGCGTAGGCACCGCCTTGATATTGAGATAGCTTGATATTGAGTGAGTGGCTCGTTTGATGAAGATCGACTTTAGCGTGACCCAGTGTTCCATCTAGATAGATTGGGTGGGTGACGTCTGAACCAACGTAGGAAAACGCAACGGTTTTACATCCGGTTGCGATTGAATCGGAATTAATTAGGGTATCAATCCAGTTTTCCCAATCTTCACCGCCCATAACACGAACCGTGGATTCGAGTTCTTCGTTGCTTGCAGGCTCTACGGTCTTTTCAACCCAAGAATCATCTTCTAGCAGTATTGAAGCACCTTGAACGGCTTCATTGAGTGGTTTTATTGAGGAATACCAGAAACTGTCGTTATCTTTGCGTCGTTTTGCCGCAGCAAGGCTATAAATAATGAGATCGACTTCACCTTCAAAGTAAGTCTCGATCGCTTCTATAACTTGCTCCCGAACTTCCGAAGAAAAGGCATCACCCGCGATATTAACCGCTATGCTATCTTCTTTGTTTGCCTCTTGTTCAAAGTAAACGTTGTTATGCCAACCAGCACTTCCAGTGAAATTATCCGATGGTGCGTGTTCATGCGAAACACTAATGGTATTTGCTTTTGCACCACCGAAAGTCAGTGCGATCCTTGCGGCTAACCCCAAACCGGATGAGCCGCCCAAAATTAGTACACGTTTAGGCGTAGTATTTATTGGTAATGATTTTTTAACCGTGTCAATTTGCTTGCTTACGGCAGCTTGACAACCTTCGGGGTTTGCTGAGCGGGCAACGACACCTTCAATCACTGGCTTGTTCTGCATGTCTTGGTCCTAATTATTATCGTAACCGCATAACCTTACACTAATGATGGGTATATTCAATTGAGCTAGAACAGCAAACTATTCGTTTGTGGTGTCATTTTTTAGAAAAGGTGCAATTTCTTGTGCTACAAAGTCCGAAATCCATGGTTGCGCTTCTGGCTTAGGGTGTAAACCGTCACTCATCATCCACTCAGGCTTTAAGATAACTTGCTCTAAAAAGAATGGAAGCAAAGGAATTTTATACTCTAGAGCGAGGTCTTCATAAATAGCGGCAAACATATTGCTGTAGCGCATGCCATAATTGGGTGGGACACGGATTTGCATTAGCAGTGCTTTAGCGCCAGATTGTTCGCTGATTTCAATCAGCTGTCTTAGGTTTTTAGTGATCGTTTTAGGTGGGAATCCACGTAAACCATCATTAGCCCCGAGCTCTATCAAAACCCAATCTGGGGAGTGTGTGCCTAATAAACCTGATAGTTTGGCAAGTCCATTCCCCGTTGTATCGCCAGAAACGCTGCTGTTAACGACAGTGACATTCAGGTTATGTTCACTCAACGAATGAGATAGTAGAGACGGCCAGCTTTGCTCAGCCTTCATTTGATAGCCAGCACTCAAGCTATCGCCCAAAATAAGTAAAGTTTGACTAAACGCCGTGTTAGAAAATAAAACACATAATAAGATCGAAAGGAAACGCAACATGCCATCATCCGTTATAAGAGCTGAATCAGTTTCTAAACAAGTTACTACTAATCAAGAACATTTAACAATCCTTGAAAACGTAAATTTGGAAATTAGCCGCGGCGAAAGCGTCGCCATAGTAGGCACATCTGGTGCAGGAAAGTCGACATTAATGACATTGCTCGCGGGTTTAGATACGCCATCTGAAGGGGAAATTACGTTACTTGATAAGCCTTTATCAAAACTTGACGATGAAGCTCGTGCCGCACTACGCAGCGAAACGGTCGGTTTTGTTTTTCAAAGCTTCCTTTTGATTCCAAGTCTAACGGCATTAGAAAATGTCACTTTACCCTGCCTTTTAAAAGGTGAAGATGAAGATACGGACCGAGCTCGCTCATTGTTAGAGTCTGTAGGGTTGAGCCATAGAGAGAACCATCTTCCCACTCAGCTTTCAGGTGGTGAGCAACAGCGCGTGGCTTTAGCTCGGGCCTTTATGATCAAACCGAAAATTCTGTTTGCCGACGAACCCACAGGAAACCTCGATCAACATACTGCTGCGAATATTGTCGAGCGGTTGTTTGAGATGAACAAGCAACACGGTACCACATTAGTGCTTGTCACACATGACCCTGAACTTGCAAAGCGTTGTGATAGAACATTCCACATGCAAGCAGGTCACTTGGAGGTGGCATAATGGAAGAAGTGCAAACCCCTATTGCCACACCCAAGCTTAAAATGCCTAATCGACAACTATTTCGTTGGAGCATTAGAGAAATCAGACAAGGTCAACTTTGGCCGATTTCAGCTGCACTCACACTGATCATTGCTTGTATTTTTGCCCTTAGCGCACTGGCTGATAGAATGGAGCAGGTCATCGTTAAGCAGGGAAAAGATGCTCTAACTGCTGACTCTGTATTTGTATCTGCCAATCCAATTCCTGGTCATTTGCTTGATCAAGTAGCCAAAAAAAATCTACAAACAACCAATCTAACGCGATTTGCGACAATGGCATTTAGCGAAGAAGACATGCAATTGGTGACGGTTAAAGCAGTGGGCGATGAGTACCCTTTGCGTGGAGAACTGATCTTAACGGGTGAAAACGATATTCGATCTTCTGTTCGTCCTGGTGAGTTATGGATAGAACCCCGTGTGCAAGACCAGCTTGGCGCCAAAGTGGGTGACGTTGTCACGATAGGGGACGCAGACCTAACAGTATCAGGTATCATAACTGAAGAGCCCGGTTTATCTTTTAATCCGTTCCAACAAATGCCTTCGGTAATGATTAACTCCGCCGATATTGATAAAACTGGTGCATTACAGGTTGGTAGCCGTGTTCAATTCCGGCTATTTCTCAACGGCGACGTTGCTGCAATTCAAAAAATTGTTGATGATACAGAGTTAACTCCGAGTGATAGATGGTTGACAGAGAATACTCAAAGCCGAACTTCTGACGTATTCACTCGAACCAAGCAATATCTTTCTCTAACCGTCGCTATTGTTATATTGATGGCCGCAACGACGCTCGTATTAACTTGCCAACATTATGTAGCCAACAGACGCCAGACTATTGCAATGTTAAAGAGTATTGGTGCAAGCAAAAACTGGATTGCGAGATGGCTGTGGGTTCAATTAGGTGTGTTGTTTGCCATTGGCATCACCTTCGGCATTGCCATTGGTATAGGCTTGGAAGTACTTCTCCGTTTACCGATGGGCGATCTACTCCCTGATCCATTACCTTCGTACGGATCGGCTCCTTATCTGTATTCTGTGGTGACATGTATTCTGATCAGCGTACCTGCACTTGGTATTCCGCTTTTACATTTACTCAATACTCCCGCACTAAACGTGATGCAGGAATCTACTAAGTCTATTAGTAAAAAATCGTTGTTATTGCTTTTAGTTCCTGTGATTCCAATGCTGATAGTCTACGGCGGTAACTTAATGGTGTGGATGGTGTTGGTTGGCATCGTTGTACTGTTTGTATTACTTGGAATAGTCAGTACGTTGATAACACGACTTGTCGCTAAGTTACCAATGAATACAACAATGAAGCTTGCTGTAAGCCGACTTAACCGTACCAGTGTAGCGAGTGGCGTTCAGTTTGCTGCATTGGCGTTGTCTCTGATGTTGCTTTCTATTATTTGGTTAGTAAGAACAGATTTACTTAGCGACTGGCAGCAAACACTGCCTGAAAATGCTCCTAATGTGTTTGCTTTAAACATCGCATCTACCGAAATTGGCGACTATCTTGAAACTCTTGATGGAAACGTCCAAGACCGTTCTGATGCGTATCCGATAATACGGGGACGAGTGAGTACGATTAATAATGTGCCCGCAAAAGACTATGTATTAAGTCAAAAAGGATCTGAAGAAGAGACAGATGCTCTCAGCCGAGAATTAAACTTTACCTGGGCAGATCAGATTCCTGCACATAATGAGCTATTAGAAGGAAGCTGGGTCGGAAAAGGCTCTGTTTCGGTCGAACAAGAGGTCATGACTGAGCTGGGGCTTGAGATTGGAGATACACTCAGTTTTGTGATTAACGGTGTAACGGTTGAAGCCAAGGTCGATTCTGTTCGTTTCGTAGAGTGGCGAGAGATGAAACCGAACTTTTACTTTATATTTTCACCGGACGTCTTGGCGAGTATCCCATCAACTTATCTGGTTAGTTTCAGAATTGAGGAAGAAAATAAACCTTTTTTAACGACGTTATCTCGCTCATTCCCAACGGTTAGCGTGATGGATATCAGTACAATGGGCGCTAAAATTCAGGAGCTTTTGAGCCAAATAGTATGGGCAATTACCGTTTTAGCTGGCCTTGGTGTACTGGCTGGACTGATGCTTATCTTTACGCTTCTGAGACTAAGTCTTTCGCAACGACAGCAAGAAATTCGGTTGTATCGAACACTGGGAGCCTCAAAGAAACGAATTTCAAACACTCTGTGGTGTGAATTTGGTTTGATGGCGGTAACAGCCGGTGTGATTGCAAGCTTTGGCGCTGAAGCAAGTGTCGCAAGCCTGATGAAGTGGGGCTTTGAATTAACACCTAATGCACATCCATGGCTATGGGTTCTCTTACCATTGCTCAGTTTTTTGACGTTAGGATTGGTTCTTAACACTTTGATAAAACGCTTGTTAATACCAGTGAATAAGGGCGCATATTAAGGTCTTGTGAATAAATCATGATGACTTATCCACAAAATCAGTGGATAAATAATTGGATAACTTTGGGCGAATAATCGGTATACATTCGCCCAAGCCAATGGCTAAGGAACTTCAACGCAATTTGTTATTCACAAATCCGAAATGTGTTTAATTTAAGGCAATTTCGTCAAGTTTTTTTTAAGTTTTTTTTGATCGTTCTTTATAACGAAAAGGTACAAGAAAAATGTGATTTTCTTCAAATGAATATCTGAGTAAAATACTTAGGTACTTAAAAAACGTATTAAAGACATGACCCTCATAAAAAATAAAGAGCAGAAGACATTAAGTGTTGGAATCATTGGTGGCGGCATTGCAGGTTCTACCGCCGCCCTCAAATTCTCAGAGCTAGGTTTAGATGTGACTCTGTTTGAAAAACGCGACAGCTTAGTTAATGGTCCACCTATCTGCCACCTTCATGCCGGTGGTAACTTGTATCGTGAAATCTCAGAGAAACAATGTGCAGAATTGCTTCGTCAATCTATCGATACGGTAAAGCTATTTCCCCATACTATTAACATCAGACCCACAGTAATAGTTACGCCGACCACAGATGATGGGAGTGCAGATGAGATTCTCACACGCCTTGAATTTCTTCAGAACTATTACCAATCATTAGTAGACGAGGATGAGTCGAATGCTGTTTTGGGGGACCCTCAAAACTATTACGTAACGTATGAAAAAGAGCAGCTAACGGCGCTACGTAAGAAAACGCAGCCAGAGAAGCCTGCTACATTTGATGATTGGATGATTCCTTTTGCTCGGCATACCAACCTAGATAATATTAAGTACCCAGTCGTCGCCGTACAGGAATTTGGTTGGAGTGTTTTCAGGCTTTCCTCGACTCTCGATTTGGCTTTAGCAAGCAAAATCAACTGCGATTTGCGCATGGAAACTGAAGTTGAAAAGGTTGAAAAAAGCAATGGTGGATGGTGTATCTCTCATTCTCGATTAAGCGAAGAAACTACCCAATATACTCAGGTAGATTACCTCATTAATGCAGGTGGCTTTGAAACGGGTATGGTTGACGACTGGACACAACGCCCAAAGCAAAGGTTCGTGGAATTTAAAGCCGCTTATGTTACGCGCTGGGAAGATTGCGATCAGCAATGGCCTGAAGTTATATTTCACGGGCAAAGAGGTACTCCAAACGGAATGGCACAGCTAACCCCTTATGCGGACGGCGTTTTTCAGCTACACGGGATGACGGAAGACATTACGCTATTTCATGATGGGCTAGTCACAAGCAATGACAAAAGCTCTCAGCCAGCATTACCTAACTACTTGCTTTCTAAAATCGAAGCAGGGTGGTCAGAGCCAGAACAAATGGCGCGTACTAATCGCGCGATCGAGCATATTGCTCAGTTTATTCCCTCTTTTGCTAGTGCGGAAATGGCGAGCAAACCTCTATATGGTGCACAGCAAATACCAGGTGAAGATTCTACTTTAAGAGCGTCTGACATTTCGGTAGAAGGGACTAACTATGCGCGCATGGAAATTGTGAAGGCTTCATCTGCGATAGAAGCATCGGACCAGATAGCTGCACACATGCACTCGCACCAGATGATTTCAGATAAGCAACGTTTCCAATCCTACGAATTTTTAAACGGCATCCAAGAATCAGATGTTGTCGGAAGAGCAGTAGAGCTAGCAATACAAAGAGATTACCCAGTAGAGTTAGCACTTGTTGCTGGAGTGTCTAAACCGATTTAACATCGCCTGAAAGTTGGCGAAATATAGAGCGTATTAAAAAGCCCAGAAGACAATTCTGGGCTTTTCACTTTGGTTATTTCGTTTGGCTTATCCTAATTAGATCAGCTTTTTACGAATTTGAATCACCAACGCTTCTGCTAACACGACAACCACAAAGATGCTCAATAGAATCACCGAAACTTTTTGCCATTCAAATAGATTCATGGCGTCGCTTAGAAGTACACCAACACCACCAGCACCAACCAAACCCAGAACTGCCGATTCACGTACATTAATATCCCAACGGAAAAGTACAATGGAATAAAACGCGGGCATAATTTGAGGCCAATACCCTTTAATCAAAATGCTTGCTGTTGAAGCACCTGTTGCTCTTAGCGCTTCAATAGTGCCCATGTTGACTTCGGTAATCGCCTCTGCAAGCAACTTACCAACGAATCCGATGCTTCGAATTGCAATCGCCATGATACCTGCAATAACCCCGGGACCAAAGAACGCGATAAATAGCAGTGCCCAAACCAAAGAGTTGATGGAGCGAGACGATACTAGAAAGAACTGCGCAATCCAGTTGATGGATTTGTACGGTGTAATGTTAGGGGCATTTAACAACGCTAATGGCACGGCGAAAATTAGTGTAAACAATGTACCCAGTGTCGCGATATGTAATGTCTCAATAAGCGCTTCATGAACACTCTCTGGGTAAAAACCATATTCAAGTGGAACCATTCGCTTAAACATATCTGCAAACTGGGCGGGAGCGTCATATAAAAACTCAGGAATGACTTCGACAGTTTGCCAAGACCAAACCAGTGCCATAACGAAACAAAAGTAAGCGGCATATCGCATCAGTTTTTCTGATGTCGTAAATCGTTCCCAGTGATGATCAATATTTGCAGTCGTCATCAGAAAATCCTCCGAACGATGTTAGATAAGAATTCACCAATTAAGATCAAGGTAATGATAGTAATTAGGATCGCTGCAACAAAGTCATAATCGAACCTTTGGAATGCAGAAAAAAGAGTGCCACCAAGACCACCAGCACCTACAATTCCGACCATAGTCGAGTTACGTAGATTTGAGTCCAATTGATAGCTTGAAAATCCGATAAATCGAGAAAACACTTGAGGCATTACGGCGAACAAGACGACGCTGATAAAACTGGCACCTGTTGCTCGAATCGCTTCAACTTGTTTGAAAGAAATTTCCTCTATCGCTTCAGCAAAAAGCTTTGCAATGAACCCAATGGAAGCTACAACGAGTGTAAGAATCCCCGCTAGCGCTCCAAAACCCACAGCTTTAACAAACAGGATTGCGATGATCACTGGGTGGAATGAACGACAAAGAGCAATGAGCCCACGCACAGGCGTATTGACAACAAGAGGCATCATATTTCGAGCTGCAAGTAACCCTAAAACCAGTGATATAACAATGCCGAAAAAGCTCGAGATGATCGCTATTTGCAGGCTTTCTGCAAGCCCATCAAGGAGCAAATTGCTTCTAGAGAAATCTGGCGGAAACATACGAGAAAGGAGACGCTCACTCTCTCCAATACCGATTATAATCCGGTCTAGGCTTAGCCCTAATGACGAGAAACTGTAAACCAAATACGCAACGACACCTACCCAAATGAGCTTATTAGACCAGTGAGCTTTGAATGGGTTTTGTTGATTGGCGGTTAATCCAGCCATGATTCACCTCCGTAGATAACCTTGAGATCGTCTTCGGTAATACCATCAGGGTGCCCGTCATAATGAACTGAACCGCCACACATGCCGATGATTCGCTTTGCAAAACGTTTAGCTAGGTTAACGTCATGAATGTTAACTAACACTGGGATCTGGTTCTTTTCTGCCAGCTGTTCCATCAGTTCCATAATTTCGACTGCGGTTTTAGGGTCGAGGGAAGAGGTCGGTTCGTCTGCTAGAAGAATGTAAGGGTCTTGCATAACAGCGCGTGCAATTCCTACACGTTGCCTTTGACCACCAGACAAGCTATCGGCTCTTTGATTGGCAAAATCGGATAAGCCGACAAAGTTGAGTAGCTCAAATGCTTTATTGATGTCTTCTTGTGAATAGTTACGACGCCATGCGTTCCAAGCGCTCATGTATCCCAGTCGACCAGTGAGCACATTTTCAATCACCGTTAACCGTTCAACCAGATTGTATTCCTGAAATACCATCCCTATGTGACGGCGTAACATGCGGAGCTGTGTACCTTGTAATTTCGTTAAGTCTTCGCCATTAAAAAGAATTTCACCAGATGTAGGATCGTTTAGCCGGTTAATGCAACGGAGGAGAGTACTTTTACCTGTACCAGAAGGACCTATGATCGCAACGATACCTGGCTCCTGAATGTCGACATCTATACCTTTAAGAATCGGTTTTCCTGGGACGTAAGAATGCTGTAACTGATTGATGGCAATGCCACGAGGACGAGTACTTGTCATCGTTTATTCCTTGTATTCGAAAAAGCCTATGCCCTACCCAAAGGAGGGCATAGGAAAGTGATGAGTGTTTAAATTAGATTTATTTTCTAGGGTCAACAGACCCTAAGGGGTTACTGGTTTTTGGCTTGTTTAGCGAGTTCCGCCGCTTTCTTCTTAGCTCGTTTAGCGGCTTCTTTTTCTGCTAACTTTTTAAGCCCTGTTTTGGTGTAAGCAGTACCAGTAGCGTGTGCGATGTTTCGGATTACCGCCCAATCTTCTTTGTAAGTAATAGGAGCAAAGCGATCGGCGCCTTTGAAAGTCGCGCTCATTTCTGGCGTAAAGCGATAAGTCGAAAACGCTTCTTTGATTTTTTCGACTAATTCAGGGTTGAGATCATGAGAGTAGCCAAAAGCAGAGGTTGGGAATCTAGGGCTACGGTAAATGATCTTAAGCGCACTTTCATCGACTCGACCTGCTGCGACCATTCGGTCATAAACATCCGATGCGACGGGTGCAGCGTCATAGTCACCATTAAATACGCCAAGAATAGATTGATCGTGTTTGCCTGAGTAAAGAACTTTGTAATCTTTGTCTGGAACTATCCCTTTATTTGGAAAGAGTGCTCTTGGCGCTAGGTTACCAGAGTTTGATGAAGCTGATGTGTGAGCAACACGCTTGCCTTTCAAATCGTCCATGGTGTTGATGCCGCTATCTTTTCGAACGATCGTAACTAAGTTATAGCCTTGGAAACCGTTTTCGTTGCCTTTTACAGCAATAGGCACGTAACCCGCAAGGTTTACAGCATAGCCTGTTGGACCTGTTGAAAATCCAGCAACGTGCAGTCTGCCTGAACGCATGGCTTCAACTTGTGCTGAGTTTGAGTGTACTGTGTAGTAAATGACGCGCTTGCCAGTAATTTTAGTCAGGTGTGCCTGAAAGTCGGCGAACGCATCTTTGTATATAGCTGGGTCTTCAACAGGAGTATATGTAAAGACCAATGTACTTGGGTCGCGCCAGTCGTCTTTGTTTTTTGGTGTGTCAGCAACAAGATCATTGTTTTCATCACAATACCTGTCATCCAATACACCTCTGTTTTCACACGTCTGCGCAAATGCTAATGAAGGCAAAAGCAGGGAGGTAGCAATAAGTAATCCTTTAGGTGCTAATTTCATCTTGAAACCTTTTTGTTGATTTAATGTAAAGGGTCGAGTTTGTTATTGCTAGGAGTGTGCCATGTTAAATAACCCAATAAAAACAACCAGATAAAAAGTTGGTTTTGTTTTTATTTTACAAATGTGTCACATCTGTCCTTTGTTTTTTCATTGTTTGGGTCAAATGTGTCCAAACTGTTTCTGTGAAAAATAAAGAGCCGCATTTTTAGCGACTCTTTCACTAACTTATCTATTATAGTTTCATGCAGTTAGCGTAATAAGTAACGGTTGAAGGCCAATCACTGAATACACCTAAAACACCAACTTTTTGTGCCAAAGCATCTAGCATCATCATGGCATCACCATCGTTATTGATGCTGTCTTTAACACTTTGATAATACCAACCACCACCGTTGTTTAGTGGTCCAGAGCGCTCTAATGTCCATGTGATAATATCAAGACCAGCTTCTTTCGCTAGCTTGGCATAATCTGAAGGCACAATGCTTCCTTCACTGTCCAAAGTAACCAAGGCGTACATAGGAGGTGCAATAATGTTAACGCCTGATTCGGCTAAAGATTTCATATTCTCTAGTGTGGGTTTAAAGTTTTCATCGTTGTAGACTCGATCGTCTAAGTAAACAGCTTGCTGACCAAACTTAGGCTCTTTTGCTAGCCAGTATTTTACATCGTTCAAGTTAAACGATTGTACGTAGGCATCCTTCGCTTTAATCCCGCCAGCTTTTAGTTCATCAATCAGTTTTTGCGCATAATCTTCTTGCGAAAAACCGTTGTAAGGCATATCAACAGCAGGGGACTTAAGCTCTGGAGTGACTTTTACACCGTGTTCTTTAAACAAAGTGACGCTTTCAGCATGAGTCATTAACGTTCCCGACGTAGAGTAGAGATCGGTCCGCCAGCCTGGTGTTCCATTCATGTACTCTTCAGGTGTTTGAGCCATTGGGTTAGCTCCATCCATTTTTCCTTTAAGCGTTTTGAATTCCGCCAAAGTAAAGTCAGACGTGCGACATTCCGCTTGTGCTTTTTCTCCTGTTTCCAAATTGGCGGGCTTGAAAGGAACAGTACATTTTTTGGCAAGCTCAGGGATGGCGAGTACGTTGGTTGTTGTATGCAGATCGCTTTGCGAATGACGACATACCAGTTCTTTGTCTTTCGTGAACGTAACGTCACACTCGAGTACCCCAGCGCCTGTGCGAATTGCCGCTAAGTAAGATTCTTTTGTGTGTTCAGGAAACTGCATTGCTGCACCGCGGTGACCGATGGAAAAATCGCTTCGATGAAAAGGACCGGCTTCACAAGCTTGAAGCTTAGTTTTTAGTGCGCTTTCGTCCATATTGTCGACAAGATACATAGGGCGGGGACCCAAATCTGCCGAAACATTGGCGAAGGCAATCCCTGACGTTAGCCCTAGGCAAATGAGCGTCGTACCCACAAGTGTTTGTTTCATGTTATTTCTCCATTTTATAGAATGCACTTTAATGTGCAAAAGGAGAATTGCATGCTACATGCCAATTATTATTTTAAACAAAAACAATGGGATAAGATTGGTGGTTTTGATTATGAGTCATTTTTGTCCTCCTTAGCAACGCCAAGACGAAGAGATGCCTTGACGTTTGGTAAGTTACCTTAGCGCTGGTTAAGTAAGAAGTTTAAGAGCGTTTTAATACTTTAAAACTGTCTTTGTCTAACTGATGTTTTTTCATCTTTCGGTACAAGGTTTTTCGTGGCAGGTTTAGTGTTTCTGATACCTGATTAATATTTCCGCTACTGTCAGAAAGTGCTGTTATGAGTAAATTCTTTTCGTACTGATCAATTTGTTCCTCAAAACCCAGTGTCTTAGCCGTTTTATCTACTTCAATAGGCGCTTCGAGATCAAATCCATCTCCTACGATGCCAAGTACAAAACGTTCTGCCACGTTTTTTAGCTCGCGAACATTGCCGACCCAAGTGTGTTTGTGTAATTGCTGAATATGCTCTTGATACAGAGAAGGGGCGCGAGTGCTGTATTTTTCACACGCTTGAAGGACAAAAAATCGAAACAGACTTTGCAGATCTTCTTTGCGATCGCGAAGCGGTGGTAAATGAATACTGGCTATATTTAATCGATAAAAGAGGTCGCTCCGAAATTGTCCTTGCTCACTTAGCGCCGACAAGTCTGCTTTGCTCGCTGCAATAATCGTAATATTAACCTTGATAAGCTCGTTGCTGCCTACTCGTTCAATAACACGCTCTTGGATAAAACGAAGTAACTTTATTTGAATGGCAATGGGCATGGTTTCAATTTCATCGAGAAATAGGGTACCTCCATTTGCTTGCTCAATCTTACCTATTCGTTTGCGATTCGCACTTGTGAATGCTCCAGCTTCATGCCCGAATAGCTCGCTTTCAATAATACTTTCACTCATTCCGCCGCAGTTAATAGCGACGAACGGTTTTGATTTTCGTTTACTAAACTGGTGCAAGGCTCTGGCTATGACTTCTTTACCTGTCCCAGTTTCGCCGTTGATGATGGTGTCTACATTTGATTTAGCAAGAGCTAGGACTTGAGTGCGGATCTTCTCCATCTTGCTGGAGTCACCAATGATGACGTCTTCTATACTGGTACTGCTGGGTAAAGGGTGTTTTTCTAGCTGCATGAGCCGAGTCTGACACGCCATTGTTAACTTTTCGGTTAACAGTTCAGGCTCTAGTGGTTTCTCTAAGAAATCGAAGGCTCCATTTTTCATGGCTTCTATAGCCATTGGAATATCGCCATGCCCACTCATTAAGATTACTGGGACTCCGGGAGCTCGGTTATCAATAGCACTTAATAGGCACAACCCATCGATGGACGGCATTTTAACGTCGCACAAAACAGCTAGGTTACTTTCTGGCTTAAGCTGCTTGAGTGCTTTTTCTGGTTCAGTAAACGTAGAAACATCGAACCCTTCAAGTTCGAGCATTTCTCCGACAGCGTCGACGACATCGTGTTCGTCGTCAATAAGTAGAATTGAATGTTTCATTGTAATAGTTATTTAGTTCGTTTTGAGTGTTAAGGTGAAGGTTGTACCTTCCTGAGCTTTGGATTCCGCCCTAATTGAGCCACCAAAGTCTTTGATAATGTTGTAAGCGATGGACAAGCCAAGCCCTAATCCTTTACCCGATTCTTTGTTGGTATAAAAGGGGTCAAATATGTGTTCGATTTCTTCTTGGTTTATCCCCGTACCGTTATCTGAAACGATAATGTTTGTTTGATTTTGTGTCGTCGTTACGGCAATAGATATCGTCGGGTCTGAGACTTTTTCTACCGCGTCTAACGCATTCCCGATAATGTTAACCAATACTTGTTCTAAGCGAATGGTGTTAGCAGACACGTACGTAAGGGAGTCGGGCTCAAAAGTGATAATGTCATTTGGATAGCGGCTTTCTAAAAGTTGAATGGCATCGTTGATGACCGGTTCCAAGTGTACCGATTCCATATGGCCATCACTTTTTCTTGCGAACGCTCTGAGATGCCGTGTTATCGCAGCGGTTTTGGATAGAAGCTTTTGTATTTTATCTAAGTTAGTTATCGCTTTTTCAGAGTTATCTTTGTCTAACCACAATTTCGCACTTCTTACATGGCTGTTCACGGCTGTGAGAGGTTGATTAATTTCATGTGTTATCCCAACGCTTAACTCTCCGAGCGCCGCTAACTTGCCGGCTTGTATCAATTCGTCTTGCGTTGAACGAAGTTTCTTTTCTGCGGTAGCACGTTCGATGACTTCTTGCTCAAGCCGTTTGTTAGTTTGTTCAACTTCAATTGCTGTTTGTTGGAACACTTGCAAGTCTTTAGCCATTTCCGTTACTTCATCGCCACCAGAAATCGCGACAGGTGTTGCAAGATGCCCACTCGAAATGGCTTTCATATTAAGTTGAAGTTGCTGAATTCTTTGTAAGATATTTTTCTTTACATAAAACCAAGATATAGCCACGGCTGTTGCTATGCTGATTAGTGAAAGCAGTACGGCAAACCTTTGATTAGCTGACAATGACTGTCTTGCCGAATTAAGCGACCGATCAATGTCGGAGTTGACAGTGGCAGTGTATCGCTCAATTTGCACGGCGAGTTGGTGTAGATGTGTGTTGCTGTTCTCGAGTAAGAATTGAGCTTGGTAATGTCTATCGATTAATTCATCTTTTAGCGCAAAGAGCCTGCCACCTCGAGAAGTTAATTTATGCAGAACAATCAATTGTTCATTTAAGTTCGGGTGCTGAGAGGGAAGGGAGCTTTCTCTCCATACCACCCACCATCTATTTCCCAACTCTTCCAATCGCAAGATGGTTTCATCCAACTCGTTAAAGCTGGCATCGTTATATAATTTTTCAGCAAGACCAGACTGGTAATAAATAAGTGACCGAAACTGCGCATATTCAATTTCTTGCTTTTCAGAGCTCGATAACGAATCGAGAGACTCACCTGCTAATTCCAATAATGGGAACAATCCATCAAGTAAAAAGTTGAGTTGAGAAGTCAGTTGATCCGATTGAGCTTCATTCTGATAAAGCAAACTCAAGCTGTTTCCGATTTGAGTGATGATGTTCTTAAAGTAGTTATGGTAGTCAGGGAATTGCGCCATAACATGGTTCATTTCAACAATCGCTCGGTTAATCTCTTCCATGGCATGGTTGCGTGACACGCTTGAATCTGCCGTTCCTAGGAGTGGCGCTGTGGCAATGATCAGGCGAACCTTATCATTTAATTTTGCGGCATAATCCAACGCTTTGAGATCATTATTGTTCAAATGCTCTAGTCGGGTATTGATATCTAAAAAAGTATAAGAGGACAATCCAGATACGATAAGCGTGGTTAAGGACAAAATAGCCATTGCCAGTGCCAACCGCACGCCCATACCTTTCCATCGTATTTTCATATATCACTAACAAACTTAATAGAATACACCGTTATATAATGACCAATAACGATGCATTTATCCTAGTTAAGTTATAGTTTTGTTAAAAAAACTAAGCGCTGTGTCACTATGATGAAACTACAGCTTGGCTACAGATACCAGTGGGCAATGATCACTGAGCCGATGGTTAAGGACATCATGTTTGGCAAAGGTGATTTGTTTTGCTTGATTAAGCGACAGATCAGGGCTCGAAACTATATGATCAATTAGATTTCGATACTGGTGCGTTTTTGTTGGATTAGAACGAGATCTCACGCGGCATTCTGCTCTGGTGTTTTTACTTGTCAGAGTAACTTGCGTATTTGTGTTTTTCGTTAATATTCGCCACAACCAGTCATTGGGATAGGCAAGGTTATGGTTAAAGTCCCCCAAAATGGCATAAGATTGACCTTTCTTTTGTCTTTCTTTAATCCATCCATTAAGCGACTTGCCTTGTTTGGCTAGAGCTCGGCAGGAATTGGTATTCTTTCTTGCAGCAAAGCATCCTGATTTCAGATGCACTGACAACAAGTGAATAGGCTTCTTTTTCGGAATATCAACAACAATGTAAGTAGCAAACCGTAACTTGTTAAACTGAGATGGCATCAAATTAATATCATCTGGGTTTTGAACATTGATGCCTTTTGATACAGCAAACCCAGTGTATTGGTTAATACCCTCAAACTGTAAATCTCGATGTTTACTTCTAGACCGTTCCGAGAAAAAGTATTGATAGCCATCCCCAGTTACTTGCTCTAGCGCTTCTTTTGAATCCACTTCTTGAAATGACATTATATGTAAAGAAGGATTAGGTGCTTTACTAAAGACCTTGTTCAGTGCTTTAAAGTCGCTTGCTTCTCTTTGGCTAGGCTCAATTCGCTTACTTGGATTAGTGGTTAACCACTCAAGGTTCCAAGTGGAAAACGTATACTCCGCGCTCACAGTAGGGAAGTGAACCAAGAGTGTTGATAAGCAGCAAAAATGTGTCAAAAGGAAAAGAAAGCGTTTCAAAATGAATCTCATTTGTTATCAGGAGCTGTTAACCTTTCTAGGTTAAATTTTGTTCGAATTCAATACGTTTTAATCGCGGCGCAAGGTATGTAACCTTTTTTCTTAGAAACAAAAAGCAGTCCTAAATAAATACCTTGCAACAAAGAGTAAAACGTATTGAAGCGAACCCTTTGGGCAGCATTTGTGGGTTGTTTCTACTGCGTTATCGCCTATTGATGTAGACCGACTACACCGAATAGGCTCTGCCTTGTATAAATAACCCACAAATTGCTGCAAAAATCATCTCGAAAGGTCAACAGCTCCTAGTCTTTTTCAAGAATAATAACGGAATTTTAATAGATAAAGTATGACGTTTGGTTCAATTTTAATAAACAATCCAAATGTGCGATCGTCGCCACTAAGATCGATTTTATCTTGCACGCTCGTTTGTTTTTATTGATTTGGATCAAAACGCCAATCCGACGCATAACTTCTAATATTTCACCACATATAGTGTGTTTGAAAATAAAATGTGCATATGTAGTGTTTTTAACCAGTCAGTGCCGAGGAGTAAAAGTGAATACAGTTGTCATTAAAAGGGATGGAGCGAAAGCACCATTTGATAAAGGACGCATCATAACTGCTGTAGAAAGTGCATCGAACACATCTGATGAAGCGCTTTACCGATACGCCGAACAGGTTGCAAGCGCAGTCTACAATTCGCTAGAAAATCGCCTAGAAGTATGTATTCAGGAAATTCAAACTCTGGTTGAAAACGAGCTGATGCAAGGTCCTTATAAAGGCTTGGCTCGCTCATACATTGAGTATCGTCACGACCGAGATATAGCGCGCGAAAAACTCAGTGTTTTGAACAAAGAAATTGAAGGGCTTATTGAACAAAGTAATGCCGACTTGCTCAATGAGAATGCGAATAAAGATGGCAAGGTTATCCCTACACAGCGCGACTTGCTGGCCGGCATAGTTGCAAAACATTACGCTAAAACTCACATTTTGCCTCGCGACATTGTTCAAGCTCATGAAGCTGGAGATATCCATTACCATGATCTCGATTACGCGCCTTTCTTTCCAATGTTTAACTGCATGCTCATTGATTTAAAAGGCATGCTCACGCACGGATTTAAAATGGGGAATGCTGAAATCGATACACCAAAATCGATTTCAACCGCAACCGCAGTTACTGCTCAAATCATTGCTCAAGTCGCAAGTCACATCTACGGTGGAACCACGATTAACCGTATAGATGAAGTTTTAGAGCCTTACGTATTGGCAAGCTACAATAAGCATTTAGAAATAGCGAAAGAATGGGACATTCATAACCCTGAGGCTTTTGCTAAAGCTCGTACAGAGAAAGAGTGCTACGACGCATTCCAGTCTTTAGAATATGAAGTAAACACACTTCACACTGCAAACGGTCAGACTCCATTCGTCACATTTGGTTTTGGTTTAGGTACAAGTTGGGCATCTAAACTGATCCAGCAATCTATTTTAAAAAATCGAATCTCTGGCCTGGGGAAAAATCGTAAAACAGCCGTCTTTCCTAAACTCGTTTTCGCTATCAAAGACGGTCTTAATCACAAGAGAACCGATCCGAACTACGATATCAAATCGTTGGCACTAGAGTGCGCATCTAAACGTATGTACCCAGACATTCTTAACTACGACAAAGTGGTTGAAGTGACGGGCTCTTTCAAAACACCAATGGGTTGTAGAAGTTTTTTAAATACCTACGAAGAGAATGGTGAGTTGATTCATGAAGGCAGGAATAACCTTGGTGTTGTAAGTCTTAACCTTCCTAGAATTGCGATTCAAGCTAAAGGTAGTGAAAAAGCTTTCTATAAACTGTTAGATGAAAAACTCGCTTTAGCTCGTCGTGCTTTAGAAACACGCATATCTCGATTAGAGACAGTGAAAGCCAGAGTCGCCCCAATTCTTTACATGGAAGGGGCATGCGGCGTGCGATTGTCTCCAGATGAAAGCGTGGCTTCAATTTTCAAAAATGGCAGAGCCTCAATTTCACTTGGTTACATAGGTATACATGAAACCATGGTGGCTCTGTTTGGTGAATCTGATCATATGTACGATAGCGACACGCTAAGATCTAAAGGGCTTAGCATTGTTGAGTACATGAAAGCACAAGTACAAACGTGGACCGACGAAACCGGTTATGGTTTTAGCTTGTACGGAACGCCGAGTGAAAATTTGTGTAGCCGATTCTGTCAAATTGATACTAAAGAGTATGGTGTTATTGAAGGGGTAACCGATAAAGGTTATTACACCAATAGTTTCCACTTGGACGTGCAAAAGAAAGTAAACCCATACGATAAAATCGATTTTGAAATGCCATACCCAGAAGTATCTAGTGGTGGTTTCATCTGCTATGGCGAGTTCCCGAACATGCAACGCAACATTGAAGCGTTAGAAAACGTATGGGACTACAGCTATAGCCGAGTTCCATATTACGGCACCAATACACCAATTGATGAGTGCTACGATTGCAGTTATACCGGAGAATTTGAGTGTACAAGCAAGGGCTTTACATGCCCAAGTTGTGGAAACCATGACTCCACAAGGGTTTCGGTCACTCGTAGAGTGTGCGGCTACTTGGGCAGCCCTGACGCAAGACCGTTTAACTTTGGTAAGCAAGAAGAAGTTAAACGCAGAGTTAAGCACCTTTAATGAATTACCATCAATATCATTCGGTTGATGTAGTAAATGGACCTGGTACACGCTGTACACTGTTTGTATCAGGTTGCGTTCACCAGTGTCGGGGATGTTACAACAAATCCACTTGGTCTTTGTGTTCGGGTCATCCATTTACATCGGAGCTCGAAGACCAAATTATCAAAGATTTGTCTGATAAGCGTATACCTAAAAGAGGGCTCACATTATCTGGTGGCGATCCACTTCATCCTGAAAATGTATCAGATATTTTACGGATTGTTGTACGCGTAAAATCTGAGTGCCCCGACAAGGACATATGGATGTGGACGGGGTATCGAATGGATGAACTGACGACCGAGCAAAAGCGAGTGGTTGATCTTATCGATGTTTTAATTGATGGAAAGTTTGAGCAGGAGCAAGCTGATCCTAATTTGACTTGGCGTGGAAGCGCCAATCAAATCATTCACTACATGAAAGTGTAAATTCGCAAAGACGAACAGGTTGAATCGTTGCGTTTAAACAATCACAATTTCCTTTCGATTTTTTGTTGTAACAATGTTAACTTGCTTGTCACTGTTGAATATCAAAGGGTTGTGAATTCCATGCTATCTCATCTACCGGAACCGAAACAGGATCCGATTCTTTCGCTCTCTGTTGCCTACCGAAATGATCCTAGAACCGAAAAAGTGGATCTGGGTATTGGTGTTTATCGAAATAGTAACGGTGACACACCAATCATGAAAGCTATCGCTTTAGCTCAAGAGCACGTCGCATCAACGCAAAAAACGAAAGCCTATGTAGGGCTTGCTGGTTGTGAAGAATTCAACCAAAGCATGGTAGATTTATTGCTAAAAGGAACGGCGGCTTACGATCGCGTTTCGGCTATTCAAACTCCAGGCGCCAGTGGTGCACTTCGCATGTTGGGCGACTTACTGAAAGTTGCCCAACCGAACACCACTATATGGCTAAGTAATCCAAGCTATGTGAACCATCAACCTGTGATGGAAGCCGCTGGATTGAAAGTTAAGCATTACCGATACTTTAGCCTTTCAACAAAGCAAGTTGACGTTACGGCAATGCTTGAAGACTTATCTCTCGCGGGACCAGAAGACGTTGTTTTACTTCACGGCTGCTGTCATAACCCAACGGGCGCTGATATCGATTTTAAAGCATGGGAAGCCATTACAGATATGGCAACCAAGCAGGGGTTTACCCCATTTGTTGATATTGCTTATCAAGGGTTTGGAGACGGGCTAGAAGAGGATGCGTTAGGTTTGCAGCACATGGCAAATCACGTTGAAGAAATGTTCATTACCACTTCTTGTTCAAAAAATTTCGGTTTATATCGTGAACGAACTGGCGCAGCGATAGTTGTCGGTAAAAATGCTAATGAAGCAGCTAACGCAAAAGGGAAATTGTTGCAGCTAGCACGTGCGACATACACCATGCCGCCAGATCACGGTGCCGCTTTGGTAAAAACTGTGTTAGGAAACGAAGAGCTGACTTCGGTTTGGCGAGAAGAGCTTTCGCAAATGCAGCATAGGCTCGTTTCTCTAAGGGAAGGTTTATGTTCAGAGCTTAAAAATGCACATAACTCTGACCAATTTGACTTTATCCAGTCACACAAAGGTATGTTCACTGTGCTAGGCTTCTCATCTGAACAAATGCTTCAACTACGTGAAAACTATGGAATCTACGGTGTGGGTGACGGGCGTATAAACATCGCAGGCCTTACCGAAAAAGATATTCCTTATGTAGCCGAGGCAATAGTAACCGTATCTAACCAATAAGAGGTGGTAATGAAGTCGAGTAGACCTTTCATTTTCTTAGCAATCGCTGGTGTATTGACTGCGTGTATCAATATTCAAACAGGGGTGCATGCTGAGCCAAAGGCCAGTGGGAAATCGGAATCAACACACGAGGTGGACATGTTAAAAACACCCGACGGAAAATTGGTTCTCGGTGAGAAAGAGTGGGTTCATATTGCCGGTTTAGGAGAGAGCTATAAAGCTCGAGTCGATACTGGTGCAACGACTTCATCTATCAGCGCTGTTGATATAGAAACGTTTGACAAAGATGGACAGGATTTCGTTCGATTTAGAATTGCTCATGAAGGAGAAAAAAGCCCGGTGCTAACTCTACCTGTGCAGCGTTGGGTTCGTATCAAGCAATCTAGTCAAGATTCTTACCAAAGAAGAGCTGTGGTAGAAGGTGATATTCAAATTGGTGATTTGAAAACAAAGACAGAGTTTACTTTAGCTGATCGATCTCATCTTACGTTTCCAGTGCTTTTAGGAAGAAGCTTCTTCAGAGATGTCGCCGTTGTCGATGTCAGTAAAAAATACGTGCAGAAGAAAGTTAAGTAACGAGAGATTTTTGAATAACATTTAAAAAGCCCTCACTTTAATCATAAAGTGAGGGCTTTTTTTTGACTACCCGAGTTAGAACATGAATCTCGCGCCCATGATAAGCTGAGAGCCATAAACACCGTTGTCAGCGATGTTTGCACCAATTGAAAGTTGATCAGTTGAGTGGAAACGACCGCCAAAGCTATAAGTAAGCTCTGTGGTGTCACTGTAAACCAACTGACCCACTTTTACATTGGCTTCAATGTTGTCTAGCACCCATATACGAGCACCAATATTCAATTCTGGTACAAACTGGTTACCAACAAATTTGTCGTCACTCGTTTTAATATTATGGAGCAGCATCTGACCGAAGATGTCTGCAAACCCAGTTGCGGGACCGTTAAAGCCTACACCGACCGCGATGTCGTAATCACCTTCGAATCGGCTGTCTAAACGCCCAATAAAATGGGTGTTTTCGGTAAACGTCAAATTACCTTCTGCGCCGTAAGAAGTGGGACTAGCACCGACTCTAAACTCAACAGAAGAGTAGTTGAAATTGTTAGCAAGAGTTGTCATCGGGCTTAGGGCCATGAAAAGTAGTGCTAAGTGGCGTTTACGTCCAAACATATGTATTCCATCCATTTTACGCTTTGGCTTAGTGCCAAAAATACGGGTATACAAAAAGGTCTGCAAAAAGCAGACCAATATTTAAATTTAACGATATTTCAAAGAGATCTTAAAGGATCTGTAAGTGTTCCACTTCGATTTCTGGGGTTGAACCGCCTTCGTACTCACCATAAAGACGGATTTTTGACTCGGCGTTAAGTGGTTGTGTCAATACTATGTCGTCTAGCTCTACTTGGATCTGCGCATCTCCATCAGTAAATATAAAGGTATCTTTGCTGATCTGTTTAATTAGGTGTCCTTCGGTGACGACGTCTTTCTCGGCTGTCCAGCTGGTATCTTTCAGCATTTCTGCAACAGGGGTTAGGTCTACCGGGCCACTATACGTAACGTACTTTTCCTCTTGTTCTCTATCTCCAGCAAGCGCAAGAGTAGGTAATGTGATTAGTGCAGCTGCAATGGATAAAGTGATGGCTTTCATGTTTCGTAATCCTTATGACTTGAGTTCGAATACAGTTAAACAGGAACAGCCTTAACAATGTCTGATGGGGAAGTTCATTTTGAATTCATTTGGTTTAGGTTGCTATGTAGCTTGAGGTTAATTAGTGATAAGCATTACTATACGTTCAATCAAAATACACAATAAAATGAATCGACTATGATCCCTTCTATTCAAGCTCTTATGGTTCAAGGAACAACATCTGACGCAGGAAAATCTGTTTTGGTGGCAGGCTTATGCCGCGTGCTTGCCAGAAAGGGGAGAAAGGTTGCCCCTTTTAAACCTCAGAATATGGCGCTGAATAGTGCTGTGACGAAAGATGGAGGCGAAATAGGTCGAGCTCAAGCTGTTCAGGCACAAGCATGTGGCGTGGAACCTTCAGTCCATATGAACCCTGTCTTGCTCAAACCTAACTCTGATACTGGCGCTCAAGTAATTCTTCAGGGTAAAGCGATAACCAATATGGAAGCAGAAGGCTATCATGACTATAAAAAGGTCGCGATGGATAGCGTTATGGACTCGTTTGGACGTTTACAACGTGATTTTGAATCTATTGTTATTGAAGGTGCAGGTAGCCCAGCCGAAATTAACTTAAGGGCAAACGATATTGCGAACATGGGCTTCGCCGAAAATGCCGATGTACCAGTCATTATTGTGGCTGATATTGATCGCGGTGGTGTGTTCGCCCACCTATATGGTACGTTAGAACTGCTCTCGCAATCGGAACAAAACCGAGTGATTGGTTTTGTTATCAACCGATTCAGAGGCGACATTAAACTTCTAGAATCTGGTTTAGATTGGCTTGAAGAAAAAACAGGGAAACCCGTTTTAGGTGTATTGCCCTTCTTACATGGTCTAAACCTCGAAGCGGAAGATGCTATCACAAATGAACAAGTGACGACCGAAGGGCAACTTTTTAAAGTAAAAGTACCTGTTTTTACGCGAATTAGTAACCATACGGATTTTGATCCTTTGCGATTAAACCCAAACATTGACTTCGAATACGTTGGCAAAGGGGAGTCCTTGCAAGGAGCAGACTTAATTATTCTTCCTGGGACCAAATCTGTACGGCAAGATCTTGAATATCTTCGTTCACAGGGGTGGGATAAAGATATTCTAAGACACATCCGATTGGGTGGTAAGGTTATCGGGATATGTGGCGGGTATCAAATGCTCGGCAATACAATTTCGGACCCCGATGGCATTGAAGGTACAGCGGGTGACAGCGAAGGTCTCGCTTTACTGAATATGACAACAGTCCTCCACCCTGAGAAGCAACTTAAAACAGTTAAAGGTACACTTCGACTTGAAAACCAATCTTTTCCTGTTTCAGGTTATGAGATTCATGCTGGCGTGACGCAAGTCAACGAAACTCAACCCATTTCGCTAGAATATCAAGTAAGTGATGGAGCTATCAGTAGCTGTAATCAAATTTTTGGTAGTTACTTGCATGGCATATTTGAAGAAGAAGGGGCTACGGGGCTGCTTCTGGAGTGGGCAGGCAGTGAAGAGATTCAACCTGTAAACTTTGAAAAAATGAAAGAAGATGCCATTGATCGTATTGCAGATGCCATTGAAGAATATATGGACTTAGATAAACTTTGGGCAACCTTACCACAATGACCATTTCTAACGGTCTCAGCAATACTTGTACTGTGAATGCAAGAAAAAATGACACTGTCACTTTTTGTCCTTACGACATTAAATTGCTCTGCCCAATTGTTTACCCTTTGGTAAACTTAAGCGTAATGTTTGATTCTATCGATTTTTTAAACGTTACACATTTGAACAAGGGAAAGGGCGTATTTAACTCATATGCCTTCGGAATGGAACCTTGATGCTGACAGATTTTGAGTTGGAAGCACTTTACTTAAGTTTAAAGGTAGCGCTCTATGCGGTCATTTGGCTTACGCCTTTTAGTGTAATGATTGCTTGGCTACTTGCTCGAAAATCTTTTTGGGGCAAAAACGCTTTCGATGCGTGTATACACCTTCCTCTTGTATTACCGCCGGTTGTTATTGGGTATCTACTTCTTGTCGGTATGGGCAGGCAAGGGGCAATCGGAAAATGGTTGTTTGATACGTTTGGCATCGCTTTCAGTTTTGATTGGAAAGGCGCTGTTTTAGCTTCTGCGGTAGTGTCGCTTCCTTTGATGGTCAGAGCGATCCGACTAAGTATTGAAAGTATTGATACAAAACTAGAACAAGTTGCTCGTTCCTTAGGGGCAACTCCTTTGCGCGTATTCTTTACGATTACGTTACCACTCGCCATTCCCGGCGTAATAACGGGCGCATTACTCGCATTTGCGAGAAGCCTGGGGGAGTTTGGGGCAACGATCAGTTTTGTTTCTAGTATCCCAGGAGAAACCCAAACGCTGCCTCTTGCAATGTATTCTTTTATAGAAACGCCTGGAGCGGAATACGAAGCAGCGCGTCTATGCGTTATTTCCATTGTCGTAGCTTTGATTTCATTGCTCGTATCGGAAGTTCTTAGCAAGAAAGCCAATCAAAAAATTGGGTTGATTTCTAAGGAGAGAAAATGATTCTAATAAAAGTGAAGCAGCAACTTGGTCAGCTAAATTTAGACGTTGATTTGTCTATTCCTTCAAAAGGGATCACTGCTGTTTTTGGGCGCTCTGGCGCTGGAAAGACATCTTTGATAAATGCTGTGGCAGGTCTGTCAATTCCAGACAACGGGCGAATAGAGGTTAATGGTAAAACACTATTTTGCCGAGAGTCCGGTCAAAATCTGCCTATCGAAAAGCGACGAATCGGTTATGTATTTCAGGACGCAAGACTTTTCCCTCACTATTCAGTGAAAGGAAATTTACTCTACGGTACCACGACAAAAGACGCTGCTTACTTTGACGTTATTTGTAATTTATTGCAGCTACATAGCTTACTGGACAGAAAGCCTATCGACCTTTCTGGTGGGGAAAAACAACGTGTCGCTATCGGGCGCGCTCTGTTGTCTAAACCTTCTTTACTGATAATGGATGAGCCATTAGCATCTTTGGATCTTCCACGGAAACGTGAAGTGATGCCTTTTTTGGAGCGACTGGCGAATGATATTGATGTTCCAATTCTCTACGTAAGCCACAGTTTGAATGAGATCATTCGCTTGGCAGATCACATGATTATTTTGAATCAAGGTAAGCTTGAAGCGGCAGGCTCACTAGAAAGTGTATGGGATTCTCAGGCAATGCGACCTTGGCAATCTTTTTCTGAGCAAAGCACATTGTTTGATGCAATCGTTGAATCTCACCACCCCAAGTATGCTTTGACCGCGCTTAAATTGTGTGAAAAAACCCAACTTTGGGTCCAAAAAATAGATGCAGATATTTCATCTCCAGTTCGTATTCAAGTAAGAGCAAATGATGTCTCCTTATGCTTATCAGAGCCACAAGAAACATCTATACGAAATGTTATCCCAGCTACCATTGAGGACATGGAACTTCAATCACCCTCACCAGACAAACAGAGCGTTGCCATTAAACTTAAGTTAAGCAACCAGTGTTCTTTGTGGTGTAACGTAACCCAATGGGCTGTTGATGATCTTGAGCTTGAGATTGGAAAAAGGGTCTACGCTCAAGTTAAAGGGGTAAGCGTTACACAGCGCGATATCATTCAGCATTGACCCGCGACACTATCACTAGGTGAATAACCAAACTGCTTTTTAAACGCATTAGTGAAGTTAGATGGGTGCTGATAGCCAGCGTCATAAGCCGCTTCTGTGATGGTCTTGTAACCTTGTTCTAAAGCCTGTTTTGCTCGAGCCAGTCTTCGATAGCGAACGTACCCAAGTACGGTGTAACCAACTTCATGTTTAAAGCGCCTCTGCAGGTTTGAAGTGCTCATTGCTGCATATGAAGCTATATCTTCCAACGAAAGTTCCTTATTCAAATTGCTTTCAAGGTAACTAATTAGGTGCGAGATATTTCCGTTGAAATTGAAAGGCTGATCTGAAGATAACGAAGAGTGAATCTCAGAAGAAACTTGCTCAAAGGCGTTCGACATAACCAGTAGAGTGTTGGTTTCGAATTTCAGCATCTCAGTTAGCGTTTGAGGGCTCTTTATTTGAAGAAAATCATTTAGTAGTTCAATGATATCTCTACTAGGTTCAAAGCGAACATGTGCTTTGTCTGTATTAAGAAAATCCCACATATTGTCTTCAGAAGTTAAATTCAATCTCTGATTGAACCATTCCGGCTTGATCATTATGTTGATCTTTTTGACGTTATTTCCACTTTGAGTTCGTTTGTGGAACGTAGCTGGCGTTTTAAGGTTAGCGATAAGTGCCTGTGGCGCATCGATAGCATCAAGTTCAAAGTGCAAATCGTCATAACCGAAAACGAGCTTACCCTCTAGTAAAATCGTTATAATGACAGATGTTGGAGCAGTTGCGACTATATGACAGTCTGTTAAATCGGAAGTGACTCCGCCATGTACTGTGATACCCGCTTTCGAGCGATAGTCGATAAACTCTCCCTTTACGATCACGTCTTTAGATGAACGGTTGGAATTGATAACGCTTTGTTGATCGCCTCCGTTATTCACAAATTGAGTAATAGCGAAAGTTTCATGAGAGCGGGAACTCCGTTCTATTTTTGCGGGTGGCATTCTATATTGTTCCTAATAAGCGTTTAGCGATTTTGGATAACTGTTTATTCTTTTCAACAATACTATCAGCAAATACCATATCTGCGAATAATTATCATTTGTAAACATTAGGATGTGGTATCCATGGATAAGTTACGTGCTTTTACTAGCCGAAGAACATTGATTAGCCTTGCCATTGCTGGCATATGTGCACCTGCGATATCGTTTGCTTCAGAGGAAAAGTCTCATATTGAAGAAGTAATGGTGTGGGGGACTAGTGTAAAAAGTAGTTCTGAGTCATTAAGTTCTGATGACTTCGCGCTAAAACAAGCTGATCACATGTCCGATCTTCTAAGGGACATTCCTGGGGTAGACGTCGGTGGAACACATTCCGTTAACCAGCGTATCAACATTCGTGGTTTGGATGAAACTGACCTCGACATTCGTCTAGATGGCGCATCTCAAAACGCTAATATGTTCCACCATGTTGGGAACCTAACACTAAACCCAGACATCATAAAATCAGCCGATATTCAGGTGGGCGCAAATTCGGTAACAAGTAACGCTATAGGCGGTTCTGTTTATTTTGAAACGAAAGACGCAAAGGACTTACTTCGTTACGATGAAACGTATGGCGCTCGTGTATACGGCGGTATCGGTTCTAATGCATTTTCAACAGGCTCTTTGACAGCATACGGAAAGCTTTCTGATAGCGGTGATGCACTTGTGTATTTGTATGGCATAAAGCGCAGTAACTTCAAAGATGGTGACGGAACGGAAACAATTGGTTCAGAAGGGCAAGTTAATAACTTTTTAGCAAAAGCTGGGTGGGATATTGATGAAGCACAGCGTTTAGAGTTCTCATACGACTATTACCGAGATCATGGCGATTACAACCCGCGCCCGAACTGGGGTGCCGAAGGAAATGAATTCAGATCGTCTGATGCTTTAATCGACACCAAGTATTCGCGCCACACTTACACGTTCGGTTATGAATTAAAGACAGAAAACTCAGTTCTAAATGCGGCTATTTATCAAAATAAAATAAACCTTTTCCGAAACGAAGTTGGCATTCCTGGATTCTGGCCCAAAGACAGAGTTGGGGAAAACACGGCGGAAAGTACGAATACTGGAGGAAGTGTAAAAGGGCAGTCGGAACTTTCAGTACTCGGCTTTGCGAATACATTAACCTACGGCTACGAAGTGAAACAGCAAAATAGTGAGAACGAATACGCCCTAGGTGACTCTAATACTTCTAAAGCAATCACTCATTCACTGTATGTTGAAGACAAAACGGCTGCGACGGATACAGTTGATGTAACCGTGGGTGTTCGCTATGACAATGTGAAGCGTAAGACTAACTTAGATGACACATCGTTTGATAAAGTAACGTGGGCTGGTGGCGTAGATTGGCGAATTACTGAGTCTGTTACCTTATTTGCCAGTACTCGTACTTTGTTTAAAGCGCCAGAACTTCTAGAAGCGTTTATTAACTTTGAAGACAAGCTTTCTGACGACATTGCACCGGAAACAGGTTTCAACCATCAAGGCGGTATTAAGTTTGCCAAAAGCATTAACGATCACTCTGTTGCTGCAAACTTGACTGTGTTTAACACAAGAATTAATGACTACATCATCAAAAAGTATCAGGGATCATCTAAACCATACCTGTTACTTAACGGAGAAGACGCAGAGCTAACGGGTTTTGAGGCGAGCTTCCACTATGGGCACGATGCGTTCAACTCTCGCTTGTCGTATTCACGTTCAAACAATAAGTTCTTGGAATCTGGTGACCCGATTAACGCAACAGGTCGCGGTGCTCGCAGTACCGATATTGGAGACAGTGTTTCTCTTAACCTTGAATACGTCGCCTACGATATTGATGCAATATTTGGTTGGAATTCAAACTATGTAATGGAAGAAACCAATGTACTTGAAGGCAACCCAGTTAAGGAAGCCTACGATGTTCATAAGATCTATGCTCAGTGGGCACCGAGTCAAGTAGAAGGGCTGGCTCTTACATTTGGTATCGATAACCTATTTGATGCGGCGTACGTGTCTCATGCATCCACATCTGGCACGTCTAAATCCCGTTCGGGCAAAGTATTTAGTCTAGACGACTTAGAGCCAGGTCGAAACGTTAAGTTGTCCGTTGCTTATCAATTTTGATGGTGATCTAAAATAAACAATCACTCTGAGACAGGATACATTTTCCTGTCTCGAGTAATATCGTGTTTCGTTACACGTCAAATTTCGCGACTAAGTTGTCCATGTTCTCGCACTGCACGGCCAGAGTTTCGCAAGCATTCTCAGCACTACTTATCATTTCAACCATTTGGTAGCTGCTTTCTATAATACTTTGCATATTTCGATGAATGTCGTTAGAAATCTCGAGCTGTTTTTGGGCTGTGCGAGTAAATAACGTATTGGATTCTGATGCTTTATGGATGCTACTAGAAATCAATTTAAGCGTTGTACTGGTTTCGTCAGCTTGTTTTAACGTTATCGCCCCCGTTTCTTGGCTCACTTGAATTGCTGAATTAGCTTCATTGGCACTGTTTTGTAAGGCTTCAACTAATCCTTTTATCTGATCGGTGCTGTTTTGAGTTTTTGTTGCGAGGGTACGAACTTCGTCTGCGACGACTGCGAATCCTCTCCCTTGCTCACCGGCGCGAGCAGCTTCAATTGCTGCGTTTAACGCCAGCAAATTGGTTTGTTCTGCAATTTCAACAATCACGTCCAGTATCGATACGATCCCACTTACACTGCTATCCAGTGTTCCAAGTACCCGACAAGCCAATACATTCTCTTCACCTAGCTTTTGTATTGAGAGACTTGTTTTGTTTAAAAAATCGGTTGCAGAGTGTAAGTTCTCTACACTGGTAGTATTGGCGGATTCTGTTGTGGATATATTCGTCGACATGTCGGAATTAAGCGAATCAAGGCTCTGTGCCGCGCTGTCAACTTGATCGCTTTGAGATTGTTGTTCCGACACATGAATAACGATTCCTTGAGTTAAACTACGAATATTTTCCATCTCTGCTCTTACCGAATTAGAAGCGAGAATAATCTCTGTGATCGTTTCTTGAAGAGAGGTAATAAAGCTATTAAATGCCTTTGCGAGTTGACCTAGTTCATCTTGGCTTTCTAGTGGCATACGATAAGTTAAATCGGCTTCACCTGATGCAATTTGCTTTAATGATTCTGTTAATTTAACGATGGCGGAACTTACCCAGCGACTCACCATAAAGGCAAGTGAAAGTGCGATTAAAATAGCTACTGCTCCACCGATCTCAAGAATAAGCGTTGCTTGCCTAGTTAGGGACTCTCGATTATCCGATATTGCCGATTGATGCTTGAGTAAACTGGCATTCAATAACCAGATAGATTGCCATGTTGTTTGCTCTAATTCGCTAAAATCTGGCTTGTTTTCGAAAAAGTAGGTAGAAGGCGAAGCATTTGCATACATTTTCTCTTGGCTTGCTATGTAATGAGTAATGCTTTGTTCTAACTCTTGTACAGCAGATTTCTCTGGTACTGGCGACGCTGTGATAATTGAAACATCGCTGGTGATTTCGGATTGTAACCTTTTAAAACTTTCTGAGTATTGTGCGCGTTTATTATCGCTGTCGAAATCGAAAGCTAACTTTTCGGACAGACTTCTTAGAGAAATCATCGATTTAGATAAGGAGTTTAACGCGCTAATAGCCGGAGAAAGTTGAGAAAGTGATTCTCTATCAACTCGATTTTGCTCGCGTAGTTGATAAGTACTCAACAGAATGATGGCAGTAAAAATAAGCGCAACCGTGATAACTGGAAAAGCTATTTTGTGCCTCAATTGGATACGTGAAGTAATTCGAAGTTTCATGTTTGCACCAGTGACATTGCAATGAATTACCTACAATAGTAGTAAAAAAAATGGCTTCCATTCTTGGAAGCCATTTTTATTTAGAAGTTACTTTTACTCTTCTACAGTAAACTCTTCAATTGTTACTTCAACACGGCGGTTTTGCTCGCGTCCTGCTGCAGTGTCATTAGAAGCGATTGGATTAGACTCGCCATCACCTTTAACAGTAATACGGCTAGAATCTACACCTTTTGCAACGAAGTAATCAGCTACTGCTTGAGCGCGTTCTTCAGACAGTTTCTGGTTGAATTTAGCACTACCACGGCTGTCGGTGTGACCAACAACGTCAACTTTTGATTGAGGGTAGGTGGTAAGAAGAGTCGCTACAGTTTCAAAACGACGTGTACCAGCGGCACTTAACTTACTGCTTCCAGTTTCAAACAAGCTTACGTCTTGTTGTGATTGGAACGTGATAGTCTGCTTTTTAGGTGGCTCTGGTTTCTTTTCTTCAACGACAGGCGCTGGTGCTGGAGCTGGCTCAGCGACTGGGCGTGGTTCCGCTTTCGCTACAGGTGCTGGTTTTGCTTTGGCACCGAAATGATAATTAAGGCCTAACGTGAACATGCTTGCTGTGCTGTCGTCAGCTGGTCCCGCATTAATTTCTGTCATCAATTGGTATTCAATCCGAGCACGAAGTGCTTCGGTGATTTTACCTTCAAAGCCAAGTCCTGCCAAAAGGTTTAGGTCATCTTTAGCTTCGTCGTAAGTGGAGTAACCAGCACCAAGTTTACTGAAGAAATCAACATCTTCACTTAAAGGAATATTGAACTTAGGCGCAAATGTAATAGCGGTCATTGAACCTTCTAAATTCGTTAGAGTACCGCCATTAAGGTAGTTTGACTTAAATTGACCGTAATCATCATATCCTAGCTCTAATGCGACGTTATCCAGTAGCTGATATCCAAGATATACACCGTAGCCCGAACCGTCGTCATCACATCCAGTAGACACTGCACAAGAGTTTGACAAAGATGAAGCACCCACTTTACCACCAAGGTAAACTTGAGAGCTGGCAGTAAATGGAAGTGAAGAAAGTAGTGTAAGTACAACTAACTGCTTTTTCATAGATAATTCCTTTTTATAATATACAATGCGATTATTTGAGTAGATTGTTATAATCAGCATCATTATGAGAATCCATTTTCAGGAAAGCAAAACTCCAAATGAGAATTGTATTTCCAATCTCACAATCAAGACGCGTTCTTTATACAGCTCAAAATAGACAAAAGATCGCAAAAAGCGACCTTTTAATGAAAGTTTCCTTGGTTACTTTAGAAATACCTGATTGAAATCACGTTTCAGGATGGCATCTCTTCTCGCCTTTTTCAGTTGTTTCACCATGTCCTTCACACAATTGTGTAAAACTTGGTCTAATAAAGAAGCTCGGTACTCTTCTTTATCTTGCTCTGACATATCTTCGGGAAGTTTTATGGTAGGGAATTCTTCCATTACATTTAAGCCAGCAAATGCTTGGCTCACAGAAACTAATGCATGGAATTGCTCAAAGTTGTCTAACACATTCTGAGCACTTGCTGGTAACACATCCCATGATTCTCTAACTGCCTCTTCAGAAACTTCGTGAATCGACGTTACCATCAAGTGCATTTCTTCAGGAACATTGTCAAACTCAATAACTTGGCGCAATTCAGCTGATACGGTCGTAAGGTCGACTTTTTGTTGTGGGGTTTCGTTTTCGTTTGACATAAATTTTCTTCCAATGTTCAAAAAGCACATGCTAGGAATATCGCGATAAAAGTCAACAAATTACTGACAATATATAGGGTACACGACGTTCAGCATGCTATATTAATTTCATACCGTCAGAATAATAACAGCTTGAGTCTATGAAATCTCCGAATACGTCAATGAGGGTTTTACTTGTCGATGACCTGCAATTTGAGCGCATGCAACTTGCGATTCGCCTTAAGCAGCTTGGCCATGTTGTTGAGGTTGTTGAGAGTGGAGAGCGAGCACTTGATGTCTATTCGTCATTTGATCCGGAATTAGTTTTACTTGATATCAATATGCCTGATATGGATGGATTTGAAGTCGCTAAAGAGATTCGAGCACGTGATGATGACTGGGTTCCCATTATATTTCTAAGTAGTCACGAAGAGCCTGAAACCATTGCGAAAGCAATTGAAACTGGTGGTGACGACTATTTGGTAAAGCCTGTAAATAAGGTTGTACTTGGTGCAAAGATGAATGCCATGCAGCGTATTGCCCAAATGCGTAGAGAGCTAAAACTGGTTTCATCTCAATTAGAACAAGTGAACATCCATCTTCAACAGCAAGCAAATGAGGATGGTCTTACACAAGTTTACAATAGGCGGTATGTCGATAAAGAATTGAGAGACATGGTATCTTGGCACGGTAGACACCAGCTACCGTTAACAGTCATACTTCTAGATGTTGATCACTTTAAAGCCTATAACGATCATTACGGTCATATAGAAGGGGATGCCTGTTTGCAACAAATAGCATCCACATTAGACCAATGTTTTGCTCGCTCTGGAGAGTTGGTCGGTCGATATGGTGGTGAGGAGTTTGTTGTTATTGTCAGCAACGCAAATGCCGAAGACGCGCTAAAACAGGCTATTCGTGTACAAAAGTCTATTCATTCGTTAGGCATTCCACATTCCAAGTCTTCAACTAATGATATTGTGACACTGTCACAAGGTGTGTACTCATTCATTCCAACTGGTCGCGAAAGCGCTGAAGATGTTTATGGTGCCGCTGACGTTTTGCTCTATAAGGCGAAAGCGGAAGGTCGTGATAGATACGTCACGAACTGATTCTTCGTATCAATCACTAAATCGTAAATTGTTCACTGCTCCTGAAAATCATGAAGAACAGCTAAGAGCTAAGCCTTGAGCCCAATCAGGAGCTGGATGAGTGTCTTTTTCCAGCCCAGATCCATCTGAAAAAGGGGCTTCAAGTAAAAGTTTTAAACGCTTCACCTCCGAATAGTCGCCTTGATTCGCCATATCAATTGCATGTTGAGCCATATAATTTCTTAGGATGTATTTTGGATTGGTTGCACGCATTGTTAGACAACGTAGTCCTACTTCGCTTGATTCTTTTTCTAGCCTTTTCTCATAGTTATCAAACCAAGCTATTGCTGGTGAAGTTTCAGCAAATTGCGCCAAAAAATCTTCAGATCCTACTTTATCAATATTAGAAAGTGCACGAAAAGTATTGGTATAATCCGCTTCTTGCGATTTCATTAACGCGAACAACTCATTGAACAATTCGGTATCTCCGGCTTCAGATTCAACGAGACCCAATTTTGCTCTCATATGCAGGCTATATTCTTTAGTCAGGTGTGAATAATAATCATCAAGCGCACTCTCTAATTCTTTTTTTTCTACTAGTGGCGATAGTGACTGTGCCAATGCGGTTAAATTCCATAGACCGATAGATGGTTGATTATCAAACGCGTATCGACCTTGGTAATCTGAGTGATTGCAAATAAAGGATGGATCGAATTTTTCCATCATCCCGAAAGGACCGTAATCAAACGTTTCGCCTAGAATGGACATGTTATCGGTATTCATCACCCCATGAGCAAAACCAATGGACTGCCAATGGGCGATCATAGATGCTGTGCGCGAGACAACCTCTTTGAAAAACGAAAGGTAAGGGGAGCCTGACGATCGAGCCAATGGAAAATATTGGTCGATAACATAATCAGCAAACAATCTAAGATCGTCATGTTGGTTGGTATAATATAAGTATTCAAAGTGACCAAATCTTATGTGTGTTTTTGCAATACGGATGCATACGGCACCTTGTTCCACTTGCTCACGGTAAACGGGTGTATCACTCACGATTAAACCAAGCGCTCTGCTAGTCGGTATCTTTAGGCTATGCATGGCCTCGGACATTAGGTATTCACGGATACTGGAACGCAAGACTGCTCTTCCATCACCTTGGCGAGAATAGGGCGTTAAGCCTGCACCTTTTATATGAATATCATATTGAGACTCGTCTGCGTGAACCTGACACAGGAGCAAACCGCGCCCATCACCTAAATCAGGGTTGTAAGACCCAAATTGGTGACCGACATATTTCATGGCAATCGAAGGGTATGTCGTCAGTGATGTTGAGCCTGAAAGAATGGACAACATTTCTTCGTCTGGTTTTTTTGGGAATCCTAAATGCAATGCTAGCGGCGTATTCCAATCCACCCAACGCACATTCTCTAGCGATGTTGGCGTTACCTCAGTAAAAAGGTGCTGCGGTAAGTTTATAAAAGGGTGAGATAGTTTAGCGCCTTTCCAAGTATGCATATTTAAGCCTAGGTAAATGTGGTTACATTAAAATCTTACCACAAGGCTTTTAACACAAATACTCGTGCAAATTATGGGTATGAAAAAGCCACCTGAATGAGGTGGCTGTTCTATCTAGCAGCAAGCTAAGAATCAGATGGCGTTGACGTCTTCGGCTTGTGGTCCTTTTTGTCCGTCTGTAACAACAAACGATACTTTCTGACCGTCTTCTAAGTTACGGCGCCCCGTCCCTTGAATTGCAGAAAAATGAACAAATACGTCTTTACCACCTGTTTCAGGAGTGATAAATCCGAAACCTTTATCTTGGTTAAACCACTTTACCGTGCCATTGACTTTTTGACTCATAATTAAACTCTTTATATATACAAATTGATGCAGATTGTTTCCTGCAAAATCGAAGTTACCGTAAACTAAAAGCGTAGGCTAGCGAATTATCGATGAACAACATAAAGGTGTGATCTTAGACCATTTTCAGGACAACAATGAGAGGATATGTGTTTAAAAAGAGAGATATCAAAAGACTCAGCTAGTAACGACGCAATTTCGCCCACTTTTCTTTGCTTTATATAATGCCTCATCAGCTGCTTTAAGTACCTTTTTAGGGTGTTTGATATCTGAACTATCCGCTACACCGATGCTTATCGTCACATTCACGGTTTTCTCTGTATTATTAGAGCCTCGCTTTTTTGTGCCCAATTTATCATCTTTAGGGCGATCAGATCGATTTCGCACAACCATGTCATAGCTAGCAACGTTTTCTCTTAATTCGTCAAGAAAAGGAAAAGATTCATCTGCGGTTTTTCCTTTAAATAACACCGTGAATTCTTCACCACCATAACGATAAACTTTGGCCTTCCCTTCAACACTTTTAAGCGTCTTTGCGACCAAGCGAAGTACATCATCCCCCGTATCGTGCCCATGGGTATCATTGAACTTCTTGAAGTGATCAACATCTAGCATAGCTATCGAGTAATTTCGACCCAAATGACCCATCTCGTTTTCCAATGCTCTTCGGCTTGGGATCTCGGTTAGCTGATCGATAAAAGCCAGTGAGTGACTAGTAGACATGATGTTGTATATCAGCAAAATACCAGCAAGAGAGAAAAACACAGCCGAAATATACGACAGTTGAAAGAATCCGAACGTGACGGTAGACAACAATAGACAGTTATATACTGCATAATCAAGAGCTTCTCGACGTGTAAGTACCATAATTGCAGAGACGCCAACAAAAATCACACTGTACAAAACCGCTAAAAATGGAAGTTTAGATACTTGGGGAATCGAAAATAAAATGCCTTCCCATAAATGATCCATTCCATTTTGTGAAAAGTGCTCAACGGTAAGGTATGCCCAACCCATGAACAAACTAAGCAGAAGTAAATACGCTACACCCGTCTTTGAAAAAAAACGTTTGTTTGGGAAAAGGTAAACGGTCATACATGAGACAGGCATTAAAAATGCCAAGATTGAGAATTCGAGTTTGGTCGTTCCAAAATTTAGTGGGACCTGCAATCTTTCTTGTATCACCAAATATGCCAGCATCATGGATACCGCTATCATGCCCATTCGACCTTGATTAAAGCTGTGGCATAAGATCAGCGCGATAGAAAATAATAGATAAGGAAGAAAACCAATGGCACCTTGGTTTTGACTGATAAGAGGGGTAAGTTGATCGATACCATGGAGAATGCCTGTTACCAGGAATAAAGGAAATAGGAATCGGACCAGGTTTGCGTTTATCGCAGGTAAAGTCATTTGAGTACAAAAAATCCGTCAACAGCAGCTACATATAGCCGGATCAGCATAAAGGAATAGGATACTTTTATTCACATAATTTCCAAGCGTTTTGCTAAACTTATTATGAAAAATAGCGTACTACTGCGCATTTAGGCTAGTTTTTATGATACAAAACGAATAGGTCGCTGAAGCAGAGACAAGTCCATTGGCTTTGTTACTGATTAAGCGTTTATATCGGAATAGACGTCATGATTGAAACATAGGGAAGTACATAAATGAAAATAAGCGTCGATGTGCACAACTATATGGAGACATTAGTAGGAAACCGTCTAGGAGAACCTGACTATTCAGAAAGTTATGATAGTGAGCAACTTGCCGATTTGGCTTGTATTGCATTAAACCAATTACGTCCAATTTATATTCGACATGATATAGATTTTTTGTCCGCATTGCCTGAAGAGCGTCTTGTTGTCTTGAGAAAACAGGTTGATGATGCGCTTATAGCGGCCGAAAGCATGATAAAAGATGATCGCCGGAAACGAACTGAAGATAGCATTCCTGTTATTTTTACCAAACCTAGACGACATGATGACGATGAATTAGAGTGGTACGAAGTACCTATACTAAAAAAGAAAGAAGAATAAGGAGTAATTTGTGGGACTCTTTTCTCGTTTATTTGGTGGTTCAAAAGAAACCGTCGTACAAGAAGCAGAACCTATTGAGTACAATGGTTATCTGATTTACCAAGAACCAAAACCTGAAGGCGGTCAGTATCGAATAGCTGGGCGAATAACTAAAACCTTTGAATCAGGCGAGACCAAAACGCATACATTTATTCGATCTGACGTTTTAGCAACTGAATCCGACGCAAATGAGTTCATGCTAAAAAAGGCGCAGATGTTTATTGACCAAATGGGCGATAATATTTTCAACTAAATAGTTTTTTTGCAGCACATCGAATTGATTTTAGTCACCTTTTTGAGAGCCATTAAGCAGTATGCTTAATGGCTCTTTCATTTGTTTTGAAAAATTAAAAACTTTTTGAAAGTTGAAAACATAACTGAATTTAATTGCGATAATTTTTTAAGATAAAGATGAGGCTCCTTCATTCTTTAACGTTATATCTAATGAAACTTAGTGTTTTCAATACGTTTTAGTTGAAGTTAATCTCATCGTTAGATAAAAACTGATTATTAATTGTGCATTTAGTAGGGAATAACTATGCAAATTGGTGTGCCTAAAGAAACACTCGCAGGTGAAAGGCGAGTGGCTGCAACGCCGAAAACGGTAGAGCAGTTATTAAAGCTGGGATTTGATGTCTCGGTTGAGAGCCAAGCAGGGGTTCTGGCAAGTTTTGATGATGCAGCTTTTGAATCGGCTGGCGCGACTGTTGTCTCTCGAGATAACGTTTGGAAAAGCGACCTGATTCTAAAAGTAAATGCTCCTCAGGTCGATCCTGAATCTGGCGTTGATGAATTTGATTTGATTAAAGAAGGTGCGAGCCTTATCAGCTTTATTTGGCCTGCACAAAATGAAGCTCTCATGGACAAGTTATCCAGCAAAAACATCAACGTGATGGCGATGGATGCCGTACCAAGAATTTCGAGAGCGCAAGCCCTTGACGCATTAAGTTCTATGGCAAATATCGCAGGATATCGGGCAGTGGTAGAAGCCGCGCATGAATTCGGGCGCTTTTTCACCGGTCAAATTACAGCTGCTGGTAAAGTACCTCCTGCAAAAGTCCTTGTCGCTGGAGCAGGTGTAGCTGGTCTTGCAGCCATTGGTGCCGCAGGTAGCTTAGGTGCGATTGTACGCGCATTTGATGTTCGCCCAGAAGTAAAAGAGCAAGTTCAATCTATGGGGGCTGAGTTTTTAGAAGTAGATTTTCAAGAAAACTCAGGGTCTGGTGATGGCTATGCTAAAGAAATGTCCGATGAATTTAATAAAAAGGCAGAAGAGCTGTACGCTGCTCAAGCTAAAGACGTCGACATTATTATTACGACAGCTCTTATTCCTGGTCGACCAGCACCTAAACTAATTACAAAGGCAATGGTCGATAGTATGAAAGCGGGCAGTGTCATCGTCGATCTAGCTGCAGCAAACGGCGGTAACTGCGAGTACACGGTAGCCGACGAAGTGATCACCACCCCGAATGGCGTAAAAATTGTGGGTTATACCGATATGGTCGGTCGACTCCCAACTCAATCCTCACAGCTTTACGGAACTAACCTTGTCAACCTTCTAAAACTGCTATGCAAAGAGAAAGACGGTAACATCGACATCAATTTCGAAGATGTCGTCTTAAGAGGGGTTACAGTAGTCAAAGAGGGTGAAATCACTTGGCCAGCTCCTCCAATACAAGTATCCGCTCAACCAGAAGTAAAACCCAAAGCTCAACCCGTTGAAGCTACAAAAGAAGAAGAACCAGCTTCACCTCTCAAAAAGGTAGCGGCGCTGGCTATAGGGGTAGGTGCGTTTGCTTGGGTTGCCTCTGTCGCTCCAGCTTCGTTCCTTGCACACTTTACGGTATTCGTTTTGGCTTGTGTTGTCGGCTATTACGTCGTTTGGAACGTCTCGCATTCACTTCATACTCCGCTGATGTCTGTTACCAACGCCATCTCTGGAATTATCGTTGTGGGAGCTTTATTGCAAATAGGGCAAGGGAGTGGGGTCGTTACCTTCTTGTCTTTTATCGCCGTTCTAATTGCAAGCATTAATATATTTGGTGGTTTTACCGTCACCAAACGTATGCTTGAAATGTTCCGTAAAGACTAAAGGAGAGTAATCACATGTCTGCAGGATTAGTACAAGCCGCATACATTGTCGCCGCAATACTCTTTATCATGAGTTTAGCGGGACTATCTAAGCAAGAATCTGCGCGAGCAGGTAACTATTACGGCATCGCTGGTATGGCAATTGCCCTTATCGCAACCATTTTTGGACCCGATACATCTGGCGTAGTGTGGATCATTCTTGCAATGGTTATTGGTGGCGGTATTGGTATTCATTACGCTAAAAAGGTCGAAATGACCGAAATGCCTGAACTCGTTGCCATTTTGCATAGCTTTGTTGGTATGGCCGCTGTTTTAGTTGGCTACAATAGCTACATCGATCCACCGGCTATCGCGGTAACAGATGTTGATGCACATGCTAAACACGTCATCCACATGGTTGAAGTGTTTTTAGGCGTCTTCATAGGTGCGGTTACATTTACGGGGTCGGTCGTTGCATTTGGTAAGCTAAGGGGAGTTATAAATTCGTCCGCATTGAATTTACCTCATAAGCACAAATTGAACTTAGCTGCGTTAGTTGTATCAGCCTATCTATTGGTGCATTTTGTTGAAGCTGATGGAAGCATGTTCGCACTCATTTTGATGACGCTCATTGCTTTTGTATTTGGCTATCATCTCGTGGCATCGATTGGTGGCGCAGATATGCCGGTTGTTGTTTCCATGCTCAACTCATACTCTGGTTGGGCGGCAGCCGCAGCAGGTTTCATGCTAGCAAACGATCTTCTAATTGTAACCGGTGCACTTGTTGGCTCTTCAGGCGCTATCCTTTCATACATCATGTGTAAGGCTATGAATCGCTCTTTTATTAGTGTTATTGCGGGTGGATTTGGTCAGGAAGTTTCGGTGTCTAGCGGTGATGAAGATCATGGAGAGCATACTGAAACATCGGCTGAAGAAGTCGCTGAAATGCTGAAAAACTCTAAGTCAGTTATTATCACTCCAGGATATGGAATGGCAGTGGCGCAAGCTCAATACCCGGTACATGAAATTACTGAAAAATTGCGAGCTCATGGCGTCGAAGTTAGATTTGGCATACACCCCGTAGCGGGTCGATTACCAGGGCATATGAACGTATTGTTAGCAGAAGCTAAAGTGCCATATGACATTGTTCTTGAAATGGATGAGATTAACGACGATTTCCCAGAAACCGACACTGTTTTGGTTATTGGTGCGAACGACACGGTAAACCCTGCCGCACAGGAGGATCCAAATAGCCCAATTGCTGGAATGCCAGTACTTGAAGTCTGGAATTCCCAAAACGTTATCGTGTTCAAACGTTCGATGAATACGGGTTATGCTGGTGTACAAAACCCACTATTCTTTAAAGAGAATACTCAAATGCTCTTTGGGGATGCGAAAGAGTCTTGTGTACAAATATCTGCCCATTTGTAATTCAAGCTCAACGCTTTAAAAACGCTTAATGATAGAAGGGAAGCATTAGCTTCCCTTTTTTACTTTTGCCTTATGTGACAATGTCACTATGTATGAGCAGTGTAAACTCTTCCAATATAATCATCGCGAATGTCAGCAATTGGTTAATAACGTAGAGCTGCTGTTATAATCACATTCTTATTAGTGTTATATTGCGAACTCACCGATAAATGCCATAGAGAACGAAACAGCTTTGCTAAGAAATATCGTATATTTGACTTTAGGCTGCGTTTTTACATCCGCCGTTTACGCACAAAGCTTGCCAGAGAGAATTGAGGAATTTAAAAGTCAATTTGATACCTCTAAGGCAGTTGATTCCTATGACATGCGTATTATTCAGTCCGATTTCCCCAACAAGCTTCTAACGCCTGAATCGATGCTACCTCAGACGGCGAATTATCCTTTAAAAGATATACAGCGGCTTTACAGCTTATCTGAAACCTGTAAAGGCAAGCTTCCTTTAAGCCCGCTAATTACAGAGCCTCTTGTTTTTACACGTGCTATTTGTAAAGGGACCAAGCTCCCCATTAAATGGTTTGCGCGATCTGGCTTAATTCACCCGGGTGGTGGTACGTATGCAGCACGTTACGCCGTAACCCATCCCGATATGTATGAGCAATTAGAAGACTACATGCACATCGAAGAGAGACCTGAATCTAGTACATCCAGTTTGTTAGGCAAGTTGCAGCGCATGGATTACATCACTATGAAGGCATTGCTCTCAGGTTCTGAAATGTTAATGCATGATAGTGAACTTTGGCTGCGACAAGGTGACCAATATTTAATATTCCCCCAAGATTTGTGGGAAACATTACTGAAACAACAAGAAATAAAGGCAACGCTATACAATGGCAAAGCTAGCTGTTTCGTTAAAAGCGGAAATATATGCTGGGAAGTAGAAAACCATTCTGATTTGCTTTTGCATATCATGATAGGGCTGGCGATATTCAATGTTGTTTTGATTCTTGGTTGGGCTGTTACTCGCTGGAATAGCAAGCGCAAAGAGATGCAAAGTAGGATGTTAGTTTTACAGATTCTGACCCACGAATTGCGAACGCCGATAGCCAGCCTGTCACTAACCGTTGAAGGTTTTAGAAGAGAATTCGAGAACCTTCCTGAAACGGTATACGACGAATTTCGACGATTATGCGAAGACTCTAGGCGATTACGCCAATTGGCTGAGGCAAGTAAGGACTATTTGCAATCGGATAATCAACAACTTTCTAGTGAATGGCTTCCCTCTGTGAAGGAATGGCTAGAGTACAGATTTGAGGAATTGGAACAACCAATACATATCGAGCTAGATAAAGATAGCGCTATAAAGGTGAACATCTACTGGTTAGGCACATGCTTAGACAATTTAGTGAACAATGCCGTCAAATATGGTGTGGCGCCGGTTGGTTTAAGTGTTAAAACAAAAAAGAATTGTGTGATTTTTAAGGTTACCGACCAAGGTAATTTAACTAAGAGAGATTGGAAGACGCTTCGAAAGCCTTTTGTGAGTAAAAGTGGACTGGGGCTAGGTTTGACAATTGTGGAGTCAATGGTTGAACGAATGGGAGGCAAAATGTCTCTTCAAGGCCCGCCAACAACATTTATATTGGAGATACCCTGTGAAACAGACACTGCTTCTGGTTGAAGATGATAAAAACTTAGCGGATGGATTGCTTGTGAGCCTAGAGCAAGCAGGTTATGAATGCCATCACGCGGAAACAATTTCTGAAGTAAGCCCGTTATGGGACAAAGCTGATCTCGTCATTTTAGACAGGCAGTTACCAGATGGTGATTCCGTAACTCATTTGCCAGAATGGAAGAAAATCAAACAAGTTCCTGTGATCTTGCTAACGGCTTTAGTTTCCGTAAAGGACAAAGTTAACGGGCTTGATGCCGGTGCAAATGATTATCTGACAAAGCCTTTTGCGGAAGCTGAACTGTTTGCTCGCATCCGTGCACAGATGAGAGCACCAGATGGAGAAGAATTGGATGAATCTCGTGTTACAACCGAGCATTTGGTCATCGATAAAAACACCCGTGATGTCATCTATAAAGAAGAAAACGTTACCCTAACTCGTACCGAGTTTGATCTTCTGTTATTTTTGGCAACCAATTTAGGACGTGTATTTACCAGAGACGAGCTGCTTGATCACGTTTGGGGATACAACCACTTTCCTACGACTCGAACTGTCGATACACATGTGTTGCAACTTAGACAAAAACTACCAGGCATCGACATTGAAACGTTGCGTGGTGTCGGATATAAGATGAAAAGCTAATGTTCCGCCATTTACTTACGGGGTTAATTTGCATTTTACCGATTACTGCTCACTCGACGAATCAGTGGTTTGAGCAGCAAACCTCGCTAACAAGTGCACACCAAAAACTTCTAGAAGATGATTTAGAGGGAACATTCTCAGCAATAGTTGAAGTATGGCAACAAAATCCGTCGAAATACGTCGCTAATCACTTAGATCAACTATTTCTTAAGTCTATAGAGAGAGATTGTGGTCGCTCCTTGAACGTTGAAGGGCTTCCTGATTGGATTGATGAAGTGGTTATAAGACGTCAGATGATCCAATCTCCAGGTAGAAATAATTCAAGTGTGATCATAGACGTATTAGGAAATAAAGAAATAGAATCGATTGAATTAGATCGCTGGGGCGAACAAAGTGTGTCCAATGAGTCATCCTTTGACAAACTTAGCTCTGAATCCTCTAAGCAAAACATATTTCAAAAACGGTATAGCTTGAATGCTCGTTTAGCTAGCGGGTTATATCTTTTAAAGATAAAGCCGATAAATGAGGAACCTTGGGTTACATGGGCCGTTATGTCGGAGCCGCAAGCTAAGCAAATCGTTAGATGGCAATCCAAGGATAACTGGAAAGTGGAGAAAACAGGTCTTCTGAATAAGCACTGTCCACTTCCTGTGCTAAACATTTCACTATTCGACTTTCTTGAGGGAAAGTATCAAAAGGTATGGTCACAAGAATATGAAAGTGATTACCCCAGCTCAATACCTTTAAGAGATTTGGATCCAGATAGATATGTATTAGCTGTATCAATTACACACCGTCGATGGCAAGGTGCAGTTTCTATTGAAGATCAACAAGTAATTAGTAAAACCTACGATATTTCGGTGGATTAATAATACTAAAGATCTGATAATTTATGCCGATAACGATCAAAAGGACAATGTTACGGTTTGATTATGAAAAAAATCAGTTTATCCACTACTATCGCACTCGCACTCGCTGCAGGTTCTGTTAATGCTGCAAACTATTCTGTTGATGGTCGAGGTGACGCCATGGGAGGAGTAGGGGTTGTATCCGCTGATTTTCTATCGGCACCATTCTATAATCCTTCTCTTGCCGCCTTGTATCGACGAGACGACAACGCTGGTATGATCATCCCTGGTGTAGGCTTAACCTACACAGACAATGGTAAAATGCTGCAAGACATAAAAAGTGCAGCTGACGCAATTGATGCTGGTGACCCAACCGAAATCTTATCTGTTTACGACAAACTCGTTGGCGACGAAATAGCGTTAGATATAGGTCTTACGGCTGCATTTGCTATTCCAAACCAATTCGTATCAATGAACGTGTTTGGCAAAATCTATACTGAATCATACATCACTGCCGATATGGCACCTAGTTCCGTTCCTGATATCGACAAACTCGACCAATCACTGATTAAAGTCATGGGGATTGGCGTTACTGAACTCGGAGTAACATTCGCAAAATATTACACACTGTTTGGACAACATGTTTCAATCGGCGCATCGCCAAAAATTCAAAGAGTGTATTCAGTTGCCAGTCACGCTTCCTTTTCCAATTTCGGATTCGGACGCATCACGGATTCTACAGCTGGTGAAACCGCATTCAACCTAGATTTAGGAGCTGTATGGTTTTACGGACCTTTTAGAATTGGTGCGTCTGCAATGAATATAATGACACGTGACATTGTCACTAATCAAGAGAGTGTAAATGTAGGTGGACGAGTTGTTGAAATAGGTGATACCTATGAAATGAGACCAAATTACACCGTTGGTGCTGGATTAGTCGGCGATTATTATACCTTTAGTGTCGATTACGATTTAGTTAAGCGAGACAAGTTCAAAGGCATGAGCGGCGATGATTCACAGATGCTTAGAGCAGGTATTGAAGTTGATGTAATGAGACAGCTACAACTTCGTGGTGGTTACTATACCAATCTTGCTAAAGAAAACGATGAAGGCACAATCACCGCGGGTATAGGGCTAACTCCTCTGGGTATCATCACTATGGACTTAGGTGCGAGCTATACCAATGCCAATTCAATGGGTGTTTACGTTAATTTCCTTGGCAGTTACTAACTATTTCGTTATCCTCGGCTTCCAATAAAAGGGGAGCCAAACATGTTCCAAGATTTACCTACGTTAACTCATAAAGAGCAACAAGAAGCCGTGGAGAGAATACAGTCTCTTATGGCGCAAGGAATGAGTACAGCAGAAGCAATAAAAATAATTGCAAACGAAATCAGGGAAGAAAAGAAAGGCTAGGGCAACCTAGCTTTTTTTATGTCTATCATCCTCCATACTCCACCTCTTATTCGTTCTATACAAGCACTTTTGAAACTCCATCCGCCAAACTAAGATCATAAATCAAACAATCTAGCTTTCACTCGTCTCAGAAAATTCTGTTACGGGGCTAGGACGTTACAACTTGAGCTCTATAATAAAAATCAACCATATTCACTGGCATAAAAATCTAGCCAATCTATTTAACCATTAAAATACAATGAGTTAAATCTGAAATATATCTCTAGAGTGTCCCGGAACGAATAGGTTTGTAACGTTAGTTTGTAAGCACTTGCTTTGCCGCTTGCTTAAACAAAGCGATGTTAAGCACAGCTTATCCACATTTGGTAATTAAATTACGAGGTGTATTTGAAGCATAAAAAAGGCTCCTTATAAAAGGAGCCTTATCTGAAAAGTTAGTTACTTATTATCGTTATTTAGAAGCGATAACTTTACATTTGGGTAGGGTGTAATGCGTTTTTTTAAGGCATTGTCTCATAGCCATATCTTCAGCTTCAGCTTGGGAATTAACTTCAGTTGCAAAGCCTAGAAGTCCGAGTTGGTTTCCTGCAATGGCAGAATGGCTAGTACTGGAATTGAATTTGTTGAACGTTTCTATGTCTTTGATGCTAGAAACTTCTACAGGGTAGCCTTTGGTATCAATATTCATGGCTGTTTCTTCAAAAGCAGCAATTTCACACTTCTCAGGGTCTGATGATCTTGCCGAACATAGAAGCAATGCCTCTTTTTTTGCAGCTTCGATAGAAAGCTTTCCACTTGCAAAACCAAATGCCATCGCTCGTTTTCCTTTCCAATGTATGGCAAAAGCTTTGTTCGATGGAAGTTCCATATATGCGTTGAACCTTTGCGTAGTCCAAGCGTGAGGATAATATTTGATACTATCTTTTAGAGAGCTAGAAATGTGGGATTGTATTACTGATTGTTTATCATCACTGCTATCTGTTGTAGCGGCACATCCTTGCAAGATAAAAGTTCCAAGAATCAGAACGAAACGACACTTCATAATTATAATATTCTCGTTAATATTGCTTTTAAATAAACCTATTGGTTTGTTCATTTAAGTATGCGATTCCAAATAAAAAATGTATAGGGATATCCACTGTGAGATGTGATACTGATCCGGAAATTTATGGGATACTGAGCCCAAAGCCTGATTTTCGATCAGCTATTTGACAATTAGTCAGTAACTATATGTCTTTGATTCTCAATCATTTGACTTGAAATCTGCCAGAAATTAGTAAACGAACATTAGGTTTGAGAACATAGCTATTTTATGACTCTAGAATTATATTGAGTTTGACCAACTTGCTTGTGCTTCTCTTGATTGACGCGAAAAATAGAGTGCTTATCGCTGTAAAACGCGATCGGTTTACCGTGCTCATTCAGGTGTTTTCGGGTTGCCAGCATGTAATCAAAGGCGGACTCGGTTTCACTGAACTGTAAGTTCATCAAACGTCCAGTCGCATCATCGATAAAGACTAATAGACAGCATTTGTCAGATCGTCCTTGAAACCAGTCGTGGTGAGAGCCATCAATTTGGATCAGTTCACCTAAGCAGTCTCTGCGATAGCGAGGTTGATAAATTCGAGGTTTTCTTTTGGAATGTGGAACCCAAAGAGCATCAGCTATCATCCATTGGCGAAGCGTTTCCAAGGAGATATTAAATCCGTGAACCTCTGTAAGCTTTTCATGTACGAGCGTTGGGCCAAAATCTAGATAGTATTCTGAGATAAGTTTGAGTACGTGGAGCTTGGTGTCATCGCTGATGCGATTGCTCGAAGGTTTACCGCGGTTGCCATGAGCTAGGGATTCAACGCCAAGTTCCTTAAAAGCTTTAAGTATGCGAGACAAGTGTCGGTAGCTTATTCCAAGAATGGATGTGGCATCTCGGCGCTTTAACTTATTGTTTAACACATCTTGGATAATGGAGAAACGTTGCAATTCATGGTCGTTCATCGTAACTAACATCCTAAATACCTCCAAGCAAACATAGGACAGATTCACTTGGAAATATTAGGACATTATCGCTTTGGGCTTACACTCTCAGTGCGCATTATCTATCTTATGTTAAATAAGATGTGAGTCTACGTAAGAACTATGCCTCTTTCTTTGTTCTAGCCCACCAAAAATCGAGTTATTTAACCATAATCCTATTTACCATAAAATAGCTAATAATCATTACTTTAATCAAAGATTAAGACATGATTATTAGCGTTTAGATAATGTGTGCTGTAAGCATAAAAAAAGCCAGGTTAACCTAGCTTTTGGCTATCATAAATGCCTTATATCTTAGCCGCCGGCTAACTTAACCGTAAGACCTTTCTTTTCTAGATGCGCTTTTATTTTATCGCGACTGTCACCTTGAATCTCGATCGTTCCATCTTTTACTGAACCACCACATCCACATACTTTTTTCAGTTCTGCCGCAAGCAGTTTTAAAGGTGCGTCATCCAAATCTAGTCCAGTGACGATACAAACGCCTTTACCTTTCCGTCCTTTGGTTTGGCGCTGGATTCTAACTACGCCATCACCTTTAGGGCGTTGTTCTTTGACTTCTTCAGGCTTAATACGCCCAACTTCCGTTGAATACACAAGAGACATGCTTATTTCTCAATTCTATCGACAAAAAATTATTTTATCCTTTTTTGGCTGCAGCAGCCAAGTGTGCATCAATGTGTTTTTGAATGGCGAGTTTTCCACCCTTAATCAATCTACCATTAAAGAAGCAATACCAAGCGTTAGGTGCACCAGTATCGTTTTTAAGTTGGAAACCATTGTAATTTTCTTCTGTCCCGGCAGCGACTTTCTTGGCTTCCAAAGTTGAAAACTCTTTGGGATCAATCAGAGATGCTGTATCACACCACCAATCAATGCTTTTCTTCACTGAAGCAAGGTTCCCGGAAAGTACTCTGTTTTTTATTTTAACTTGCCATACTTCGCCGTTGGATGACTGCAAAGTAAAGCCGCGGTGCATACTCGTTGCCATATTGCTGAACTCTTAGTTCTTTGTTTCTATTAATAATAATTGTAATCCTTGGATTCGCAAGTAGAATTAGTAACATTATTGCCTGTTATAGTGCGTTAAAATGAAGAAAAACATATCTCCGATCACAGATTCATCAATTAGAGCTGCAAGTGTAAAACAGTTTTCACAACAAATTAATGTTAGTACGTTAGGTGAAATAACAAGTTATCAGTATTCAGCTAATTCATTGAAGTCTATGGTTAATGATTGGAATCATTTTGTTTCATTTTGCGCAGAGAATAGTGTTGCTTCCCTACCCGCTTCTATTGCCGCAGTGAAGCGATTTATAATAAAAGAATCCCCTAAGAAAAAATTTGCCTCAATACGAAGATGTTGCCTAACCATTGGTACGATACATCGAGTTCATTCGTATTCAGACCCAACAAATCATCGTCAGATTAAATTTTTACTAAGTGAATTGCGACTTCAAAAGCATGGTGATTCTAAGAGTGTTCGCGCTTTTACTAGTAAGCATTTGCATGACCTGTACAATCTACTTTCTTCGTCGATTCTAACCAAAGATATACGAGATTTAGCTATTTATTGCGTCATGTTCGAGTGTGCACTAAAACGTTCCGAGCTTAGAAGTATGAAAATGGATAACATCGGTTTTAAAAACGAAATCGCTATTATTCATTTGGGTGACAAGGTATATGAGTTGAGTATCAACTCTTCTCTCGCGCTAAGAAAATGGATAAGTAAGAATGATACTAGTATTCTTTTTTGCCGCATCGATAAGTACGAAAACCTGTATGAATCCACACTAGATGACTCTTCCATCTATCGTATTTTTAGAAGAGGCAGTCAGCTACTCGGATTGTCAGGAGGAGAGAGCTTTTCAGGTCAATCTAGCCGCATAGGCGCTGTCAAAGAGTTGGCATCGCAAGGCTACAAATTGAAAGAAATTCAAGATTTCGGCAGGTGGTTGAGTCCCGCAATGCCTGCTCAGTATTTGGGAAAGCTAGGCACTGCGGATGAAGAAAAGCTGAAGTTTGTAACGATTAAACCTTGGGATTAACGTAGCGAATTGCTAATGGCATCGCTTAAAAAATCTGTAAAACTTATCCCGTAATGCTCAACCATTTTAGGAAACATCGAAATGGGCGTCATTCCAGGGAACGTATTGACTTCATTCAAGTATATTTCGTTATCTTCAGTTAAAAAGAAATCTATTCTAGAAAGGTCTTTAAGCCCCATATGCTCAAATACTTTTCTAGCGTGTGCACGTATTTCTTCTACTTGTTGTGCTGTTAAGTCTTTGGCTTCAACTTCTGTTATGGAATGGCTATCTGCACCGTACTTCTCTTCATACGTATAAAAGCCATTTTCTGGAGCCATTATTTCTCCAGGCTTGGTAATAATTAGTTCGCCTTGATATTCGAATGCAGCGAGCTCTAATTCTCTCGGTTTAACCGCTTTTTCTATCAGTACTTGCTCAGAAAACGAAAAGGCTTTCTCTATCGCATCTTTTAGCTCGGACTCTTTTGTGACCTTGTAACAGCCCACAGATGATCCCTGCCTTGCCGCTTTTACAAATAGCGTTCCCCATCTATTAAACGCATCGATTGATTTTTGATAAGCATTTTCGTTGTTATCGGAAAGGAAAACGTAAGGAGTATTTGGAATATTTAGTGCGTCATACCAAAGCTTGGACGTGATTTTATTAAAACTGTTTGTACTCGCTTCTGGACCACACCCAAGATAAGGGATTTTTGCTAGCTCAAACATAGACTGAACATCACCCGTTTCACCTGGGTATCCATGCAGACACGGAACAATATAGTCGATACGAAATTCGTGATCATCGCCTTTTAGCATTGAATGCGCTATATCTAACTCTGTTTTTGTACCACAGTCTAAACGCCATTCTTCTTTTGTCATTTCAACACGAATGACGTTAAAGCTTTTATTTAGCTCAAGCTGCTGCTGAATAAAATTGGCTGACACCAGAGAAACTTCATGTTCACTGGATCCCCCGCCGCATAGTAAAAGGATATTTTTTTTAGTCATCTTATGGGGTCTTTCCATGAAAAACTGTCTGATATCATTCTAAAGGTTTGCATATCAATATTCAGTAAATTTTAGGTAATTAGCTGTGCAACCGGTCAGCATGTAAGCCTTACTGACCATTATTAATACTTTTTATAAAACTCAAGCACAAAAAAAGGGCTTTCGCCCTCTTCTATATGTATGAAAATTAATTCAACTTATCCATTACTGGGTAGTCAGAGTTCTTTATTGCGTCAATACTCTTAGGGAAGGGTTTCAACTTTTTAAAATCCTCTGGCAAAGTAGCAATTGCCGCTTTGGCTTCTGCCGATGTTGCGTAGTCACCGTACAAAATTGTGTACCAATTGGTTCCATTTACTTGCTTATAGTTGCCCCAAATTGGCTGACCTTTAGGTAGTCTGTTAGCAAACCTTTCAAGCTTACTTTCTCTATCCAAAGCTATTACTTGAATAGTGTATCCATAGCGTGGGTTTGATTTTAGCTGATTATGTGTCGGAGGAAGAATCTTGATCTTCTTTTTTTGAACTTGCGGTTTAGGAGCAAGTTTCACCACTTTCTTTTCTTCTCGGACTGCGACCATTGGCGTTGTTGTTTGAGCAGCCATCTTAGGTGTTTCATTAATCGAAACTTCTTGTATTTGTGCTTGCTGGGTAATTGGAGCTTGGATCGAATCTACTTTGTAATCTTCTGTATAAGATTCGCTGGTCACCCCTTTCTCGTATGTATCCGAGGCACAAGCTGCCAATAGTATCGAAAGACTGATAATTGAAATTTTTTTCATGTGTAATGCTTACGCTAATTTATTCTTTTCAAATCATGCACATTGATTCACGCAGAATCAAGTGCAGTCCCCAGTTAATTGTAACTCAACTCGTGATGATTCCCACAATATTCACTCTAGAGGAATTAGTGTTTAGTTTTTTTGCGAACAACGTGGAACGAACGACACCAAACACTGTTGTAGATCACATACTGAAATCTATCTATACGATAGCTTAAATTGCTTACACTTATATACTCAAACCACCTCAAGGTGCTAGGTTCAGCGAGAATTGCTTGATTTTCAGGCAAGGCACCGATTTGAAGATCTAGTGGTTCTAAATCTAGAATCGGTAACACGGCATGAAAACCAAGCAATCTCGCCCTTGGGAGCTCATCTTCTGTCCCATTTCATCGTCAAAGAACTTGGAAAGGACTCGTCATTCCACTGCGTTCTTTTTCTTGATCTGAAACAGAAGATAAAGCTCTGAATCCTGCACCTTGAGGTGGTTTGAGTATACTACGACAACTCAATGAGTTAGCTTCAGATTTTCGTGTTGAAACCTGAAACCACGGATAGCATCGGTATATACTAGTAAGATGCTTGCCAAATTGTTTTTTATGTATTTTATGGAGCATTGATGAATCGGTTAAATAAGCTTCTCAGTCCAACATCTGTCGCGGTTATAGGTGCTTCACAGTCACCAACGCGGGCAGGCTACATCGTAATGAACAATTTGCTCCAAGGGGGATTTCAGGGAGCAATTATGCCAGTGTCCCCAAAATACAAATCTGTATGTGGCGTGTTAGCCTACCCGACTGTCGAATCTCTACCAATCATTCCTGACCTAGCAATTTTGTGCACACATGCATCCCGAAACGTAGAACTGTTTGAACAAATAGCACGAAAAGGTGTTGGCGCAGTGGTCATTCTTTCGTCTGATATGCACAGTCTCGATCAAAATGGTGACTCTTATGAAAAGAAATGTATTGAGTTAGCTAGACGTTACAACGTAAGAATTCTCGGGCCTAATAGCCTGGGGTTAATTCTACCTTGGCACCGTTTCAATGCTTCTTTTTCTCCTGTTACAGCCCTTCCGGGGAAAATTGCTTTTATTTCTCAATCCGCCGCTGTTTGCACCACGGTTTTGGACTGGGCAAATGATAAGCAGATTGGGTTTTCTGCATTTATCTCAATTGGTAATGGTTCGGATGTCGATTTCGATGAACTTCTCGACACACTTTGTACAGACAGTAAAACCGAAGCAATATTGCTGTACATAGACAGCATTAAAGACGCCAGACGTTTTATGTCTGCAGCTCGTGCAGCAAGCCGTAATCGCCGTATACTTGTTTTAAAAGGCGGACGCTCGATTGCAGGGCAAAAAGCTGCAACATTACATACAGGCAGCATTCCCAGTTTGGATGTTATCTATGATGCAGCGATACAGCGTTCTGGAATGCTGAGAGTAAAAAACACCCACGAACTGTTCGCAGCAGTAGAAACACTGACTCATTCTGTTCCCCTCCGAGGTGAGCGCCTAGCCATTGTTACAAATGGAGGTGGTCCCGCGATTATGGCTATCGATACCCTAATGGATAAAGGTGGTAAGTTAGCTGAATTGAGTGATGATACAACCAACAAACTCTCTACTCTGCTGCCCGCGAGTTGGTCTGGCTGTAACCCTATTGATATGATTGGTGACGCCAATAGCCAAAGATACGTTGATACAATTGGTACGTTAATGGATGGCGATGAATTCGATGCGTTGTTGATAATGCATAGTCCATCTGCTGTTGCGCATTCAACCGAGACAGCGCAAGCGATTATCGATTGCGTCAAAAAACACCCCAACGCTAGGCGTTTTAACATTCTAACGAATTGGTGTGGCGAACAAAGCACAAAAGATGCACGTCAACTTTTTACACAAGCCGGAATTCCAACTTATAGAACACCAGAAAGTGCCGTTACCGCATTCATGCACTTGGTAGAATACAGGCGTAATCAAAAACAATTAATGGAAACACCTGCTTCAGCAGGGCAAATTGAGCACAATGATGTAGATCTTGCGAGGGACTGGATAAATAACCAGTTATCTGAGGGAAACACACATTTGGATACCCACCAAATAGATTTCTTACTAAAACAATACAAATTCAATGCCTTACCAACTTGGCTCGCAAGCGACCCATCCGAAGCAGTACATATTGCAGAGAATATCGGCTATCCCGTTGCTGTTAAACTCCGCTCACCCGACATCGCTCACAAGTCTGATGTTCAGGGGGTTATGCTTAATTTAAGAAACAGCGTCGAGGTTGCTTCGGCAGCGCAATCTATTCTGGATAGGGTTTCTCTTACTTACCCTAGTGCCCGTATACAGGGCTTATTGGTACAAGGCATGGCCAACCGGGCTGGCGCTCAAGAAATCAGAATCAAAGTCAAATCAGACCCAACCTTTGGTCCTGCCATACTGTTGGGTGAAGGCGGTTCTGAATGGAATGAAGCGATGGATGCCACAGCTGCAATTCCACCTTTGAATATGACACTTGCTCGCTATCTTATCGTTCGAGCAATTAAAAGAAACAAGCTCAGAGTTCAACAACTCCCAAACCCGATGAGTGTTGATGGGCTTAGTGAATTCCTTGTGCGTATTTCGCAAATGGTAATAGATTGCCCTCAAATCAAAGAGCTGGATATACACCCAGTACTCGCTAACGGTGAAGATTTTACAATCTTGGATGCGGATTTGACTATCGAAGAGTTCGAAGGCGATTCTCACCAACGTCTTGCCATTCGCCCTTATCCAATCGAACACGAAGAACATGTAGTGTTAAAAGATAACAGCAATGTTTTGCTGCGCCCTATCCTACCTGAAGACGAGCCCGATCACGCTGAGTTTATCTCAAACGTCTCGAAAGACGATCTCTACAAGCGATTCTTCAGTGATGTCGGTGAGTTTAATCACGAGGCATTAGCTAACTTCACTCAGATAGACTTTGATAGAGAAATGGCATTTGTTGCTCAACAATACCATGAAGGCAAGAAACGAATCATTGGCGTAGCAAGAGTACTCTCTGACCCAGAAAACTTCGATGCTGAATTCGCTATCTTAGTGCGATCTGATCTCAAAGGGTGTGGGCTTGGGCGAGTATTAATGGATAAGCTGATAAGATATTGTAAAGAGAGGGGAACCAAACAGATGTCCGGTATGACCATGCCGACGAATCGTGGCATGATCATGCTAGCTCAGAAAATGGGGTTTGAATTGGACATTCAGTTTGAAGACGGCATTGCCGATATGAGGCTTCCTTTAAACGAGTAGTCCACTTTCCAGTTTTTCTTAATGTATTGAATACACCAAGATTTACTTTTACCCATTTTATTTCTTCGCCAAGCAAGTACAATTTCAACAGGGGCGTCTTCCGTCCCTTCTATTTTTCTTAGAAGCTTCTTGTCGATCATCTCTTTCGCTATATGGGTTGGAATGGTTCCAATCCCGAGCCCAGCAGTCAACGCTTCCACTTTTGCGTGGAAACTTGTTACCGTTAATCTTGGTTGTTCATCCAAAATATTTCGGCTCAGCGCCGGTGCTTCTCTTGCAGTATCTGCGATCACAATTGCGCGATAATGGCTGCGCGAATCGTTATCAAACTCGCCTTTTCTCTGATGTATATAGTGATCGTAAGCCGCGACCCAAGTCATCGACATCTCGCCAATTGGCTCTGCTTTCACATCTTGTGGGTATGTATCCGGTTTCGGGCATATAAGAAGATCCGCGCGATCGTAAGCAAGCGATTCCCAACACCCAGCTAAGATTTCTTCTTGCAGCTTAATGCGTGTTTTACTGACCGCTCCCAAGTGCTCAACCAACGGGAAAAATGTATTTACAGGAACAATACCATCGTGAGCGATTGTCAAATCCAATTCCCAACCGTGTGCAAGTACGTTTGCATCCGACACCATATCTTCTGCTGCACTTAATAACATTCTTCCACGTTCCAGTAGTAGTTTTCCGGCATGTGTGAACGTTGCTTTGTGTCCAGACCGATCAAAAATAACGAGATCAAGATCTTGTTCCAATTTTTGAATCTGATAACTAAGGGAAGATGGCGCTCGGTTAAGCTCATTTGCGGCGGCGGCAAAGCTACCTCTGCGGTCAATGGCATCAAGAATATGTAAGGCTTCTAGGGTAATTGGGCTGTTCAAGAATAGCTCTCTGTTTGAAGGTAATCCTATTTACAATACGACAGCTTACTTTTCATTGTCTTAGTGCATTAGATAAGCGTGATTAAGATCACGAATACTGAAAATTTACGCTTTCTTACACTTCAAATACCGAACTTTATACTGAAATTAAAACAAAGAGTTAGCTTATTTGCATATTTCCTCTATTAGTTGTTTTTGCAATTTAATGATAATTGTAATGATAGTCATTATCATTATGATCATTTACAATCCTCGCACCATTTAAAGCGATTCATGGAAAAACAAAAATGTCGCCACCTAACTTTAAGAAGCCTTTGCTCACGGCTTCAATCTTAATTGCCCTTTCTACGCCTACTTTGGCAAACGAGCAAGTTGACGAAACTGTTGTAGTAACGGCTACAAAAACCAACCAAGCCCTTGAAGATGTGGCAGCATCAGTGACAGTAATTACTGATGCTGAGATTGAATCAAATATGTCCAACAATATCGCTGATGTATTTGACTACACACCAGGCGTTACCATTGAAAATGCTGGTCGCCAAGGTATTCAAGGTATCAATATCCGCGGTCTTTCGGGCAACCGTGTTCAGATTGTTGTTGATGGCGTAGTTCAGCCAGACCAGTACGATCCAGGGGGACCTTCAGGTTTCGTTCGTTCAGGACGATTAAACTTTGACCCTGAATTGATTAAATCCGTTGAAGTTGTTAAAGGTTCTGCATCTAGCCTTTATGGTAGTGATGCTATTGGTGGTATTGCAGCCTTTACGACTAAATCTGCGTCTGATTTCTTGGCGCCATCTGGCGATGGCTTTGGTGGTTATGTAAAACTCGGTTACTACTCTGCAGATAAGACATTAAGTGAATCTGTTGCGTTAGCAAATCGCTCCGGGCAACTTGAGACCCTAGTGGCTTACACGCGTAAAGATGGCAAGCAAGTAGACAACTTTGGTAAGCCAGATGATCAAGGCTATGCCACAGATAACCTGCTAGTAAAGCTTGGCTATGAAGTGAATAATGCTCATACACTAGAATTGCGTGGAACCTATGTTAAAGGCGATACCAAGACTCAATTGCAAAGCACGCGTTACAAAAATTTTAACTCACAAGACGTTTCTGACTCTAAAAGTCTCGGAGTAAAGCATACTTGGAATGCTAATATAGGTGCTTTTGACAATCTTACATGGCAAGCAGACTGGTTGAGTCAGACAGAAAATGCAGATACTCATCGTGAATATTTGTCTGATGGAAACGCGCAACATAAAGACTATATCTATCGTGAGAAAGGGTTCCAAGGCTATATTCAGGCGGATAAATTTGTCTCTGGTGATAGCATTGACCATTTCTTAGTTTATGGATTGTCTTTCAAGAACAAAGATATACACAATGTAAACGAAGAAAAAAATAGCAGTCGTCCAGATAAAGTCATTTATTACATGCCAAATGCTTCTGAAACTCGATTTGGTGCATTCGTTCAAAATGACATGGCTATGCTGGATGGAAAGCTTCGCCTAACCCCAGGTGTTCGTTTTGATTCTTTCAAAACCAATCCACAAGGGAATGTGCCGTCTAACTCAGCGGGCTACACACCAGATAGCTATGACAAATACAGTAATTCCGCTGTCACAGGTCGAATTGGAGCTGTATACGAAGTAGTAGACAATCACAAATTGTTTGCTCAGGTGAGTCAGGGTTTCCGTGCTCCTAACTTCCAAGAACTTTTCTACTCGTTCTCTAACCTAACCCACGGTTACATGAACAAACCAAACCCAGACCTTAAAGCAGAAGATAGCATCTCATACGAACTTGGTTTCCGTTCGAACTTTGAACATTCTGACTTGGAGTTCAGCGTTTTCTACAATGATTACGAAAACTTTATTGAGCATAAAGAAGTTCAAAAAGGCAATCGCGCAACAAGAACACCAAGAATCTTGCAATACGTTAATGTTACAGACGCGACAATCAAAGGTGCAGAAATCGCGAGCAAGCAAGATTTATCTGGTCTTGTTGGATTGCCAGAAGGTTTCTCATCGGGTATTGCTGCCGCTTACACAGAAGGTAAGTCTGGAGAAGGTGATCCGCTAAACTCTGTAAGCCCATGGCAGGCAGTTGCAAAGCTTAGCTATGATGCGCCTACATCTGTCTGGGGTACATCGCTAAAAGTTGTCTATACAGCAAATAAAAAAGCTAAAGACATTACACCTGCGGTTGATTCAAGATCCGGTAAAACACTACAAGTCTTTGAAATGCCTTCAGCTACGCTTGTAGACATAACAGCATACTACAAGCCAATTAAAGACCTGACTTTACGAGCTGGTGTATTCAACGTAGGAAATAAAGAATACTACCGTTGGAATGATGTTCGTTCCCTTACCGAAGCGGATTTGGACTTCACTCAACCAGAACGTAACTTTGCGATTACAGCAAAATACGATTTCTAAATTAAGAATATGATGTAAAAGAAAAGACCGAGAAATCGGTCTTTTTTGCGTTTATGAGATCGGATTAATAAGTGACTAGTCAGAAAACAAAAAATCCAGCAAAGGCTGGATTTTTACAAGTTCGAAAATTTCTAAAAAGTAATCAAAAAGTGACTGAAATATTTCGAGATTATTTGTTTTCTGCCATCTCTTTCTTGACCATTACAGCAGCTGCAACGATAAAAGTGATGATAAGCGCTAGCTCCATCGGTGTCCCCTGAAAATTGAATTACAGAATTGTTGCCTACTGGGTTAAGAAAATGTTTTTTAACGCTCAAAATTAAGCAACGCGGGTATTCTAACAGGTTATGGATTGAGCGAAAGCCCTTAACGAGATTTTTACGAAAAATATCGATTCAGATCAAAAAAGGAGCGAAATCGCTCCTTTTGTTAAATTTGTTAGTCAGAATACCCTTCTGGATTTTGTGACTGCCAACGCCACGTATCTTCAGTCATTAAATCTAAAGAACGCTCGGCTTTCCAGCCAAGTTCGTCAATGGCTTTCTTCGGGTCAGCCCAACATTCTGCTATATCACCCGGTCTACGGTCGACCAATTTATAAGGGATTTCTTTACCGCTGGCTTTTTCAAAAGCTTTCACCATATCTATTACACTGTACCCGTTACCTGTACCTAAGTTATAGATATGTAGCCCGTTTTTATTACCAACGGTATTCAATGCGGCAAGGTGCCCTTCAGCCAAATCCATTACATGAATGTAGTCACGTACGCCAGTTCCGTCTTTTGTTGGGTAATCACTGCCAAAAACGGATAAAAACTCTCGGCGCCCTACTGCAACTTGAGAAACAAAAGGCATCAAATTGTTAGGGATACCTTGTGGGTCTTCACCGAGATCACCAGTCGGATGTGAACCAACGGGATTGAAGTATCGCAACAGTGTAATGCTCCAATCTGGGTTTGCCTTTTGAAAATCGGTTAGGCACTCCTCTACCATGAGCTTACTCCGACCATATGGGTTGGTCGCACTGGTTGGGAAGTCCTCTGTAATCGGAACAGATGCTGGGTCACCATAGACAGTAGCAGAAGAACTGAATACCAATGTTTTCACGTTCGCTTCGCGCATAGCTTCAACAAGAACTAGAGTTCCATGAACGTTGTTATCATAGTATTCCAAGGGCTTTTCAACAGATTCACCAACTGCTTTAAGCCCCGCAAAATGAATACACGCTTCAAGATCATGTGCTTTCATGGTTTCGACTAATAATGCTTTGTTTCGGATATCACCTTCTACAAACACAGGTCTAGTCCCAGAAACTTTTTCAATCCTATCTAATACACTGGATTTACTGTTGTACAAGTTGTCTAGAATAACTGGTGTCATTCCAGCTTCTATCATTTGAATGCAAGTGTGGCTGCCGATATAGCCCATGCCACCAGTAACAAGTACTTTCATCATTATTCCTAAATGGTGAGATTGACGTAATTCTACTTTCGATAGACTCGGATTAGTAGTCTCAAAATTCAAAGTAACTGGATTTTATAGAAAAATCTTCCGAGTTTTTTTAATTTTGTTCGTTAAAGTGATACTGACGCTTACACCCAAGTAGCATTAGAAAATGTCCAACAGCCCCTAATGACTTCTCAACTCACTTAAACCCCATTATTCTTATATTTAAAAATAGGAGATATACACGACATGACCAAGGAAAGGTTAAAACTGAATTGCGACATGGGTGAAAGCTTTGGATCATGGAGTAAAGGACTTGATGAAGACGTCATGCCATGGGTCGATATGGCGAACATCGCTTGTGGGTTTCACGCTTCAGACCCAGATGTTATGTCTAAAACACTGAAACTCGCAAGGAGCCATTCGGTAAAAGTTGGTGCTCATCCGGGTTATCACGATCTTATTGGATTCGGGCGTCGCACCATTCCAATGACGCAAGATCAAATAGTACACTCTATCGTGTACCAAGTGGGAGCGTTAAAATCGCTAGCATCACTCAATGACGTTCACCTTGACTACATAAAACCTCACGGTGCTTTGTATAACGACATGATGCATAATGAAAGTGTGTTCATTGGTGTTTTAGCTGCCGCTGAAAATTTTTCCCTTCCAGTAATGATTCTAGCGTCAAGCGACAACACTCGATATCTAGATTTAGCGGATCAATTTAATGTACCGCTGCTATTTGAAGCTTTTGCAGATAGGGCATATCAAGATAACGGACTTTTAGTACCTAGAAGCAAACCAAACGCCGTTCATCATAAGGAAGAAGATATTTTATATCAGGTTATGCAACTTGCAAAGTACGGAAGTATCACTAGCGAAAATGGTAACGCTATTCAAATTGAAGCAGATACGGTTTGTGTGCATGGTGACAATCCAGAATCTATTGCCATGGTTCAGCGTATCGCGCAGGGTTTACAATCCTTATAAGATCGATATAGAAAAAGCGAGGATCACCGGAAGCCAATGAACCTCGCATGATGGAGATAGAGGTGTTATAGCCCCAATGGGTTTATGACTACCGAATCCCCTTCTTTCAGCCCTTTTCTCACTTGCGTTCCTTGCCCAAGTTGTACCAATTGGGTCTTCAATTTACCTTCTTCATATACTTTTACGTAATCAAGTTGACCAACTTGATATAGAGCATTTTCTGGAACACTTAGAACACGGGTTTTGTGGCTAAATACGAACACCTTTCCATAAACACCAGGATATATCGATGGGTTATTTGATAGCGCAAGCTTCACTACAAAGCTCCGTGAAGATTGGTCAGCGGAAGGTGATATTTCGACTACATTAGCTTTACCTTCATAATGTGATGTGGGCAATTCAAGTTGGAGTTCAGTACCAAGCTTTACTCTACTTATCAGAGATTCAGAAACATTCACTTCCAACTGTAATGATTGGGGGTTATATAGAGTCATAAGAGGTGCCCCGATTATTGCGGTATCACCAACCCCGACGGCTTTAGTGGTTATGACACCGTCAAAAGGTGCTCTAATAACACTATAATCAAATGTGGTTTGTGCTTCTTTTAACGCCGCTTGGCTCTGCTTAAACGAAGCTTTGGCAGACTCTAGTTGTGATTCTACGCGGTCAAATTCTGACTGAGGCAATAGCTTCTTCTTCACTAACTCCGATACCCGCTTATACTCCTTAGAGGCTGCATTCATTGAAGCTTGAGCGGAAGACAAACGTTGCTCTGATTGCTTTACTCTTGCGTCCAAATCATCGCTTTCAAGACGTATCAATATCTCGCCCTTAGTTACAACGTCACCAACATCACTTGTTAGTTCAAGCACTTTGGCGGTAACTCTGGCTGAAAGCTGCGCTTGCTGGTCGGCAATCACTGTGCCAGTAAATTCGCGTAATTGAGGCTCTTCAGTATACTTCACCACAACGGTATTTAAGTCAGTGGTAACCTCATTTTGTACTGGTTTCACAGTGACTTTTTCGGTAAATCCACCAGCCATATAAATAAACAAAACGACGAGTATCGCAAACAAACCCGCTCCAAGTAGAAGTTTTGACGATCTCATATCTCTTCTCCGTTATTAATTGGCAAACCATGCCCTTTTACATTTGAATACGCTAGGTGATACACGACTGGGATAACCAGTAACGTAAAGACTGTGGAAGCGGTTATTCCGAATATGACTGCCCATGCGAGACCGTTGAAAATAGGATCCAGCGTTATCACTACATTACCCAATAGTGTTGTACCAGCAGTAAGTAGTATCGGTCGAAGCCTGACGGCACCGGACTCAATCAAAGATTGTTTAAGTTCTTTACCTTGAGCCAAGGATTGCTGAATGAATTCGATAAGAACGAGTGAATTTCGCACCACAATACCCGCTAACGCGATCATTCCGATCATTGCAGTTGCAGTAAACAGAGCAGGATCTGGGTAACCATTGATATCGTCACTCATTGCGTTAAGGAACCAAAATCCTGGCATAATGCCTATCACTGTAAGGGGTATAGCAAGCATGATTATCCCAGAGACAGCTGGTAGCCCCGTTTGAATCAGCATAATGATGAAAACACCTAATAAAGCGGCACCATAGGCAATCCCCAAATCTCGGAATACGTCGACGGTGATTTTCCACTCTCCTTCGCCGCTCCATACCACATTGGTCCCTTCACTTACTGACCACCCCTGATGACCACCGTTCGAAAGATAATGCCTCTCGGACAATTCACGTGATTTCTCAGACGGCTCCCTACCTTCATCGGAAATGACATCAGCGATAATTTCACCTGGCACTCTTCCCGCGGCTTCAGCGTAGACATAAACGACTGGCTTTAAGTTTTTATGGTAGATCGGCTGATCTTTCGATCTTTTCTCAAAATTCCCTAACTCTGAAAGTTGAACGAGGGGCTGTGGTGAATCTTCAAGGCTGCCATTCACGTTTTGTTTACTGATCCCTGCTTGGCCTCGGACATATAATGAAAGTAAGTTATTAAGGCTATCTCGCTGGGATTCAGGTAACCGTATAACCACAGTAAGTGGTTCGATTTCTCGCTCCATTTTAAGATTGGCTAAGGAAAGTCCCTGATTAGCTGCAACAATAGTTTGGTTGATATCACTAACTGAGATGCCCGAAAGCGCCGCTTTTTCCCTATCAACAACAAATTGCCAGATCTCTATTTTCCCTTGAATACTGGTATCGACTTCTGAAACAAACGGTTCTTGTTTCAAACGAGCCGCTACTTTCTGAGCTTCGCTTTGCAACCTTTCATATGAAGTTGTCTCTTCTCCATATACTTCTGCTGTTAGTGTGGCAATAACTGGCGGACCTGGCGGAACTTCAACCAGTTGGATTGAAGCGTCGAATCGATCAGCAATGGCTTCCATGTCTGCCCTAACTCGCGTAACAATTTGGTGCGACTGCTGACTGCGGTTATCTTTATCGACTAAGACAATTCTGAGTTCGCCTTGGTACGGCATCTCTCTCATAAAATAGTGCCTAACCATGCCATTAAAATCCATGGGTGACGCTAACCCAGCGAAACCAGAAACCAATTTCACCTCCGGTTGCTGAATCAAGTAATCAGAGAATTCACGCAGTGCATTTGATGTGCTCACAAAGCTCGTCGATTCAGGCATGTTTACAATCAGTTGGAATTCATTTTTATTGTCGTAGGGTAGAAGCTTTAGCGGAACGAGACGCAAGGCGGGTAATAACGCAGCGCCAATAAACAGGGTTGCAACCAAGCCTAAAAACATCCAACTGTTCTTTTTAGATGACAATATAGGTGTCAGCAATTTGTTATAACCGCGATAAAGCAATGTAGTTTCTAATTGATACCCCCCTTTTTGTTCTGCCGTTCTTAGAATCTTTCTTGCAAGCCAAGGCGTAATCATGAAGGCAACAATGGTGCTGAATATCACTGAAACAGGCACGTTAAAGGCAAGCGGTGCCATATAAGGCCCCATCATTCCTGTAATGAAAAACATAGGGGTGAACACAATGACAATAGCCACTGTCGACATAAGAAGCGCTGAACGTATTTCCCCCATCGCCAATACAATCGCTTTGGTACGCGATAGATCTTTACGTTTCAGATACCTTTCTATGTTGTCTATACTGGCGATTGGGTCGTCAACAATAAGACCGAGTGCTAAGATTAATGCAAAAAGTGTGACTCGGTTTATTGAGTAACCAAACGCTAAATCCATTCCTAACGCCGCACCATAACTTATCGGTATGGCTATACCTACGACTAGTGCACTTCGCCAATTTAAAAATAATCCAACAAATACGACGACCGTAATAATTGAGATTCCAAGACTTGAAACTAGGTCACCAACTTTGTCATTTGCCGTTTCCCCATAATTTCTAATGATGTCAATTTGGACGGCTTCAGGGAATTGCGTCGACTTGAGTAAATTCAACTCCTCAATAATCTCATTAGCCACACTTACAGCATTGGAACCATTTTGCTTAGCGACGGAAATAAACACGGCAGGATAGAAAGTGTCGTCGGTAGTCCCATATTGAATCCACGTATCGGTAGTGGGTTCTTCTGGTCCGTCATTGATGATGGCAACGTCTCTCAAATAGACGGGTTTTCCGTCAATCACGTTAACAACTAAGCTGCCTAGTTCATCAGCACTGCTAAAGAACTGCCCCGATTCAAGATAGTAAACCTCCCCAAGTTGATGGAAAGTACCCGCGCTTTGTTTAGCATGACTTAAACGAAAAGCACTCTGTAAATCATCAATAGTGGTTTTTCGACTTGCCATTGCTGAAGCATCTAATTTGACCTCAACAACTCTCGACTGACCTCCGGTTACTTTAACAATGTTGGTATCATCTAAAGACTTCAGCCTTTGTGTAGCCTGAGTTGCAATACGTTTTAACTCGAATGTTCCTAGCTGATCGTGATCAGTGGAATACAGAGCCGCGACCACTATGGGCACATCATCTATCTCTACAGGTTTTACCACCCAGCTCGCGACCGATGATGGGACAATATCTTGGTTTGAATAGAGTTTGTTATAAAGCTTTACCAAGGCGTTTTCTCGATTCTCACCCACGTAAAAACGAACAATCACTTGTGCTTTGTTTTCCATGGATGTCGAGTAAACGTATTCCACGCCATCGATTTGGCTAAGTAACTTCTCTAAAGGTTCTGTTACTTGCTTTTCAACTTGTTTAGCACTTAACCCAGGCGCATCAATCAAAACGTCTGCCATTGGCACAACGATTTGTGGATCTTCCTCTTTCGGTGTCAGCCATAGAGCCACACCGCCAATAATTAGTGCAAAAATGATGAGTATCGGAGGAAAATAACTGTTCATTACAGAATGAACAAACCCTTTATTGGAAGCAGACCTCATTACCAGTTCCTTTTTATACACGTCATAAAACCCGCGCTAGGCGCGTAAATGTTTAGGGTCTGTAAACCCAAGTTTCAGTGAAAATTTATCTAGATACGACGAAAATGAGCTTACGAGCAGAAAATGTCGTGTAAGTTATGAATCAATCTTTCTATTCGCTTATCCGCAAGTGAATAGAAAACTTGTTGAGACTCCTTCCTTACGCTCACCAGATTGTTTTTTCTTAAAACAGTTAGGTGCTGTGAAAAAGCAGACTGACTAAGTGTAGAGCTGCTTTGTAACTGCCCTGCTCCTATTTCACCATCGACTAACTGACAAAGAACCAAAAGGCGTTCCGGATGCGACATTACTCTTAGAATTTCTGCTACTTCCACCGAGCTCGTTTTCATTTGTTGGAGACTCATCGACACCTCTCGATTCAACACAACCTAATTTAGATTTTACTAATTAATATGAATTAGTCAACATAAGGACATGCTTAATTAGCATAAGTTTTAAAAAGGAATAACATGGAACGCCATTTTGTTTAGAAAGTCACTTATAAGTAAGTTTTTTTAAGCAGCACTAGTCAGAAAAGAGATCACTTTCAAATATGTGCGCGCAGACTCAGTCATTGCAATGGAATAGATATAACAATCAATAGCCTATCTATATTATTCAAATATCCGTCCAGTGATATTGAAAATCAGTAATCGTAGATTCTGCGCCAAATATATACAAAACAGCACTTTACAGACTTTTTGTCCCCCCTTACTTTTTACAACAGGGTTAAATTCAGTTTGCTCACGCTCTTGGTGCCCAAATGAGGCTAGTTCTTGAGTTGTATGAGCTTGTTGGTTAAGTTTGATTATGAGTTGTTTAAAGGAATAGATAATGAATAGAGTTTGGGTGACCGGAGACGCGGTAGTAGATTTGATTCCGGATACGGACAGTACATACCTAAAATGCCCCGGAGGAGCGCCAGCAAACGTAGCAGTAGCCATCGCTCGACTAGGTGGTCAAAGTGCATTTTTTGGACGAGTCGGCGACGACCCTTTTGGTGGATTTCTCAAGCAAATACTAACAGACGAAAATGTCGATAGCAGTTTGGTCAAGAGGGACGAAAATCAACGTACATCTACCGTCGTAGTTGAACTGGACGACTCAGGTGAAAGAACCTTTACGTTTATGGTCCGCCCAAGTGCAGACCAGTTTACACAACCCGAAGACATACCCAATTTCCAGCCGGGAGAATGGCTTCATATTTGTTCGATCGCGCTTGCTAATGAACCCGCTAGAAGCACCACTTTATTAGCAATGCAACGTGTTAAGAAAGCCGGCGGCTATGTAAGTTTTGATCCGAACTTGCGCCACGAAGTTTGGGCAAATCAAGAAGACATTATTCCGACCGTAATAAAAGCGATAGAACTATCCGATGTCGTTAAGTTTTCAGATGATGAATTGTTTTATCTAACAAACACCAACTCAATAGATAAAGGTTTAGAGAGCTTAGAACACCTAAACTTACCACTGATTATCGTAACCCAAGGTGCAAAAGGCGCATTAGTTGTCCATGAAAAAAGACAAACTATGATTACAGGAAAAGTCGTTTCCCCTGTGGATACTACAGGCGCTGGTGACGCATTTGTTGGTGGATTACTGACCTATCTCGCTAAGAGCAAAGACTGGAATAAACAAGATAATATTAGCCAAGCCGTTGGCTGGGCAAATGGCTGCGGAGCGCTCGCCACGACTCAAAAGGGAGCGATGACTGCGTTGCCAACGATAGACGCACTTAATGAATTTATTAAGTGATCGCTGATTCAAATCCTAGCTAAGCGTAACGTTTACCTTTTGGTTAACCTTAAGAAAAGAGCCACCTAAGTGGCTCTTTATAAATGATATTTGATGCCTCACTTATGGCGCGACTTGCAATGCTCGATAGCACTTTCTAATAGCTCAAGTGCGTTTTTGTCTGTTGCAGGTAATTGAGCATCGGATTGACTTATTGGTGTTACCCTGTCACCCCACTTTATGTGCCCTGCTCCCCATGTAAGACCCGCACCGAAAGCAGCCGTAAGAATATCACTTCCTGGTTTTACTCTGCCTTCTTCAACCGCTTCGCATAACGCAATAGGAACGGTAGCTGCAGATGTGTTGCCGTATTTATGAATATTGATGAAAGCTTTCTTCTGGTCGATTTCAGCATGATCACAAAGGGTTTGAATAATCCGGACATTAGCCTGATGAGGAACCACCAAATCAATATCGTTTGTGCTTAAGTTAGAGCGATTCAGCACGGTTTGTGCGGCGGCACCCATTCCCCTAACAGCGCGTTTAAATATTTCCTTTCCAACGAAATCAAAACTCCAATAACCATTATCTGCCGCAAAGCGATCCATTGCTGTGCCGTACTTTGGTACAGACAGAATATCTCGCCCTTCTGCATCACAACCTAACTGTGCTTGTTGTAAACCAACGGGCTCAGTGGTTTTACTAAGAACAACGGCACCAGCACCATCTCCAAATAGAACCGCTGTATCTCGCTGAGTCCAATCTAAATAGAATGTTAAGCGCTCAGCGCCAATAACAAGTGCATGCTGGTAGTTTCCGGCTTGAATCAGCCTTGTTGCGGTTTCAAGACCATATACAAAGCCAGTACAAGCAGCATTCATATCAAAAGAAGCACAGCTTTGAATCCCTAAATTGGCTTGCACCTTGGAGGCAATATTGGGGATCAACGTATCAGGTGAACAAGTCGCGACGATTAAACAATCAATGTCTTTTGGCTCTATGCCTGCACACGCTATGGCTCTTTGTGCTGCCACAGTGGCAAGATCGGAGGTATTTACATGACTAATTCGACGTTCTTCAATACCTGTTCTTATTTTAATCCACTCGTCTGAGGTTTCTAGAAAGGTACTAAGATCTTGGTTGGAGAGCTTGGCAGGAGGTAGACACTTACCCCAGCCGGTAATTTCTGCAAAATTCGATTGCATGCTATTTCACCTATGATTTTATTTTTATGGCTTTTACCCAAATAAACGGGTTTCACTTTGAGTATATACTCAGCATATATAAATTCATCAATCTGTAAACTTTTCTGACTATGGAATTTGTTTTAAACACTAAGTAAACCATATAAATACACCATGCTAATAAAAAAGACCCGTCAGTAGACGGGTCAAACCTTGTGGAGCAAGGGTGTCATTCAAGATAATTCATCTTGATAATCGATTGCGCGTACAACTGAGCCTCTAGGGGGAACCCCATACAGTGCGCAAAAGTGAGTTGAAGAAAGCCCTACACTTTCATCAACACAGCGGGTTGCTATGCAACCAACTCTTCATTTTCTTTGTTACTTTTTTCGTTTTTTATCGCCATTAGCCAACATGCATTTATCGCCCCCGCATTTTCGATGCCTTCGAGTTGTGCAACGAGCAAAGAGTCAATTCCTAGCGACAGCGCGCGATCCGCTAAGAGCTCTACTATTCCTTCATTGAGTGCATTGTGTTTTAGATTAGAAGTATCGAAAGCGACGGGGACCACGCCGCGTAAAATTGAGAGCTTACGTAGCAAAGCAAGGTTATCCGACAGAGCCCAAACGAATGAATTCGTCATACACCGGGACATCAATAACGGTGTTTGACCATCTTTGGTTAGTATAACGACGCCCAATGCTTGGTTACTGTTAGAAGCGGATATCATTGACGATATTGCGAAGCTCTTGTTTGGATCAATTTTCGTCTGGCAAGTAGAAACCATGCTCGTGTTATTCTGGTTTTGATTAACACGCTTGCACAGGTGTTCCAATTCATCCCAATGGCTATGAAGCTCATAAGGGTCTTGTTCAGCGCCTGCTGCAATCCTGACCATGGATTTAACCGCTTCGACTGGGTATTTACCCGCTGCAGATTCCGCAGAAAGCATAACGGCATCGGTCCCATCCATAACAGCGTTTGCTACATCTAAGACTTCCGCTCTGGTTGGCGTCGGGTTTTCGATCATCGACTCCATCATTTGAGTCGCTGTAATCACAGGCTTCCCCGCTAACTTTGCACGTTTAATCAGACGTTTTTGAATGTTGGGTAATCTCGCATCGCCAATTTCGACACCTAAGTCACCTCGTGCGACCATTATGATGTCTGATGCGGAAATAACGTCGTCCATCTTTTCATCACTTTCGACAATTTCTGCACGTTCGACCTTCGCGACGATATGCGCATTACAACCTGCCTTTTGAACCAGTTCACGCGCGTAGTGAATGTCTTTACCATTACGTGGGAACGAAACAGCAATGAAGTCCGCATTTAAGCTTGCGGCAGTGAAAATATCCTGTTTATCTTTGTCGGTAAGAGCTGGCGCAGACAAGCCCCCACCCAGTAAGTTAATCCCTTTTCTATTCGATAGCTTTCCTTGGTTTAACACTTCGGTTTTAGCCCATTTACCTCCAACGTCTAGTTCCACTACCTTGAGTTGAATGCGTCCATCATCGAGCAATAAAGTATGACCAACTTTGAGATCCTTAATCAGCTCTGGATAATCTAGACCCACTCTATCATTATTCCCTTTGTCATCTGGATGCTGAGCATCTAGATAAAATGTTTGTCCTTCTTCTAAGTAAACGCCTTGTTCGCTAAAACTGGCGATACGGATCTTCGGACCCTGGAGATCCACTAACACGCCTACGTTAAGGTGCAGGTCTGATGCGATTTCCCTAACCAGTTCAGCAGTTTGAATATGCTGTTCGGCAGAGCCATGGGAAAAGTTCAGCCGAACCACATTGACGCCAGCTTTTAGCAGCTCAATGATCACTTCTCGACTTTGGCTTGCTGGTCCTAACGTTGCTACAATTTTTGTTTTGCACATGGATAAGATCCTGTTATTGCGTAGTTTAAAATTCATCTATACCCAAACTGCCGATCGGTGGCGCGGATGAATGGGAAACTTGGGTATAAACAAAAGCATGAAGAGATAGGGGCTGAACTTTCAGCCAGCCCCTAATTTGATGATTAATCAATATCGGTTACTTTTTTCGCATTCCAAACAGTTAATGCAAGAATGAGCGATACAACGCCAGCAGCTAGCCAGAAGTATTGAGCTTGGCTAAAGTCGTAAGTTTTCACGCCATTAACTTCTTCGATCTTAATCAGTGATGCGGACACCAGTTCTTGACCTGATGCTGCAATATAAGAGAACAAGCCAATGAACCCTTTAACTGCACCTACTGCGTTCTTAGGCATAAGGTCACAAGCAGTTAGCCCTGCAAGGAAGACCACTAAGCCGCCAATGGCAAAACCAATCAACCCTAGTGCAACAGCATCGACAATGCGGTTATCTGGTCCAAAGAACATCAAGCACATACCGGCAATATTCGCGATTCCGTAAAGCAGGGTTGGAATGTGACGGTTAGCGTTAAAGACTTTGTCTGACACAATTCCCGATAAAATGGCACCTGCTAGACCCGCGATCGGGTAAGTAGACATCGCAAAACCAGCGTCTATCAATGAGTAACCTTTGCTCTCTTGAAGATACAAAACAGCCCAAGAAGACATGGCATAGCGAGAAATATACATTGCCGCACAAGCCGCTGAGATAAGCCAAACAGTGGGTTGCTTGAGAATAAATAACTGGGCTTTACGGGTTTCTTTCGGGTCATTACCTTTCTTGATTTCTGGCTCTTCATCAAATGCCGTAGCAGCATCAGGAAGACCATAGGTTTGCGGACGATCCTTTAGCGCAAAGAACATGCAAAGTGCTGCTGCAATGGCAGCGATACCAGCACCAATAAAGCCTGCTCTCCAACCCAAGTAACTCACTAAGGTGGCGGTAAGAATCCAAGTTATACCTTCACCTATATTACGCGAACCACCCCAAACGGAGTATCGGCTACCACGTTGCTTAGGTGAAAACCATTGGAAAAGAGAAACACATGATGGAGCCGATCCTACGGATTGGAACCAACCATTTAAGCCCCATAAAAGCACAAAGAAAAACGCCGTTGTGTTTAGCCCCATTACGATGGCGGTAAGCCCTGAAAGGAGTAATGAGAACGACATAAATCGGCCTATATTGGCGTAGTCAGAAAGGAAGCCGTTTGAAAATTTACCTATCGCATATGTAAAGAAGAATGCCGATCCCATAATGCCCAGCTCTTCGATAGAGACGATCCCAGCATCTAACATAGGCTTCTTAACGACACCTAGCGACATTCGAACGACATAAAAAACAGCGTAGCCGAATACTAATCCAAGGAATACTTGCCATTGATACCGCTTAAAGCGAGTTTGCATTTCCTCTTTAGAGCCATCCAACAAAGGCTGGTCTGGTCGAGTTTTAAAAATGTTAAGCATATTGCGCTCCGTTCAATGTGAATTGTCATTTCAGACAAAGTTCTGTTAACGGGGCAATCATCGAGAAATTATCATTTAGGCTCAAAAAACGGTATTTGAGGCAGTTTTGACACATTTGTCGATCTGTAACGAGTCAGAATTGGGTATTTCGAACGATGAAAGTCAGAATTTGCTGATAAAATTCTCACAAACATCGCGTCAATTCTGACTCAAAGTCCGAGGCTAGTTATTTTCGCTGACTTTCTTATATTTGATTAAACGCACATATTGGGTGGTTTTTGTGAGGTATTTCAATTGAACAAATGGTCGCTAAAAATACTTTCTTTTCTTATCTTCTGCCTGTTATCCATCGGTGTGAATGCAAACCAAAATGAACTCGTGATACTCACTACCTTTTCGAGAGATCCACTGATCCCCCTTGTAGAGGAATTTAAACGCCTCAATTCAGGTGTAGAAGTAAAAGTCGTCCACAGACCAACATCATCAAGTATGAAGCTTCTCAATAATCAATATATTGAAGACATTGACCTTGTGCTAACGTCGTCGCCTCTAGTTATCTCGCGACTCACTATGCAGGAAAAGCTGGTGGACGTTCCGACAAGTTTTAAGCCTCCTCTGTCTTTATCTACTTATATTCTTCCTAAGCCCAATAAAGTCGTCACCATAGGGTATTCCGGTGCTGGTGTTGTTTGGAATCGTGATTACTTTAATAATCATGAATTACCCGAGCCAACGTCTTTTACCTCACTCACCGACCCTGTTTACTTTGGTCATGTCACCATGAGCACGCCTTCTCGCTCTGGTACGACTCAACTTATGGTCGAGAGTATTCTTACTCAATATGGTTGGAATAAAGGGTGGCAGATCATCGCTAATGTTGGTGCAAACTTAGCCACAATTTCATCGCGTAGCTTTGGTGTAGCTGATTCAGTCGCGGCTGGTAGTATTGGAGTCGGACCTACCATTGACAGTTACGCCAAAAATCTTAAACGAAAGCTGGATTACATCGATTTCAGGCATGATGAAGATTTGACACTGATGCCTACATACATAGGCTTTGTTAAACAAAAAACAGAAGACACGTATAGACAACGTTTTGTTGAATTATTGCTGTCCAATGAAATTCAAACCGCTATTCAAACCAACACATTTGCAAAATACAGTGTCAATGACACAAAACTTTTGCATGGAAAACATGTGGTTTTGGACCTCGATGCTCTGATGGAAAGAGAGCATGGAATCATTCATCTTTACGATGTCCTGATAACTCAGCAATTACCACAACTTCAAGATGCGTGGTTAGCCATCATTCAAGCAAGAAAAAGGTTCGCTAGTAGCAAATTGGCGTTAATAGAATTAGACCATCTTCAGAAACGACTGTTTTCACCGCCTATAAATCAATCGGAGTTTTTGCACTCAATGCAAGAGATATTCTCCACACACGAATCCGGTAACACCCATAAACCGGAAGTGCGCGCTAAGCTGGCTCAGTGGCAACACACAGTCAAAACCCATCGTGAAAGCACCATAAGCAATGTAATACAAAGCGTTAGAAACTTGGTTCAAGGTGCAGGATTATGACGTTTCGGTACCACACTATTGGGGCAAAGCTCATTCTTGCTTTTGCACTATCTACCGTTTTACTTTCTATTGTGTGCGTGGTGGCTTTGATAACTTGGAACACATTGGATAGACAAGTAGAGAGTTTACTCGTCAAAAGCGTGCCAAAGTACAATGCCAGTTATCAACTAGAAAGTCGTAGCTCCCAAATACGCTCTCTAATCGACTATTTGCCTGAGATCGATAACACCATCGATCTAGATGGTCACGCCCAATCGCTTGATCAAGAGCTAGATGAAATTGAAAAAACACTTCTAAACCTTAGAGACGACCCACAAGCTCATGCGTTGCTTTTAGGCTATCGCGATTTAACGAATCAAATAACTTTCTATGCAGAGTTGGCTCGCAAACACGTTAGTAAAACGAGATCTTCCGCGAGGCTCAGAGAACAAATTCAGTGGATCCACCAAGATATTCGCTCTGAATTGAAGCCGTTAAGGCAAGAGATCGAATGGCAAGTTGAGAGGGAGAACAGCACATATGCCCACTCAAAATTACTCACTAATCTGAGGTTAATTCAGAATGTAACCGACCAAGAACTCGCTCTGTATTCGTTACTACAGGAAGTGGCGAAGTTTTCCCATGTCTCTCAAGTCGATAACGGAATGAAAGTTATTCAGTTTCGGTTGGATGATCTTAAAGAAATGAGCAAGCCTTTATATCGCATTCCTTCTGCCATCTCATACCAGCAGTTAATTGGAGAATTACATTCATTTCTCGATCTAGGCAGCGGTTTTCATTTGGCGTTGCGTACGTTAGTAGAATCAGAAAACTTACTACTAAAACAACAACAAAAAATCTCAAACCAGCTTAATGAACTTCACCAAAACGTTGCGCTTCTCGCTTCCAATGCAGACAGCGATTTCATCGCCGTAAAAAGTGACACTGCAGATGTAATTTCATATGGAAATAAGATCTTAATTGCGTGCTTCAGTCTATCCATTTTAACCAGTGCGTTTTTAACCTACTACTTTATTCATAGACGTATCGTTTCGAGATTAGCGGCACTGAGGCACACTTTAGATGCCATGACACATAAAGAGAACGACGTTTCCTTCCCCGTAGAAGGAAAAGATGAAATTGCAGGTATTAGCCGAAAGCTCAAAGAGTTTTACTATGCGATGCTCGAAATGGAACAAACCAATGCGTTGAATCTTATCAACAACACCCATTCGAGTTTAGTTACCTGTGATATGACCGGAAGAATCGAGTCTGTGAACATGAGTGCGAAACAGTTGTTTGAGTTGCCTAACAGAATTCCAGACAGTCACTTGTGGAACTGGATGCCCATTGATAATCAGAAAGCCTTGAAGGTGCTGTTTGCTCCAGAGTCACGTCTTTTTACTCAAGGGGAAGCCAACGCTGTTCTTTCTCTTGGAAACGACATTACTCCCTATTATTTGCGCTTCTATTTGAGTGTCTTTCAACAAGGTCACGATAGAAAAGTCATGGTTACGATTGTCGATATCACCGAACAAGCACACGCAAACCATTTACTTGAGTGCCGTGTGGCAGAAAAAACCAAAGACTTGGTTGCGACCAACCGCGAGCTTCAAGTAGAAATCGAAGAAAGAGTGAAAGCTGAATACCATTTAAAAGAAACGCAAAACGAGCTTATTCAGGCCGCGAAAATGGCCGTGGTTGGTCAAACCATGTCTTCGCTAGCGCATGAGCTCAATCAGCCACTTACAGCAATAAGCACCTATTTGTTTAGCGCTAAGCTGGCTCTCGACCAGCAACAATTTAAACTTGCCAACACGTCCTTAGACCAAATAGGTGTTATGACTGAGCGCATGGGTAAAATTATTAACAGCCTAAGACACTTCGCTAAAAAACAACCTCAAAATGTTGACCTATCGTCCGTAAGTTTACGTGAAGCGATTGAGCAAGCTTTGGTGCTGGTTGGTACTCAAGCAAAAAAGCTTGAAGCGAGCATTGAGTTAGCAGTGAGAGAAGATGTGTCTGTTTTTGCTGACAATGTTGGGCTTGAGCAAGTTTTGGTTAACCTTTTGGTAAACAGTCTAGACGCTGTTTCAGAGGTCGATACGCGAACCATTGAGATCAGTTTCGTACCGTCTAATACGGGGAAAACGTCGCTTTTCATTTCCGATAGCGGCAACGGTTTTGATCCTACTGTCATCCATCAAATTTTCACCCCTTTTACGACAACTAAAGAAGTTGGGCTTGGTTTAGGGCTCAATATTTGTCGTTCAATATTACATCGCTTTAACGCGACTATTTGTCTTGCGTCTACCCTTTCGGGTGGCGCATTAGTTGTATTGGAGTTACCAAATGACCCACTTTAAATTTTCTGCATTACTCGTCGATGATGATGCGGATGTGCTGGATTCGTACGCTCACCTTATGTCTATTGCTAATATCCCAGCTAAGTGCGTGCAAGATCCTACTAAGGCATGCTGTCACATTGACGCCGACTGGGAAGGTGTTGCGATTATTGATATGTACATGCCTAAGTTAAATGGAATGGAGCTGCTCGAAAGGATCAAATCCATCGATGGAAACATCCCAGTCGTTGTGATTACTGGACATGGTGATATTCCTATGGCTGTTGAAGCAGTAAAGAAAGGCGCAAGTGACTTTTTAGAAAAGCCGATTAACCCACCCGTATTGCTCGATTTGATCAAAAAACATTTAGGTATCCGTCAAGAGTACATTCAACAAAAACAAACCATTACTCAGTCAATTAAAGCGGAAGTAATCGGGCATTCAGCTCAAATTGAATTGATCCGTAGCCACGTCGCTCAATTAGCCATGCTCAATAGTCATATCTCCATCGTAGGCGAGTCGGGTACTGGCCGCCGAAGCCTCGCACATCTTATTCATCAACTTGGTAACCGTTCAGAAAATACATTCATTCAGTACCAAGGCAGCGCTCTTCAGTGCCAAAGCGAAGCAGAGCACGCATTAGCAAAGAGTGCTAATGGAACATTATTGATTACTCAAATAGATTTGATTCCTGAAAACATTCAGTACTACCTTTCACAAGAGTTACTTCGTCAGGAACGGAGTAACAAGAATCATACGCGCCTTATCGCGATATTTAATGAAGATCCTGAAATGCTCATTAAAGATCAGCGGTTAAACCCTGAACTGTACTATTTAGTCAGCCAAGGGAATATTGACGTGCCTTCGTTACGAAAACGTCCCGACGACATCGCGACACTATTCCACTATTTTCTTAAGCAAAGTTGTGTGAAATTGGCAAAGCCCCTACCAACTGTAGACAGCTACTATCTAAATACACTAAGGCATCACACTTGGCCTGGGAATGTCCGAGAGCTTAGAAACGTTGCCGAGCTTTATGCTATTGGGATTGTAAAGCTTGCCGGTCAAAATAGAATATCCAATCAAGATGCTTTAACAACGCCGCTGGATGATTTAGTTGATGATTACGAAAAACAGGTAATTGAAGACGCCTTGTTTCTCTATTCTGGAAAGGTTTCCGAGGCGGCGAACTACTTACAAGTTCCACGGAAAAAGCTGTACCTTAGAATGAAAAAGCATGGAATAGAAAAAGACAAGTTCAAAACCCGAAACTGAGGTCAGGTGAAAAATAAAGGTTGAAACCAGAGTTTGGTAAGACGCAAAGGTTTGTTAAAATGCCTAAAAAAGGAGAATGTATGTCCAGCTTTAATACACCCTGCCCTTCGTGCCGTGGCGTTAACCGAGTTCCCGTTGAACGTGTTTCAGATCTTGCAACATGTGGTAAATGTCAATCCCATTTGTTTGATGGCGCCCCCATTGAAGGTACTGAAAACAATGTCGATGCACTATTGCAAAGCGACCAGCCCGTTGTTATCGATTTCTGGGCTCCTTGGTGTAACCCATGTGTTGGATTCGCCCCTGTATTCAGCGACGTAGCAGAAGAAAGAAAAGGCAGTGTTCGATTTGTGAAAATCGATACTGAAGCTCAGCAAAATCTAGGTGCTAAATACCAAATCCGAAGTATTCCTACCGTCATGGTATTTAAAAATGGTAAGCGAGTTGATGTTATTAATGGTGCGTTACCAAAATCTCAGTTTGATCAATGGCTCAACCAAGCCTTAGTGAAATAATTCAAATCTGAAACTACTTGAAAAGCCCCATTGAATAGTCATTTCAATGGGGCTTTTTGTTCTTCCTAAATCAAAAAAATATTTGTCGTAAGGATCAATATTTTTCGTTTTACTAAAACCTCTTAAAATCCGATAGTCGCCGCTCCTAACTAACCTATTTTTCAGGAGATTCCGGCATTGGAAAACACCTCTACTGCACCACTAAAAATCGTCGCTCCAGTGGTCGCGCTGTCTTTGTTTGCTATCGCATCAGGCTACTTGATGAGCATCATCCCTTTGATGTTGAACGAGTACGGTATGAGTTCCGATATTGCAAGCTGGGTCGCGAGCAGTTTCTATGCCGGCTTACTCATCGGGGCAACAGCGATAGAACCTTTGGTTGCGAAAACCGGGCACCGTAAAGGATTCCTTTTGTGCTTGGCAATACTTAGTAGCACCATTGCGCTTTTGCCAGTATTTCCACAAGCTGAAGTGTGGATGTTTTCGCGCCTAGTCGCGGGGATAGCTGTCGCTGGTATCTTTGTCATCGTGGAATCTTGGCTACTTGCAGGAGATGCATCCGGAAGAGCGAAAAGATTGGGAATCTACATGATGTCTCTATATGGAGGCTCTTCCCTAGGGCAATTGGGTATCAACGTGTTTGGCGTAACGGGAGTGTTACCGTTTGCAGTTATTTTGTCACTGATGGTGTTGGCTGCGATTGCCTTAGTGGTTATCCAATCCACTCAACCAGAATGTGAACAACACGACGCTATGTCGTTAAAGCAGATCATGCACTTAAGTAAACCTGCACTCGTAGGCTGCGTGGTATCAGGGCTAGTGTTGGGGGCTATTTATGGGCTCATGCCTCTAGAGTTGACCAATAGAAACGTTGGGCTGAATCAAATTGGCAGCTTAATGGCTTTAATCATTTTAGGAGGTATGCTTGTTCAACCCATCGCCTCTTGGCTAATTAAGCACGCTGGAAGAACATTATTGCTGGCGCTATTCAGCTTATTGGGCGCATTCGCAATTGCGCTTATTGCGGTATTTGATTCCCGATCTATTTTAGCTGGTGCGTTGTTTGTATTGGGTATGGCAAGTTTTGCTCTTTATCCTGTCGCAATAAATCTAGGTTGCGATAACTTAGGAGACAACTACATCGTCTCTGCAACGCAAGTGATGCTGTTTAGCTACAGTGTTGGGTCTGTATTAGGTCCGGTGGTTGCAGACACCTTCTTAACCAACGAGGAAGGGCTAATGGGTTACTTGTTTGTTACTTTACTGGCAACCAGCATTTACATGTTAATTTCGAGCGCTAGACACAAGCCAACGCTTGTTGCTGGCGGCTGACAATTAAGTTTGTAAAAACACGCCTATCGCTGTATTCTGCGCGTCCTTAACAAGGTCGACGGAATACAGCAATGAACCGGAAAAAGAAGATAAATCAGATTCTGAAAAATAAGCAGAAAAAGAAAAATTCAAAACTGCACAAGAGCAATAAACCGAAATACATTTCTAAAGCCGAACGCGCCAAGCTTGAAGCTGAAGAACAAGTACAAACAGATTCAGCGACCGTCGCGGAAGAAGAGTCTAACAGTTAAAGAAGCATGTCATCTTCTATTGGAAAGTATTGAGTGGCGCTGTCTATAAGCGATTGAGCGGTCAGTGCTCTAACTCCGTAGACTTCCACTCGCTTTTTGTATTTTTCGCAAATACGTTTTGCAAGTATGTCAAAGTCACCATCTCCCGAAAGCAATACAATCGTATCCACCTCCGGTGCAATTTCTATCGCATCGATGGCAATGCCTACATCCCAATCGGCTTTTGTACTGCCATCTGCTCTTTGAATAAAGGGCTTTAGGACAACATTAAACCCTATTCCTCTTAAGATATGATGAAACTGTCGCTGCTTTTCTTGTTGGCTTGAGATGGCATAGGCATTGGCGTAAACAACTTCACGTCCATTTGTCGCTCTCCACCAAAATTCGTTGTAATCAAAGTTTTTTCTAAATTTCTCTCTGGTGGTGTAGTACACGTTTTGTACATCAACCAAAATGGCAATTTTCTCTTTTTGATTTTCTTTTTCCACGACGGTATCCATATATGTGTTGAAGGCAACAGCATACAGAATTTTTTGAAAATCTCGACTTTAATACCGCTATTCCCAGCGACATCTTCGTATAAGAACCATAATTGTAGAATCTTACAGCGTGCACAGATTTGGTGCTCTCGCAGTGAGACCCGCAAAATCAGACAAATTGGTCTGACACGGAGGTATGACAATGCTGCGTTTATTCATTCTACTAGTAACTGTTATCAGCAGTGCTAGTCTTCATGCATACCCTGCCCATCAAAGCCATTGGACACACCGAAGTATCTTGTATTTCGCACCTTCTGAAGATGAATACGTAAAACAATTTTTGTTTGAAACACTAACAAACGAATGCTCACTTAAGACACGTGACATTGTCACTCTTGTTATGACTCAAGACGGTTTTACTGCACCTAAATGGCTTCAGCGCGAATTTGACGTTTCGAAATTGGCTAAGTTATATCAAGTAGACAAACAATCACACACGGCAATACTGATTGGGAAGGACGGAGAAGAAAAGTATCGATGGGGAAAAGTCACAGATTGGGCTTTTATCAATCAGCTGATCGATTCCATGCCAATGAGAAGGCAGGAAATGAAGGAAAAAAGCAACCCCTGTAGTATTTGAATGCTCTTGGTTAATACAGGTATCAGGTAAAAAGCGGATTTCATTGATCCGCTCGTCATAAGAAGTACGTCGATAACGCATTAATCTCGTAACAAGTGCCAAGCTTCACACAGTGTTCGAAATTTTTCTGTGTTGCCCCCTTCTCTATCTGGGTGCCATTTTAGCGCCATTCTGCGCCATTGCTTGCGGATTTCCGTTTGCGTAGAGGTATCGTCCAATTCAAACAATCTAAGTGCTTTTTGGCGAGTCATATCTCCGCTGTGAGAACCGACAAAATTTCGGTATCGAGTCCAAAATTCGTTAAGTAGCCTTTTTACTTCACCATTTTCTGCCTCGTAATTACTCCAGTCTGTGTAGTAATCGCGGAGAGGATCTTCAACATCAATTTCATATTCGCGAGTTTGCGTGTCATTTTTCAGTTGAATGTCCATTGCTTGAACTTGTACCCAAGCGTCTGGGTATAGCGTCTCTTGCAATTGATATAATGCGTTCATCATTAAGAAGTTACGCTTAAATAAGTCTTTTTCTGGTGAAGAGTCCAAGAAAGGAATAATACCCAACTCAGATAAATGAGAAGCTAAAGTATGGACTTTCCAGCCTTCGTGTTTCTTTTTCAACACTTCCATAATCGGCCACACTAATGGGTTTTCCATGTGTGGGTCATGGCTATGAATTAAATCGTTGTTCGACATAAGCGCTCTTATTTAATCTACTACTTACATTCAAAGCTATAGAGAAGATTTTGTCATTCTTTATACGTTAACCAGCATCACAGATTTCAATTTGTATACAGCTCAGTATTATGATAGTTGTTGCTCTAAGATTTCGAATCAGACACTTATATTCCTATGCTAGTACAGCCGAATAATGCCTACCTAGATGCCTTTGTTGCATTTTACGATGATATTTTAGTTAACGACCCATTAAGCTGCGACTTTTACGGTGAAAACATTGAGGATTTTAATCGGTACATCAAAAACCTGTTAGATGAAGAACAAGGCGTTAATTTAAAAGATGGATACGTTCCCTGTTCACATCGATGGTACTTGAATAAAAAAGGAAACATTGTAGGAACAATAAGAATTCGACACAGTTTAGACACTGATTTTCATAGAAACGAGCTAGGACACATTGGCTTTGACATCGCGCCGTCTTTTCGTGGCTATGGCTATGCTACCGATATGCTGGCAAAGGCAATTGACGTTGCCTCACAACTCTCAATATCGGAGTTGTTGCTGACGACAAGTGAAGAAAATGCCGCTTCGCAGCGAGTGATCCAGAAGAATGGCGGGCAATATCACTCTAAAGTGTACTCTTCTGTGTTTAATGAAGTGATTGAAAGGTATTGGGTTAAGACAAATCTTAAGTAACCTCAGTTCTGGATAAAAAATGCCTATCCAAAGCTGAGGTTAAATGACTCGGCTACATTTCTTAGATTACACCGAGTTCGCGTAAACGTTCCGTTAGATAACTTCCAGCAGTGTGTCTATCCGACAAAACAACCTCTGGCTTCGGGTGTAGGAAAAGTGGCAATGAAATACGCGAATGCGTTTGTTGCTCACCTGTTGGGTTGATCACTCGATGCGTTGTCGACGGAAAATAACCACCTGATGCTTCTTGAAGCATGTCACCGATGTTAATGATCAAGTTACCAAAATCACAAGGCACATCTAACCACTCGTCATCCTTACCTTGAACTTGTAGCCCTGGCTCATTTGCTGCGGGTAAAACGGTGAGCAGGTTGATGTCTTCATGCGCAGCAGCGCGTATCGCTCCCGGCTCTTCGCTACCAGTCATCGGTGGATAGTGAAGCACGCGCAGCAAAGTTTGCTCGCTACCGTTGATCATCTCAGACAATGGAATAGAGAATTTCTCTTGAACATCAACCGGGGCATGCGCTTCAACCCAGCCCAATAGTTCTTGAGCAAAAGCATTGGCTTGCTGGTAGTAGTCTAGAATTTGCTCTTTTAGCGAAGGCGGGATTTGCCCCCACGGGTAGACATGAAAATATTCTTTGATGTCTTTTACGGTGTGTCCTTTCGCAACTTCTGACACGCTTGGCGGAAAATAGCCATCTTGCGTATCAACATTAAATTGATATTGCGCTTTTTCATCTGTCAGAAAAAACTTGTACCAATTGTCGTAAATCGACTCTACAAGTTCTTTTTGAATAGGATGGTTGCTCAGCACGCCAAAACCTGTTTCACGTAGGGATTTAACAAATTGCTCGGCTGCATCTGGAGAACGATAATCTACAGTTTCTAATTTCATGACTGTCTTTACTTTTATTGGGTACAAAGGTTATTGGAAGGTTAAAAGTTTAGACATCTACGTGACTCAAGACAAACATTTGAATGCATACTCGACTTTGTTTAACCAATATATGTGACAAACAACTCATTTACATCTACCTCTGGCTATTCTTTAATTCAGAACGTTTTGTTAGAAAACAAAAAAGGCAGTCACAACAATGACTGCCTTTGGATTTCGTTAAGAATTATTTTCTAAGCGAGTGCGTTACGATTTAGGATCAATCGCTTCTTGTAAGCCATCACCCAGAAAGTTAATAGTGATAACTGTGAATAAAACCATGATACCTGGGTATACCGCTGCCATTGGATAGCTCCACATTGCTTCGCGAGCATTCTGAAGCATGTTACCCCATGACGGAGTTGGCGGGTTAATACCAAAACCTAGAAAACTAAGTGCACTCTCTGTCAAAATTGCACCACCAATACCCAATGTCGTTGCAGTGATTACCGGTGCGATTACGTTTGGCACAATGTGGCGTGTCATAACAAACCAGCTACTCGCACCGTAACCTATTGCAGCTTGTACATATTCTCTATGCTTCACAGAAAGTGTATTCGAACGCACAAGACGAGCCGCAAACGGCCACCCAAGTAAGGAAAGTACAACAACCAGTCGGTAGATACTGAAGCTGTCTGAACGGACAAGTTCTTCTGAAAAGCCCAGCTTGGTCATATCAATGCTTTGGATAAGAATCAGCAGCATAATACCTGGAAGACTGATGATGAAATCAGCTGCACGCATAATGAATGCATCAACTTTTCCACCGTGGTAACCCGCAACAACACCTAATATAGTACCAATTACAGAGGTCGCAATGGCTGCCATAAAGGCAAAGGTGAGAGAAACCTGACCGCCGAGAAGCAGTCGTGTGAAAATATCACGACCAAGCTCATCCGTTCCAAGAATATTATCTTCATCAGGCGCTTCAAAACGGCTGAATAGATCATCAGCGTACGGATCGACACCTAACCAACCTGCAATCGGGTTTGCACTGAAACAAACAATGGTTAGAGCCGCTAAGAAAAACATGGAAACCATCGCTAGCTTGTGACGGTACAAGCGTTGCGCGACCTGTACCCAAGGGTTTTGACTGCGTTTAGCAACGTGACTCATTTATTACCCCCTTTTGTCAGGTCGATTCGTGGGTCAACTTTAGAATAAAGAATATCCGCAATGAAGTTCATGACGAGAATTGCCGTGGTAGCAACCATGAAACACAGCATTGCAACGTTGTAATCACTGCCGTTAATTGAATCAACGGTGAGCTTTCCAATTCCAGGCCAGCTAAAGATTGTTTCAGTAAGAACAGCGCCACTCATAAGTGCTGCTACATCCATAGCTAAAACAGTAATCATTGGAAGCATGCCGTTCTTAATACAGTGCTTGAACAAAACTCGAGTCGAAGACGCACCCTTAGCTTTTGCTGTTCTAACGAAGTCTTGTCTGAATACTTCAAGCATGCTGGATCGCATGAAACGAGAAATAGAGGCAATACTTAGCAGCGTTAAGCTCAAGATAGGTAAGATCATGTACTCTAACTTATCAAGACCCTCCACTCCGTCGGCTTCACCGGTTCCTCCTGCTGGGAAGATTGGGAATACGACTGAGAAAATCATGATGAGCATAAGCGCTAACCACGCGGCTGGCGTTGAAAGGAAAACATACGTGAGACCACTAATAATGTAGTCCGTTGCTTTGTTTTGCTTCACCGCACAAATGATACCAATAGGTAGTGCAATAAAAATCGAGAGTAAAGTGCCACTTCCCACCAATACCAAGGTATTTTTCATCGCATCCCAAAGAACATCGATGGCTGGTTGGGAGAACATGCGTGAGTAACCTAAATCACCCTGTAGTGCATCACCCAGCCACACGAAGTAACGAACATAAACAGGTTTGTCCAACCCTTGTTCAGCCTTCAGGCGAGCAATGTCTTCAGATGTAATATTTGGGTCACTTTGGGCCAATAGATCAATAGGATCGCCTGGCATTAGTCCCATGAGGTTATAAGCTGCAAATGAGGCCAATAAAAGCACCAATAGCATTTGCAGTATCCGTGAAATAAAAAAGCTAGTCATATTAACGTCCGAGCTGTTTTTTCAGCTTCTTAATCTTGCTTGCCATATTACGCCGATTTCCTTTCCGATTGATTTCGACGACGAGCGTTTCCAATGTCCGGTACTGCGTTCAGCAGTTCCTGGCTGTAAGGGTGTTTTGGACTTGCAAAAAATTCTTCTTTTGTTGCTTGCTCCACAATTTCGCCAGCTTTCATAACGACAATTTCGTGTGCAAGGTGGTAAACCACCGCCATGTCATGGCTAATGAAGAAAAAGGCAATGCCGTGCTCTTCTTGAAGATCTTTAAACAAATTAAGGATTTGAGACTGAACAGATACATCCAGTGCAGACAGAGGCTCATCTGCAATGATGAGTTCTGGTTTAAGCATCAGTGCACGCGCAATAGCAATACGCTGTCTTTGACCACCAGAAAATTCATGAGGATACTTGGTCAGAACGTCTTCACGCATCCCTACCCACTCAAGTACTTCCAAAGCACGGGCGCGCTGAGTTTCTTTGTTGCCAATTCCGTTCACTTTCATAGGTTCGATGAGTGATGCAAGAATAGGCATACGTGGGTTTAGTGCAGAATACGGGTCTTGGAATACCAATCCAATACGTTGGCGTAGTGGACGTTGCGCTCTCGCACTAAGACGCGAAATCTCTTGCCCTGATAGGTAAATATCGCCGGAATCCGGCACTTCCAACATGCTGACCATTCGACCCAAGGTCGATTTACCTGAACCAGATTCGCCAACGACAGCGAGCGTTTTACCCGGTTCAAGCTTCAGAGAAATATTCTTAGTAACGTGAAGATATTGTGGTTCACCACCAAACATCGATCCCGCATCAAGTACATAACGTTTTTGTAGATTTTTAACTTCCAAAAGAGCCATTAGGATACGCCTCCTTTGCTAAGTTGACGCTGTTTTGCAACATCAACGTAATGGTCGAAGAGTTCAGGACAGCGGTCGCGGAACGTATAGTTATCACCACGCTGATCCAACGGAGGTACGCTTCCTGGAATCGCGGGCAATCGATCAACATTAACACCAACACGTGGAATAGTGTCCAGTAGTGCTTGAGTATACGGATGCTGAGGATTATCAAAAATTTCGTTTACATCTGCTAGTTCAACAACTTGACCAGCATACATAACCATTACACGGTCCGAAATTTGAGAAACAACTCCAAGCGAATGGCTAATAAACTGAATCGCCGTTCCAGTGGTTTCACGTAACTCTTCTAGCAAATCGAGCACTTGAGCTTGAACCGTAACATCTAAAGCCGTTGTTGGTTCATCTGCAATCAGAACTCGAGGCTTACATGCTAGCGCCATTGCAATCATTACGCGTTGGCGCATTCCGCCTGATAGCTCGTGCGGAAATGCTTTGGCTCTCTTTTCTGGATAAGGAATATGAACTTGCTTGAGCATTTCAATTGCTCGGTTCATCGCTTCTGGTTTTGAAGCTCCTTCATGAATGATGAACATTTCCGCGACTTGCTCACCCACAGTAACAACTGGGTTTAGTGCGGTCATTGGTTCTTGGAATATCATTCCAATACCTTCACCACGGATTTGTTGGTAACGCTTTTCTGGCATTCCAACGAGGTTTTCACCTTCGAAAAGAATTTCGCCAGACAGCTTTAATTTTTTATCCAGTAAACCCATAACAGATAATGATGTAAGAGACTTGCCACAGCCCGACTCTCCAACAATACCTAGAATTTCACCAGCTTTGATTTGGTAGTTGACATCCTTTACAGCTAAGTGCGGCCCTAAGGCCACACTCATATTGCGAACGTCTAGTATTACTTCACTCATAGACATTCCAATCGCTTATTCTGCACGAGTCCAGTTTTCAGCCCAGAAGCTTGAATACGTTTGATGACCAGTTGGAGCCACACCTTTTAGCCATTTAGGCATAATGAAGCTGTCTGAACGGTAGTACAGAGGCAATGCTGGTAAATCTGTCGCGTATAGGTTTTGGAATTTCTTCCATAGCTCCATACGTTTTTCGAAGTTTAACTCAGCATCGATTTGGTTAATTAGGTTATCCATTTCTTCACTTTGGTAACCCGCATAGTTTTGTCCAGACCAACCATTTTCTTTCGTTGGAATGTACTCGGAATGAAACATCGTTCTTGGAAGCTGCTCAGGTGAAGAACCCCATGCGAACATCGCCAAACCTTTGTGCTTACGTTCGTTCAGCGTTGTGCCAAAGTATACACGAGCAGTTTGGTTATTGATGACCGCTTTAATACCAACCTTTTTCCATTGCCCTTGAGCAAACTGCTGTACAAGTTCACGTGTCTTGTTGCCAGAGGTTGTCATAAATTCGATTTCTAATGGCTTGCCGTTTTTCATTTGGACACCATTCACCAACTTATAGCCAGCATCTTTAAGAAGGGCTTTGGCTTTTTCTGGATCGAAGTTATATGAAGGCGTATTAGGGTCAAACGACGTATCTAACGGACTGACGCTTGAACTCGCTACCTGGTTTTTTCCATTAAATAGCTTATTCGTCAACAATTCGCGATCAAGACCGAACAGTAGAGCTTGACGAACGCGTACATCTTGTAAGTGTTCGTTTTGAAGTTGCACGTCTAGGTGCTCGTATACCGCCGCTGGGCGAATATCTACGTTGTACTTGTTACCAAACTTCTTCTCAAATTGAAGCGCTTGGTCAAGAGTCAGACCCATTTCACCTGGAATGAAGTCTACGTCACCAGATAACAAGTTTGCTTGAAGCGCTTGTGTATCTGAAACGGTTTTAATGGTTACCTTACCGAAATGCGGCTGTTTGCCTTTCCAGTGCTCATTCAAACCTAGCTGTACGAATTGGCCTTGTTTGATGTTTTTGATTGTGTAGGGACCATTGTACAAGCCTGAGTGTGTTGGCTCTGTAATGTATTTTGTATTTAAGTGGTATTCTTTCGGGTTTGACTGAAAGATAGATTCTTCTAAGTGACGTGGTAACGCATCAGGAATGTAGTAAGCGTTATATTTGTAAGAAACGCGGTCTACATAAACGTTTACCGTGTGGTCATCTACAATCTCAAGCTTTTCCATGTGCTGATATGTTGAAAGACCTGCATTTCCTTGAACATCAGGTGAAGTTGCAACTTCGTACCAAAACTCAACATCTTTTGTTGTGATTGGCGTACCATCACCCCAGAAAAGATCTTTTTTGAATTTTACGGTCATCTTTACGCCTTGCTTGCTTTCACCCTCTTTCGCGTGAGGACGATCAACAACAACTGCTAGGCCATTTTCAAAAGTAGGTACCTCTTCACAAAGAAAACATGTCAGCTTCCATTGCTGATCAAATCCGATAGTGCCACGGTGTGTAAAGCCATGGGTGTAGGTTTTAGCAACCATGCTATCGATAACAGGGTGAAGAGTAGAAGGGAATTGTGAAATACCCAAAGTCAGTTTGTCGTTAGATGCGAAAGCTTGACCGCCTAGCAATGCTGTTGCACCTGCAAGCGCCAATACGGATTTCTTTAACTTCATATTAATCTCCATATCTTTATATTGAGCCAATAGTAAATTCCATCTATGAAATTCTAAATTAACTCTATTCCTTAAGTGATAAGTGCGGAATTTATAGGTGAATTTTAGATTTCTTCACCCCAAACCAGCGATTATTACAGAATTTTATACACAAAATAGATTTCCAATGTACTTTCTTTATAAAAAGCGATGCAATTATCATTTGTAATAATTTTTTAAGCGATGAATCATGTGCTTTGAGGTAAAGTCGAACAATTTAGTTATGTAAGTGGTTATAAGTTAAGTGTTTAATTCATTTTCTAGTTGTTTTTTCGGATCAAAATCTCAAATACGGATGTAACACCCGCCCCCTTCCTTGAAACATTTTTGTATAAACATCAAACAATTAATTTCCGTTCTCTATCCATAATTCTCTAAAAATCCACAATTGCACAGTGTTCGATTGTATGTATAATTGCGTTGTTGATTTAGTATATAAGGTGAGAAAATGAACTCCATGCGCTTAATTTTAAAAAATCGATTACTCGCACTCTTGTCCATCAATTACATAGCTATTTTAGCCTTCTCTATGATTAGCCCCGCCTCTTGGGCTGTTTGGACAGCAGAAATTATTCCTGTGATACTCGCATTTCTTCTTATTGTTTTGACCTACCAAAAATTCCAATTTAGTAACACGGCTTACCTATTTATGTTCGTTTGGCTATTCATGCACACCATAGGGGCGAAATATACCTTTGCAGAAGTCCCGTTCGATTGGTTTAACAACCTAATTGGATCAGAACGCAATCATTACGATCGCGTGGCACACTTCTCTATCGGATTTTGGGCTTACCCAATTGCCGAATACTTGTATAGAAAAGGTCACGCCTCTCTTGTCGTCTCATCTTTATTTGGCTTGTTTGCAATAATGAGCGTGGCTGCGGCTTATGAGATCATTGAGTGGTGGTATGCCGATCTAGCTGGCGGGGATGAGGGGATTGCGTTTTTAGGTTCACAAGGTGACATCTGGGATGCACAACGTGACATGCTGTGCGACACCCTGGGTGCAGTAACTGCTTTAGGGGTATTCTTATACAAATACAAGAGCCTCGAGAACTCTATTGCGGTCAACAGAGTTTAGCCAACGGTGTTATTTTTCACCCATTCTAAGTAGTCAGGTAAACCAGATTCGATTGGAAGCTGTACAATTTGCGGAACATCGTAGTTGTGCAGCTTCTTGATGGTATTCTCGATTCTTTTATACAGTTTGGATTGAGTTTTAATTATCAGCAATTGCTCGTCATCTTGGCACACCTTGTCGTCCCATACATAGTAGCTCTCGATAGGCATCACTTGGATACAAGCGGATAATCTTTCGGAAAGTAAGCCATTAATGACCTTTCTCTTAACCACGTCATTATTTACAGTACTAAGTACTATACAAAATTCAGAGTCAGACATTTAAGCGTTTCCTTCTAAAGATTTTACGTTATTTCGTTTTTTAATTTTTTGGGTGGTAAATGCACAAACGTTGTTTTTCAAACATCTTATTTTGCAAACACTTTACCGCCAATCATCTTGTTCGCAGGGACACCTCGAATGATGGTTTGTCGTGCGAACTCTATCCCACAGCTGGGACATGTACATGATGTGTGCGTGTAGTCTTCAACTATCCTTTCGATAAAACACTTTACAAGGGATCTCTTTCCGCCCTTTCGATATTTGTAGAGCTTTGTTCGGCATTTTGAACAAAAAACATCAACCGTTTTTGTTGGTTGCTTTTTATTGGGTTTCGCCACGAAACACTCACTTAATGTTGGTTAGAATAGGTGTGAAGCAGTACAGCTGCGGTGGCACTTGTTTCTGTGAATTTCACTAGTTTCGAGAAAAAAGTGTCAGCCCAATTCCCCCAAGTACTAAAACAGAGGATACTGCAAACCAAATTGTTATAGCTTCTCCTACAAACACAAGACCTCCAAAAGCAGCAATTACTGGCACAGAAAGCTGTACTACGCCAGCCTGAAGACCAGAAAGCTCCTTAACTGCAAGATACCATATTGCGTATCCAACACCTGAGGCAACACTTCCAGACAGTACTGCATAAACGACACCCTCTTGCGTTGTACCATTCCAATCAATAATCCAAGGTAATACAAGAAATATTGGAATCGACGCCCCTATAAAATTGAGCTGAGTCGAAATGAGAGGTGTTTGGCTGCTTTTACCGTGAAGAGTATACCATCCCCAACATACGCCAGATATCGCCATGAGTGACGCGCTAGTGAAATCTGGCTGAGTAGCACTAGGAAGAAGTAAAATGATTAAACCTGCAAAAGAAACGGCCATACCCACTAGTGCTAGAAAACGCATTTTTATGCCTTGGACAAGTGAGGTAAAGATAATGGTAAGCTGCACTAACCCAAACAATATAAGCGCACCGCTTCCGGTTGAAAGGTCAATATAGGCGTATGAAAAAGTAATAGCATAACCGAAAAGAAGAAGGCTGCCTTTGAGACTGAATTCATTTGAAAGCAATGAAGAGCGTCTGGTTTTGTTGCTCAGCATAACCAATATAAACAATGTGATTGCGCCAGAAATAAGCCGTATAGAAGTAAAAGTGCCTGGGTCAATCTTTCCATCTGCTAGTGCAAGCCTACAGAGCACGGAATTACCCGCAAAGGCGGTCATTGCAAAAAGTATATAAAGTTGAGTTTGTATTGAAGGCATCAAGCTAATCCATTCATCATGATTAACCTCATCATCGCCTCGTTACAATTATAAAACCAGCCTATTTTCGCTGGTTTTATAATCATATGGAATATACCCAAGTAACCCAAGATACTTGGCTCAGCGAGAAGTTATCTTTGTAATCCTCTGAATTAGCCTGTTAATGAAAGTTTTACGTAGACCCTACTTCGATACATCTGGCATAACGGTATCTGGCTTCACCCAGACGTTGCTAAAGTCAAACCACCCTAGCGCATTAGTTTTTGCATTTTGTAGTGAGCCACATTGATCTTTGCTTAGCCCTAACCATCCGTGAAACATTGGAATCACGACTTGGCTTTCTACTAACTCTTTTCCCAGTTGTTTTGCGGGGAATGCGCTATCGGGTTCTGCGCGCCAAGTATTAATTAATGATCGCCATTTTTCGAACTGCTCTGGCTTGCACATATTGTGGATGTCGCCGTAACTTAAAAACCAACCTAACAATCCATCGTCTCTATTTGTGCTAATCCCCATTGGTTTTATCCAAACATCAATGTCTTCCATACACTCGGGTTCTACATCGTATCGAATGTATTCAACCGTCAATCCGTCTTTTTTAAGCAACTCCTCAATGGCTTTAGCGTACATTTTAAAACCAGGGTGGAAACAGTGATATGCCACTTTTACAACAGTGCCTTTGGAAGGGACGGGTTCTGCAGGCACTGGGTGACAGTGGAACCAACCGGGCTTTAATCCATGCGCATGTAAGAGCCCTTGTTCCACAATCTTATCTTTTGGCATAAGTTCGAATACGTTGAAACAGTTTAAACGTGAACAAAAATAGTTTGCCCATCGCTTATCTTTCGCCAACCCGTGCTTTAGGTTCAATAATAAATAGGTACAACCGGGGTCAAGTTCGACATCTTCATGATCGCGATGAGCCGGTTTAGTTGGGTGCTGGAGGCTGGGATAAACAAGTGTTGAATAGGTTTCGTCAATTACCCAAACTTCGACCTTATCGATGAGCGGTCTAAATCCAAAATACCCATCAAAGGCTTCCAAAACTAACCGTTTATCATCATTAAGTATTACCCGATAAGGACCAGTGCCAATTGGCATACGATCCATTTGATCGTCTGGTAATTGATTTGAAGGCAGTATTTTAGCTTTGGTTTCAGTGAGTAGTAACGGCAGGTGCCAGTCTGGCATGGAAAGATGGATATCAACAACGTAGGCGGACACCTCTTCTACCTTATCAATATGATCAAACATCGAACAACGCGCTGAATGCGAGAGGCTTTGTACAACATCCTGCGACGTCAGCAAATTCCCATTGTGACAACGGACCCCCGGACGAATGTAAAAACGCCAATGTTTCGCAGTGATCATTTCCCAATCGTGCGCTAGATCACCTTGAACCTGTTCATTTTCATCAAGCTTGGTTAGCCCTGAAAATACTTGTCTAATAATATGCTGTTCGGAACGACGTGTAGGTTTATGGGGGTTTAGCATTTTCAGTGCGCGGTAATACGGTAATCGCACCACCTGCTGACCTTCTTGATGTTGTAGCCCTAAGTAATCTTGTATTACTTGGGTTAACCGTGTGGCATCGCGCTCCAAAACATTAAGAGCTTGACCTATTTTCCCTTCTTCTAAATAGCGCTTGGCTAAGTTTTCACTCACATCTTGCTTGTTTCTCCGGAAAAGGAGCTGAGAAAGCTTCCCCCTACCAGCTGCTGGATGCCACTCTATCCAACCTTCTTCGGCAAGCTTATTCAGTACAATTCGCGCATTTCGGCGAGTGCAAAACAAAATTTCGGTGATGTCTTCCAATTGAACGTTACTGTCGGTTCCATTGTAATGCTCGAATAACGTTTCAAACTGGCTTCGAAGGCGTGGGCTACTCATAATGGGGAAAACTCTCCAGGAAGAAGGAACAACGAATTTCCTTATTTTATCATTGCGCTAACTAAAGCACTACACCAAGAAAACCTCTCCAGATTCAGTGATTTCGATAAATATCAATTACTGAATATGGATCCCAATATGCGCCGAAAGTTCCTTAAGTTGTTCCTCATTATCAAGTTTTACCGACCACTTTGTTTCCGAACTATTAGACGTTATGACATTGGCACCCTTGCCTATAAGCGTAATCGCATCAACCTGTGAGTGCAGCGTGGTACAGTGATCGCCATCAATCTTGACGACAATTTCGTGAAGTGTTGCTATTACTTTTCCGCTTTTAAAGGAGATAACCATTAAGCCGAGCCTTTTCGAGTTTTTACTGCAATCGTTAAACGGCTGGTACAAACCAAACGGTCTTGCTCATCAACCAAGTTTATTTGCCAAACCTGTGTTGAAATCCCTAAGTGCAATGGGTTTGCTGTCCCTGTCACTGTTCCCTTTCGCATGGCACGTACATGATTGGCGTTGATATCTAAACCGACACAATAGCGTTCATCATCAACCGCAAAGTTAGCCGCAATAGAACCAAGCGATTCGGCTAACACAACAGACGCGCCACCATGAAGCATGCCAAATGGCTGGTGAGTAATGGAACTTACTGGCATAGTCGCACTGATACTACTCCCAGTGATCTCGGTATATACAATATTCAAATGTTCCATGAGCGTGTTTTTAGACGACGCATTTAAAATGTCGAGACTGATGTCTTTCTTCCATATACTTTCTTGTAGTGTCATTCAAATTGTCCTGCTTGAAGTGATATAATTTAAAAAATCAGAAAAATAAACATGGAGCCCGTTTATAATGTTAAAACGGATTGCTATCGCATTAACTACCACAACGATGATCGCATCTTGCACTACTTCACCTACTGGTCGTGATCAACTGCTTCTCTTTTCTTCAAATGATATGGCTAATTTAGGTGCTAGTTCATTCGAACAGATGAAAGAAAAAGAAAAGATTAGCGATAATAGCAAAATAAACGCTTATGTACGGTGCGTTACCGACTCCATAACCAAATCTATTCCCCCTCAACCCAACTTCAAGGAGTGGGAGGTCGTTGTATTCGAGAGTGATCAAGTTAATGCATTTGCGTTACCTGGTGGGAAAATTGGCGTTTACACTGGTTTACTCAAAGTCGCAAAAAACCAAGACCAACTTGCAGCCGTTATTGGGCACGAAATAGCACACGTTCTAGCTGACCATGGTAATGAACGATTGTCTAGCTCGCAGCTAGCTAATGCAGGTTTGAAATTAACAAACATCAGTCTACAAAATTCAGAGTACCAAAGTTTAGCAATGGGTGTGCTAGGTGTTGGTGTGCAGTATGGAGTTTTAATGCCTTATGGTAGAAGCCAAGAGTCTGAAGCCGACATACTTGGGCTAGACCTAATGGCAAAAGCCGGATTTGATCCTTACCAAAGTGTAGAGCTCTGGAAGAATATGGCCGTTGCTTCTGGCGGAAGTAATCCACCGGAGTTGCTTTCAACCCACCCGTCGAATTCTACTAGGATCACTAACCTTTCAAATCGAATCAAAATACTCACTGGTACGATCAGTAACAAACCAAACTGCAGTTAACTCATTGATACAACGAGTAATAAGACTTTTTTATCGCTCGTTAATTAACCCATTGACTCAATTATGTTAATTGAGTCACATATGTGTTTGTAATTTTTAAAATCCCTAGTAGTAATCCTTTCTTGCGTCGCATAAAATCCCACTCACCTCTCATTTCATACTAATGATTTAAACAACTGTTTAACAAATCGGAAACATATCTCTAAGATTAACCATAGCCAAAATGGCTAATCCCACTCATATAAATACAAGTCTTACCCAAGGGGACCAAGGATGAAAATTAAGCACTGCTCTCTGCTTACAATATCCATATTGTTTGCGTGTAATGTAAATGCAGCCGGATTCCAGGTTGCTGAGCACTCGGCTTCTGGTTTAGGGCGCGCATTTTCTGGTGAGGCTGCAGTAGCCGATAACGCCAGCGTACTTGCACGCAACCCAGCAGCAATGACACTTTTTGAAAAAGCTCAAGCCTCTGGTGCCATTTCTATCGTCGACCCTGAAGTCGATGTGAATGACGTAACCAACAATCAATATTCCAAAGATGTTGCTCCAATGCAGTTTGTCCCTGCTTCTTATTACATCAGTCCAATTGATGATAAGTGGGCTTGGGGTGTAGGTCTTTTTACAACTTATGGTGTGGGCACGGATTACCCAGACACAATTGCAGCAGGCGATATGTCAGGTAATACTTCTCTTGCTTCTGTTAATCTAAACCCGAATATTGCCTACCGCGTTAACGACAACTTCAGTGTCGGTGCAGGTGTAAACCTAGTTTATGCCATAGCAGAATTGGATCGCCATAAAGGTTCGCTGTACCCATTTATTGGCGGTAGCGCATCAGACAAATTAATTTCAATGGAAGGTACAACCTTTGCGTTCGGTTGGAATATTGGTGCTCTATACGAAGTCAATGAAAACCATAGATTTGGTTTCGGTTATAGATCTTCTGTTAAATTGGATTTTGACGATGGAAAATTCACTGATCACGGCGGTACAAGAGTTTCTGATTCGAGCAAAAATCCAGTTAAGGGCCAGCTAAAAATCGAGTTGCCTGATATCGTTGAGTTATCGGGCTTTCATCAGCTAGACAGCCAATGGGCTGTACATTATAGCTGGCAACGCACCATGTGGAATAAATTTAAAGAACTCAGAGCAACAAGCCCTGATTGTGATTTAAATGACGGGATCTGCTTCTTAAAGGAAGAGGATTACTCTGATAACAACCGCTATTCTGCTGGTGCAACTTATACAATGAATTCCGACTGGACTTTACGTGCTGGCTTAGCATTTGATGAACAAGCAGGAAAAACGACACTAAGTATCCCTGATTCTGATCGTATTTGGTATTCGGCTGGCGCTACCTACGCCTACAGCGAAAATCTCACTTTTGATGCAGGTTTTGCTCTTGTTAAAAGTAAGAGCGGCACATTCAAAGAAACGAATGCTGGCGATCAAGAGCTGACTTTTGAAAGTTCCGGTTCTGCTTACATCACTGCACTTCAAGTTAATTACACATTCAACTAATTCAGACAGGGTATACGCAATGACTAAGAAAAATTTACTAGCGGTCATTATTTCCGCTTCAATACTGGCTGGATGTGGTGATGATGTAAAAGTTACCGGTGATGAAACAGGAAACTTAGAACAATACTTAACTGAGTTATCGTCTAGAAACACATCTATCGACTTTACTTTGCTGGGCAGCAATGCTTGGGTACCACCACCAAGCGCCCTTCTAATGGACACAAATGACGGTACCCTAAAGTTACCTACTAGCGGAGATGATGCCCTATCCAATCCATTAGCGGCGATGAATACCGCGGATGGTTGGTCGTTGAGTATGCCAATAGCTCTTCGGTTTAAAGGTACTGGTTTTACGGCTGGAACTTCAATAACTTCAGGTATCACCATATTGAAGCTTTCGGGAAAACTGACAGATTCAACACCGCCTTCTGTAACTGGTGCTATTAGTTCATTTGTTGCGACGACTACATCAGATTCGATCGTTATTACTTTTACTCAACCTTTAGACCCTAGTTCAGATTATATTTTCGCATTGACCGACGGAATATTAGACAAAAATGGCGATCCGATTGGAACATCTCAAAGCTACGCAGGTCTGAAAACCTCAAACACAACCTACACCGAAGGCAGTTTGGCATCAGCACAAAAAGTCGTCAAAGGTGTTGAACAGTATATGGCAGGTGCTTCAATTGACACGAAATCCATCATTTATTCTTCTTGGTTTTCAACTCATTCTCTTGGCTCATCACTATTCGCAACTAAATCTGGTTATGGTTCTGCCATCGGACAAAGCAATGATTTGACGAAGGTATGGAAAGGAAATGCAATCGAGTCTAGTGTTGACTCAACGAATCCATTTGTATTGTCGTTTGGAGCAACTGCTGACTTTGACGACGCATTACAAGCTGATACAAACTTTTCTCAGTACGTAGGTACTACGGGTACACAAACCTCATTAGCGGGTTTGTATACAGGTTCAAATAACAACACAGTTAATGTAACGAAAGGCACCGTCAAGCTGCCCCACTTCTTGAGCAAAGGTTCAGATTGGAACACAGCACCTTTTGAAGCTGCCGGGCCAAGCCTTGCAAAATTAATTAACGCGCTTTCAAGTTCAGCTGATGCAACTGCTATAAGTGCAAGTTTGGTAAGTGCTGGTGTAGATCCATCACCACTTTCTACACTAGCAACAGCAACATCCGCTGAGCAGTTTGCGTTTATGCAATCGCTGGTGGGTGTTAACATTACACTTGCAGATGGTTCACGATTAGATACTGAAAGAGTACCAACTCGCTTCACTCCTTTTGCAAAAATTCGCTCTATGGAAACGGTAAACTTCTTACTGTTTACGCCAACAACGATTCCTGCAAATATGCCGATTGTTATATATCAACATGGTATTACCTCAGCCAAAGAAAATGCTTATTATTTTGCAGATAAACTTGCCAGAGGCGGTATAGGCGTAATTGCTATTGACCTCCCTCTACATGGTGAAAGGAGTCTTGATGCAGTAAGATCAGCCAATGCTTCAGCGTTAGCCTACATCAATTTAAGCAATATACCTGTCGCTCGAGATAACCTACAACAAAGTACGTTTGACTTACTTGGTTTAAGGGCTTCGATAAGTTTGGCTTACTCTGTAAGAAATAATTCATTTACAGGTACACCACTGGCGGGAGCAGCCAATCCGCTAGTATCCACATCTGCCCCACGAATATATGGACACTCCCTCGGTGGGATAGTTGGCTCCTCAACTGCCGCATTTTCAAATCACCAAACAGGTGATACATCTACGGACACCGCATTGAACTCTTTGTTTGCCATTACTTCATCAGCAATTGCGAACTCTGGGGGTCAAATAGGTAATTTATTGATGGGAAGTGCCAGCTTCGGACCACTGATAAAACACAATTTGGGGCTCAACAGTAACGACGAATACAAGGCATACGTATCGAGCCAATGTAACTTGACTTCTACTTCCACCTCGAAAGAGCAAGGGGCATGTTATACACAAATGGCAGCCGATGGCACTTACGATAAACTTGAGACCACGTTAGAAGCTTCTTTCTTACAGTTTACTTATGCAGTACAAACCGTTATCGATGGTATTGACCCAATTAACATGACAGGTTTAATCGACGATAAGCCTTTTTACCTATCGCAAGTCGAAGGTGATTTAACGGTACCAAATATGGTATCAACAGCGCCGTTAGCAGGAACTAAGCCGATCGCTGATCAAATGTCTATAAGCCCGGTTAATAGTTCGAACACAACACCAAGTGACAATACGAAAGTGTATGTTCAATTCAGTTCAGCAGGTCATTCTACTGCCATATTCCCACAGGTTTCCGGCTTTGCAGATCAAAATCACCATAATGAAATGATCAGACAAGTGACTGACTTCTTATCTGACAACAAGCTTGATAGCGTTAGCAATTCACCATCTGTTTTACAGTGAACCGCTAGTTAACAAAAAACATAAAAGAGCCTTCGGGCTAATGCCAGTCAGTTAAG